>JBOHRF010000366.1:0-5406 GCA_050732575.1 Longimicrobiales bacterium
TTCCCTCTTTCGCTACCCGCACCCCCAGCGCTGTACATCTCCATGATTCTGGCGCGCGTTTATATCATGACCGACCGACCAGACGAGGCGATTGCCGTGCTGCAAGGCGTGGTTGCGGCGCCGCACACAGCGGCGTACTTCATTACGCCCAATCGACCACGCATCGATCCGATGTTTGCATCGCTGCGCGGCAAACCTGCATTCGATCAGCTCACGAGCCGAGCAGCGCAGAATTGACTGTGATCGTTCGGCCATCCAAGCAGCGCAACCACGAGATTATCCCGGCGCGCCCTCGAATCGTCTAGTCCGATTCTGCCATTGGCCTTTTTGCAACCGCTGGTAACCTTTCCCGCGTTCAGCCAGACCACAGGACAGCTTGCCGATCCGTTTGCGGGATTCCAGTCGCTTTGTGGCAAGGTGCCCGGGTGGCGGAAATTGGCAGACGCGCGAGCTCGGCAAGCTCGTGGCCGAAAGGCCGTACGGGTTCGAATCCCGTTCCGGGCACCCTGGCTGGACTTCGAGGCGTTGGCGTATTATCGTTTGGACGCTTGCCGAGCTCGCGTGGCGTCACCGCCACCTTGGAGACCCCAGGAGAATCATCCCGGGGTCTCTTGCTTTGTGAATGCCTGGCGTAGCTCCACGATGTTGCGCAGGACGACATAACCGCAGATCATGCATCACATGCTCTACATGTTCCGATCATGCTGATGCAAGGCCTCGGCGAAACACTTCAAAACAGTCCATTACTTGCGCTGGGCACGCTGTTCGGCGCGGGTGTGCTGACCAGTCTCACGCCCTGCGTCTATCCGATGATCCCGATCACGGCCGCGGTCATCGGAGGCAGCGCCCGGGAACAGCAATCGCGCGCGCGCACCATCCTGCTTTCACTCACCTACGCGCTGGGACTGGCGCTGCTCTACGCGCTGATGGGCCTGATCGCGGGGCTCAGTGGCTCGCTGTTCGGCACCGTTTCCGCCAGTCCATGGGCGCGGTTCGCTATCGGGAACCTTCTCCTGCTGTTCGCGCTAGCCATGTTGGACGTGTTTCCCTTGACCGCGCCGCAACGGTTCCTGCGCTGGGCCAGCGGTCTGGGTGGGGGCAGCTATCCGGCGGTCTTCCTGCTGGGCGCGACCTCGGGGATTGTGGCTGCCCCGTGCGGCGCGCCCGCATTTGCCGCAGTTTTGACCTGGGTCACGACCACGCGCAGCGGAGCCCTTGGATTCCTGTACCTGTTCGTGTTCTCGCTGGGTATGACTGCCTTGTTGATCGTAGTGGGCGCGTTCTCCGGCGTGCTGGCCCGACTGCCGCAATCCGGCCGCTGGCTGGTGTGGATGAAACGGATTGCTGCGTTGATCATGATCGGCATGGCGCAATACTACTTCATACAGATGGGAATGGTGTTGTGATGCGCAGTATCGCACTCGGTCTCATCATGGCAGGCACGCTCGCCAGGGGCGCGTTGTTGCACGCGCAGGATATCGGCCTGGAGTTGAACGCCGTGCCCGCACCCGTGACCCTCGAAGACCTGGATGGTCGCGCCGTGGACCTTGCCCAGTTCATGGGCAAGAGGCCGGTGTTGCTGGAGTTCTGGGCCACCTGGTGTGGCCTCTGCAAAGAGCTCGAGCCGGCCTTGCTGCAAGCGCACAAGAAGTATGGCAGCTCGGTCGAGTTCCTGATCGTTGCCGTGGGTGTCAATCAAAACACTCGGTCGATCAAACGACACATGGAGAATAAAACGATGCCCGGGCGCATGCTCTGGGATGGTCAGGGCAAAGCGGTACGCGCGTTCAGGGCGCCGGGCACGTCCTACATCGTCGTTTTGGATGCCAGGGGTCGCGTGGTCTATACCGGCTCGGGCGGCGATCAGAAATTGGAGCCGGTACTCGCGAAAGTGACCGGGACATAACAAGTAGTCATTAGGAACGGATGGACAGTGCTCTGGATCTGACGCTCCATTTCTGTTCGCCCATTCACAACACGATACCAGCAACGATCACGATCGAAGCCGATCCAGGCCGCGGACACCTCGCGCGATGATTTCTCTGGAACGCATGAAGGAGCGGAAACTCTTCCAGTGGTGCGTGGCCTACCTGGCAGGGGCCTGGCTGGTCTCCAGTGCGGCATCAACGTCGGGGAAGAAGTAGCCAAGCACCTTAGGGTAAGGATTAGGATTAGGTTGACGTAGAAATTTCCGATGCAATGACCACGTTTGCCGTGGCCGGCCGCACCTCCGACCAGGTCCAGGACGAGCTCTGGAAACACAAGATTCGAGTTCTTGCTGAGGGCGATTGGGGCGTGCGGCTATCCGCTCATTTCTACGTTGCGCCGGCTGACACTGATCGAGTTCTCGACGTCGTCAATTCGCTACGTTGACGCAAGGCCAGGACTTTACCCAGCCAAACCGAGGGGGCAACGCATGGACGACCTCAGGGTTGATCGTCGCGATTTCCTCAAGCTCGCGAGTGCCGGCGCAGCAATCGGCGGCGTTTTGAGCTGCGCGGGATAGTCGGCGTGGCGGTTGACGTCAGGGAAGAAACGATCTTTACACTGTTTGGCGCTCCTGCGGCGCGCGTTCAGGAACGCGCGGCGTGGTGGTGGCTGTTCGCGCTCACGCTGACGGCCTGGCTGGGTGCGGTTGCCTTCATAGGACGTTACCGGCAACACGAGGTCGTACAGGCACTCGAGGCGATCGCGCCGGGCAGGATCCTGTACCTGGGAGCGATCGTTGCCGTGCTGCTGTTGGCCGTCGCGGGACTCGCGGCCGGACGCCGCAAACAGGCGGGCGCCTCGCTCGTCGTACTCGGTTTTCTGATCGGGCATCAACTCTATGCGTGGCTGTATCCGTATCTGCCCGTGCGCTGGGAGATTCCGTTCGACTCGCCGGGCGATGCTTTACCATTTGCTGTGAGCCGCCTGGCCTACGGGGCCGCGTTGGTTCTGCCCATGCTGATTGGTTGGTTTCTGCTGCTCGGTCGCCGGGAAGAATGGCCACCGCTCACGTTGGGCATCGGCAACCTGAGAGCGGTGGCACGCGATGTCAGCCGCAAAACGCCGCCCATACCGTGGTCGCGACATCTGCTGGGTGGCTATACCGGGTTCTGCATCGTGTTCTTCTTCATCATGCAGGCCAACGTGGGCTTCCGCCCGATGATCAGCGGCTCATTATGGCCCTTCATCCCGGCCGTATTGTTAGCCGCCGTGGCAAACGCACTGGCCGAAGAGTTCATCTTTCGCGGCATGTTGCAGCCGGCGTTCATTCGCGCGGGCGGAATTGCTGCGGGCCTGTGGATGCAGGGGCTGATGTTCGGGCTCTTCCATTGGGGTATGAGTATGGGCATTCTGGCCGCGCTACCTGTGTCGCTACTCATCGGACTCGGTTCGGTCGTGTGGGGCAAAGCAGCGCTGGACACGGGTGGCATGGCGTGGGTGGTGCTGGCGCATACATTGGTCGACATTGGCTTGATGAGCGCTTTTTTCGTACCCCGCGCATGAGCGGGAGATGACCGCTCTGTAGCGCACAGCCGCGGCCGGCCAAAGTCGTAACTACAACAAACTCGCAAGATCGAGTACACACGCCGCCGTGATTCTGGCAGCTCGCCCCGATGCTGCTCCCGGGCTCGTGCTGCGCGCCTTGTGCATGTTACTCGATTGGAAACTGAGCACTGTACCTGATGGACGGTCTGTGTTGCGAACGCAGCAACGTTGTCTGGCGCTCGCATTGGGCGTCATGTGCATGGAAGACGCAACTGCCCATCTGCGTCGAGCGTTAGGTGCACTGGCGCAACGATCTCGAGGCGGGGCTGGCCGGCAGCTGGTTCATACCAGTTCGGGTGCGGGGGCATGGCTCTGCTTTGGCCTGTCTCCTTGCAGTGCACCCAGCATTGTCACAGCTTCTCGTGATGCGTTAACTCCAGGCGAGGAGCGCTATGATAAAGTGCACCGTCGTATCGATGCTCCTTCTTGTATCCATCAATGCGCCAGGTCATGCCCAGTCACCGCAACCCGACTGGGCCGCGCTTCGAGATGAAACCCTGCGCCACTTCCAGGCCGTGTTGCGGCTCGACACGAGCAACCCCCCGGGCAACGAGCGCCGCGTGGCTGAATACCTCAAGCAGGTATTCGACAAAGAAGGGATCCCGGCGCAGATCGTAGCGCTTGATTCAAATCGATCGAATGTCATTGCGCGCTTGAAGGGCAATGGCCGGAAGCGGCCGCTGCTCATCATGAGTCACTCCGATGTGGTCACCGTTGACTCCACGAAGTGGACGCATCCCGCCTTCAGCGCAACGCGCGACGGCGGCTACGTGTACGGCCGCGGCGCCGTGGACGACAAAGACAATCTCACGGCTGCGCTGATGACGATGCTGCTGCTCAAGCGACTCAACGTGGCGCTGGACCGCGACGTCATCTTCGTAGCCGAGGCCGGTGAGGAAGGCAGCACGATCATCGGCATCCAGTTCCTGGTCAACCAGCATTTTGCCGACCTCGATGCCGAGTATTGCCTGGCCGAAGGTGGTGGTGTCACACGCATCAACGGCGAGGTGAAGTACGCCACGGTGCAGACGCTGGAGAAGAGAGGCCGTGGCATCGAGCTGATTGCACGTGGAATAGCAGGGCATGGCTCCGTGCCGCTCAAGTCGAACGCGATTGTGCACCTGGCCGGCGCCGTGGCCAGAATCGGCGAGTGGCGCTCCGAGGTCCGGCTCAACGAGACCACCCGCACCTACTTCCAGCGACTCGCTGCACTCTCAGCGCCGGATGTGGCGAAGCATTACCGCGACGTTCTGTCGGCCGATGCAAGACTGCGCGCGGCTGCGGATACCTGGTTGTACGAGAACGAACCGCGGCACTCATCGATGTTACGCACCTCGGTGTCGCCCAACATTTTCACTGGCGGCTACCGCTCGAACGTCATCCCATCGGAAGCGAAAGCGACACTCGACGTGCGCATGTTGCCCGACGAAGACGCGGACAGGTTCCTGGCCCAGGTCAAAGCGGTCGTGAACGATCCGGCCGTAGAGGTGCGCTTTCCTTCCCAGGCCGGCCGGCCGCCGGGCACCCAGGCGAACCTCGCTTCCGAAGCGTTCAAGCAGATCGAAGCGGCAGTCACACGCGTGTACAACACGGTCACCTTGCCCATGATGGGCACGGGCGCCACGGACATGTCGTACCTGCGCGCTCGCGGCATCCAGTGCTTCGGCATCGGGCCGGCCACGGACATGGAAGACGGACCGAAAGGCTTTGGCGCGCACAGCGACCAGGAGCGGCTGCTCGAAAGTGAGCTGCACCGATTCGTGCGCTTCAACTGGGAGATCGTGACGAGCCTCGCCAGAACATCTTTGCTTTGAGCAATGAAAACACGACGACTCTGGTGCTTGGCTGACACTATCGTGTGCGCGTATGGCG
>JBOHRF010000367.1:0-5398 GCA_050732575.1 Longimicrobiales bacterium
TGCGCTGGTCGACAACCGAGCGCTACGCTACGCGCTTCAGGACGCAGCACAGCGGCGCGGCGCGCAGTTCATGCACGCGCCCGTGCTGGCCCTGCTCACTCGGCAGGGCGAGGTGACCGGTGTGCAATGCCCATCCGGAACCATCCTCTCCGACATCGTAGTGCTTGCCGCTGGTGCCTGGAGCGCGCAGGTCGCAGGACTGCCTCGCCCCTTGCCCGTGTTGCCCGTGCGCGGCCAGATGATCGCACTGCTCTGCCGGCCGCGACCGTTCGGCGCCATCCTGCAATCGGAGCGCTGCTACATGATCCCGCGCGCAGCTGGTCGCGTGCTGGTCGGCGCTACTGTAGAACGCGGGGGCTTTGATGCACGCACAACCGCGGAAGGTCGCCGTTCTCTTCACCAGGCAGCCCTCGCGCTGGTACCCGTGCTTGCCCGCGCGCAGCTGACCGAACACTGGATGGGCTTTCGACCGGGCACGCCCGATGACCTGCCTCTGCTGGGTCGCGACCCGGACATTAAAGGACTGTTCCACGCGACCGGTCACTTCCGTAATGGGATCCTGCTGACACCCATCACGGGTACACTCATAGCAGACCTGATCGAGGGGCGTGCACCCGCGTTTGCGCTCGAGTCCTTCCGTCCCGATCGATTCTCGCGGGACACGGGACGCGGAACGCGGGACGCGTGACGCGTGACGGATTTACGGATGGAAAGAAACATAGGAAAAACTTCAGAGCGTTCCGGCGAGGGCTCGGCGAATGAGCCTGGAGCTGGCTCCGAACGGGTCAAGACCCCGAAAGGGGTGGTCCTGTTGTGCGATTTGTGTGGCAACGTGATGTACGAGCGTCACTGCCGGATCGTATGCCCGGCCTGCGGCTACCAGCGCGATTGCAGTGATCCGTGACGCGGGACGCGTCACGCGTCACACGAAGAGATCGAGATACCAGGTTAGCAGAGGTTGACCCCAGGCGTGCGTGATGGCGGCACCGAGGGCCAGGAACGTGCCGAGGGGGAGGTAGGTTCCCAGCACGGCGAGTTTGCCGCGAAACCAGCTCACGGGCACACCCACCAAGAGTCCCACCAACGATCCGATCAACATGGTGAGCAGTGCGCCGCCCGTGCCCAGAAACGCGCCCACCATGGCCATCATGTGGATGTCGCCGACACCGAGCGCTGGCTTCTTGAGGATCTTCTCGGCGCTCCATTTCACGGCCCAGAAGAATGCGTAGGCCAATGCCGCGCCCAGCAGCGCCTGTAGAAACGATAATTCGCCTGGAACCGCAGCAAAGCCCAGCCCGAGGATGAGGCCGCCCAGAGAGAACTGGTCGGGTATCACCATTTCACGCGCGTCCGTGAGTGCAATCCCCAGCAGGATGCTGAGGAACACGGCAGAGTGTAGTGCAGGCACGCTCACACCGAAGCGCATAACAGCGCTCAACCAGATGATGCCGGTGACCAGCTCGACGGCCGGATATTGTGGGGAGATGCGGATGCCGCAGGTGCGGCAGCGCCCACGCAGAATGATCCAGCTCACGATCGGGATGTTGTCGTACCAGCGAATCATGGAGCCGCAACCGGGGCAGCGCGATCGTGGCCGCAGCACGGACTGTTCGGCCGGCCAGCGCAGGATGCAGACGTTCAGGAAGGAGCCGATGATGGCGCCCACGGCGAAAGCGTAGGCCAGGACGAGCGCGTTCATGCCTGCTGCTGCGCAAGCAAATACATCAGGATTCCGGCGGCCACGCCCACGTTGAGTGATTCCGCACGGCCCGGTGTAGGAATACCGATCATGCGATCGATCAGGGCGCGCGTTTCCGCGCGCAGACCGGCCCCTTCATTGCCGACTACCAATGCCACGCGCGCCGGCAGTTTGGCAGCGGCGAGCGGCTGGCCGTCCACGGCTGCACCCAGCGTTTGGAACTGCTGGGCGCGCAGCCAGGTCGACAATTCGGGCTGTGGCGCGGACACGATGGGCAAGTGGAATGATGAGCCGGCCGCAGAACGCACGACCTTGGGGTTCCATGCATCGACGGAACCGGGCAGCAGGATGACGGCGGCGGCGGCAAACGCGTCGGCGGCGCGAATGAGTGTGCCCAGGTTGCCCGGATCCTGAACCGCATCAGACACCAGCACGCGGGCAATGGTCTCGATGTGCAAATCGGTCAGTGCACGCGCGGGTTCGCGCGCCGCGACCAGTACGCCCTGAGGCTGCTCGGTGGCGGCCAGGTCCTTCAACGTGCGCTCGGACACGACGTGCACGGTGGTGCGCGACTCGAGCGCGGATTGTATGTACTGGCCCCGTGGCGTGTCCTCCAGCGTGGTCGAAACAACGGCGAATTGGAGGTCAATACCGGAGCGCACCAGCTCCTCGACTACGCGCACCCCTTCGGCCAGAAAAAAGCCTTGCGTCGTGCGCGCTTTCCGGTGTTGCAGTGCGCGCAACAGTCGCTCTTCAGAGCGACTCAGCATGGAGCTCTGGACCGGAATACGTTTTGCTCCTTCAAATCGGGCAACACCCGGTAGACTCTGGAGATGGCAACTATGAAGCGCACACCTTCCGGACCGCCCTGGGGGCAACGCAGCCTGATCGTGCTGCTGCCCGTGATTCTGCTTGTGACGGGCTGCGCAGTTTCAACGCAGCAGGAAATGGAAATGGGCGCGCAGTACTCGACCGAGATCAATCAGCAACTGCCCATTGTATCCGATGCGGCCGTCCAACGGGCCATCAATTTGATTGGCGATGACATCGCGCGCTACGGCGGGCGCGGAATCAACTATACCTTTTTTGTGGTGAACGCCCGGCAGGTCAACGCCTTTGCCGTGCCGGGTGGCTACGTTTACGTGAACCGTGGCCTGATCGAGCGCACAGACAACTTCAGCGAGCTGGCCGGCGTGCTGGCCCATGAAATCGGGCACGTGGAAGAGCGTCACGGCGTCGAACAGATGGAGCGCATGCAGAGCGCGAACCTGGGGCTCACGCTCGCGTACGTCCTCCTGGGGCGCTCGCCTGGTGGGTTGGAGCGCACGGCATTGAACCTGGGCGGCGGAATGTATCTGGCCAGACACAGCCGGGAAGCCGAAATCGAGGCCGACCGCGCGGCGGTTCCGCTGCTCATGGCCGCGCGCATCAATCCCAATGGCCTGGTCACCATGTTCGAGCAGCTGCTGTCCGAGCAACGGCGTTCGCCCACGTCTGTGGAGCAGTGGTTCTCGACCCATCCGACAACGCAGGACCGGGTCAGTTCGACACGCGCGGAAATCAATCGGCTGGGCACGGCACGGTTGAGGAACTTGCGCATCAGCTCTACGGAGTACAACACGCTCAAGAGCCGGCTGCGCCAGTTACCGGCAGCACCCAACGTGTCAGCCAGGTAGCTCGGCCCTACCTTTCTGGAATGTCCGTACCGATTGCCCTGACCATTGCGGGTAGTGACAGCGGTGGTGGCGCCGGCATCCAGGCCGACCTCAAGACATTTCATGCGTTTGGCGTATACGGCACGTCGGCGCTCACCGCGATCACAGCCCAGAACACACTGGGCGTGAGCGCGGTGCATGCCGTGCCCTCCGACATTGTGCGCAAGCAGATCGATGCCGTGGTCAGTGATCTGCGTCCCGCCGCCTGCAAGACCGGCATGCTGGCCAGCCGAGACCTGGTGAACACGGTTGCGGATGCCATCCACGAGCTAAGCTTGCAGCCTTACGTACTGGATCCCGTGATGGTGGCGACCAGCGGTGATCGTTTGCTGGAGCCCGGCGCCGAGCGCGCTGTGCGCGAACGGCTGATCCCGCTGGCCACGCTGGTCACGCCCAATCTGCACGAAGCCGCCATACTGGTTGGTTTTGCCGTGGACCATGAAGCGGCCATGCAGGAAGCCGCCCGCACCCTGGTGGCTCACGGTGCCCGGGCTGCCCTGGTCAAAGGCGGGCACCTGACAAGCCAGCACCTTGTCGATGTGCTGTTCGACGGTAAGGAGATGCATAGCTGGGAACGCAGTCGGATCGAAACGCGCAACACACATGGCACGGGCTGCACGCTGTCCGCCGCCATTGCGGCCGGTCTGGCGCACGGACGTCCACTGGTGCGTGCTGTTGATGAGGCACTGGCATACATCCGTCGCGCACTGCTGGGCGCGCCCGGATTTGGCCAGGGTCACGGCCCGCTGAATCACATGGTCTGAAAGAAGAAAACCTGGAAGGAAAATCGGAAGAGAGAAAGAGAGAAGAGAGGAAGAACCGCTCGAGTATCAGCGCAACTCGTTCAGTACACCACGTAGCAGCGCGGCGAATGGCTCGTTGGCTGCGCGGCCCGCTTCAATGACATCCTCGTGCGAGAGTGGCTGGTCTGCAAAGCCCGCAGCCACGTTGCTGATCAGTGAGATGCCGAGCACGCGCAGCCCGCGCGCGCGCGCTGCTATTACCTCCGGCAGCGTGCTCATACCCACGGCATCAGCACCGAGCCGCTCGTACATGCGGACTTCTGCGGGCGTTTCGTAGCTGGGCCCCAGAATCCCTACGTAGGTGCCCTCCACAACACGCAGACCGCGCTGGCTGGCAACGCGGCGTGCACTGGCCTGCAGCTCCCGATCGTACGGCTCAGACATGTCCGGAAAGCGCGGCTCTTCGTCTTGCGCGGGGCCAATGAGTGGATTGCGCCATTGCAGGTTGATGTGATCGTCGATGATCATGAGATCGCCTGCGCGGAAACGGCGATTGATGCCGCCCGCTGCATTGGTCACGATCAGGATCTGCGCGCCCAGCTCGGCGGCTACACGCACGGGAAAGGCTACATCGTGCGCGCTCAGACCTTCATAGATATGGTAGCGACCCTGGAGCACCAGACAGGGCACGCCTTCCAGCTCGCCGCCCACCAGGCGACCGCCATGGCCCGCGACGGTGGCCGAGGCAAAACCGGGGATGTCCTCAAAGGGAATGGCGGTGGCGCGCTCGAGCTGGTCCGCCAGCGCACCCAGGCCTGAACCCAGCACCATGAACACGCGCGGCGAAATCGTGATATGCGTGCGCAGATAACGCGCGGCTTCGCTCATCCCTCGTACGGCCGTCCCAGCGCGGCCGGCGGTTGTGCACGTCCAACCAGACCGGCCAGCGCAATCAGCGTGATCACGTACGGAATCATCTGAATGAACTGCGTGGGCAATACGGCCGTGCCCTGTAACTGGATTTGCAGAGTTTCCAGTGCGGCAAAAAGCAGGCAGGCAATGGCCGCGCGCACCGGCTCCCACCGTCCAAAAATCACGGCCGCCAGGGCAATGAAGCCGCGACCGGCCGTCATGTTATCCGTGAATTGATGTTGGTCCAGCGCCAGGTATACGCCGCCCAGAGAAGCGAGCACGCCGGAAATGCCTACCGCAATGTAACGCAACGTGGCAACCGAAAGGCC
>JBOHRF010000368.1:0-5364 GCA_050732575.1 Longimicrobiales bacterium
GTCCTGAACGAGCTGGTGAGTGATGTTTACCGCCAGTTCGTGGAAGTGGTCGAAACGGAACGCAGACTCCCTGCTGAACAACTTGCCCGGGTAACGGATGGGCGGGTCCTGTCGGGGCGTCAGGCGCTGCAGCAAGGCCTGATCGACCGGCTGGGCAATTTCAACGACGCTGTAGCGGCCGCAGGCCGCATGGCCGGACTGGGTGAAGAGCCGAATCTGGTGCACCCGCCGAGAGATGACGTAACACTGCTGGACGTACTGCTGGGTCGAGGCGTAACCGGCGCCATTGGGCGCATGGTCAAGCCGTTGGAAGGCGCGAACTCACCGCGAGTGAAGTTCGTGATGCCCTGGTAGACGAGCCTGTACACAGGACCGGAGCGTGCCGGCCGTTCCGGAATACACACACTTTCCTCAGGCAGGGAGGTAGTATGACCAAAGCCGACCTCGTGGAGCAGGTGGCCGCGGCGATCGGCCCCGGGATCACGAAAAAGGATTGTGCACTCGTGGTCGACGGCCTGCTGAATGCCATTAAGAATGCGATGGCGGATCATACGCACATCGAGATTCGCGGCTTCGGGACGTTCAAAGTACGCAAACGACGCTCGCGTATGGCGAGGAATCCGCGCACAGGCGATCCGGTGGAAGTGCCGGCGCGCGCTGTGCCGATTTTCAAGCCTTCGAAAGATCTGCGCGTACAGGTTTCGGAGGGTACGCACGTGCCCGCCCTTTCCAGCGTCGAGTAGTCACGGTCTCAGCCTCCCTCCAAGACGCAAACGCCTATCGGCTCCGAAGTCCGGGGGCCGATGGGCAACGTCCGTCTTAACATGAACCTCCAGCCCGGCGTCCATTACTAGAGTGAGGGAAATCGCCCGGCAGGCCGCGGAACTCGCTACGACGGAAGACGATGCGTCGCTGCTCACGCGGGCCCGAAGCGGCGACCGCGAAGCCACGGAGCGTTTGATTGGGCGCTACGTGCGCGACGTGTATGAGACGGCGGCGCGTGTTTTGGGTGATCGCGATCTCGCGAACGATGCCGCTCAGGATGCGTTTGTGAACGCATTGGGTGCGCTACACCGATTTCGCGGTGAATCGAGCTTCCGGACCTGGCTGCTGCGCATCGCCGTCAATTCAGCGCGGTCAGTGGCGCGTCGGCGATTTCGCCGGCGAGAAACGACGCTGGAAGTGGCCAGCGAGGTACCGGCTGATGTGCCAGACGAGGCGCAACGGCTTGCCGTGTCTCAGGAAGCGCAACGCATCGAGGAGTTGCTGCCCAAGCTCCCGGAGAAACAGCGGATGGCAGTGGTGCTGCGGTTGCAGCAAGGATCGAGTTATGAGGAAGTGGCGGCCGCGCTGGACTGCTCAGAAGGTGCAGCGCGCGTAAACTACCACTTGGGCGTCAAGCGCTTGAGGGAGTGGATGAAATGAAGCGGTTGGACTGCGAGCAGATTCAGGACCTGTTGCCTGACTTGCTGGCGAATCGGCTCGGTGCACTCGAGGCGGCCGCGTTGCGTGGGCATCTGCAAAGCTGCGCTGAGTGCCGCGAAGAGTTCGAGGTCGTGACCGCTGTTGCGGAAAGCCGGCTGGCCGTGCCAGCTGGTCTGGAAACGCGCATTGGCCATGCCGTGCGCGGTCGCGTGCCGGTACGAACTCGTTGGCCAATTGCTGCCGCGGCCAGCGTGGCCGTGGCCCTGGTTGGGGCGAGTGTGCTGTTACCGCGCATCTCTGCTCCTGTTCGGGACAATCCCGAGTCGGTTGCGTCAGCCGACATTTCGGGTGCCGGCTGGTTCACAGTCGACGATGCGTTCACATCGGGAGCCTCGTCGCTGAGAGACCTTTCGGTTGAAGAGCTGGAGAGACTGCTAGTGGAGCTCGGCAAGTGAAGATGATACGCTGGCTGTTGCTCGGGGCATTGATCCTGCCCGCTGGCGTGGCGGGACAGCGAGGATTGCAAGGTCGAGGCATAGGACCCAGGCGGGAGCTTGAGGCCCAGGTTTTCGACCGTTTCATGACCAAGGTGAGCACGGACATGCGGTTGAACGCGTCCGGCCGCGGTCGACTCGAACAGTATTTGAGGCAAAGTGGTCGCCAGCGGCGTGAGCTTGCGCAACAAACGGTTCAGCTGCGGCGACGCCTGGTCATGGCCACGCGTGACTCCACGACATCGGAAGCCAACATTGATCAGTTGCTCCAGCAGTTTGCCCAGTTGCGGGTGCGCGAGCAGGAGCTCTGGAACCGCGACCAGGCGGAATTGGCCAACCAACTCACACCGCGGCAACGGGCTGTCTTCATTCTGCAGTGGATGGCATTCAACGAACGGATCCGCGGCATCATGCAGGGCAGGGAACCGCCCGACACGCTTATCCGTTGACCGGGGATTTGTCCGGAACGGCGCCTTCTGGCGCCGTTTTTGTTAGGCACGCTTGATGTCTCCCCGCCTTCACGCCTAGCTTCGATCTATGAAGGTCCGTCTTCTTCTGTTTGCGCAGTACCGGGAATGGGCCGGTCTGGACCAACTCGAGTTCGACCTGCCTGCCCGGGCCACGGCCGCCGACTTGATGCACCGAGTGCGCGCCGAGCCGGGCATGGCACGTTTGCCGGCTGTGCCGGCCATCGCCGTCAACCAGGTATATGCCCCGTTGAGTGCCCTGTTGAGCGATGGCGATGAGATCGCACTGATTCCGCCTGTGGCGGGCGGTTGAAATGCGGGCCTGGATTACGGACTGCCCGCTCGACGTTGCCGGATTGCTCGAATCGATCCGGGAAAACGGCCACGGAGCGGCTGTGTTGTTCGTGGGCACCGTTCGAGATCTAAACGAAGGCCGCGTGGTGCTGGGCATTCGGTATGAGGCGTATCGCGAAATGGCGGAGCCGCTGCTGGTCCAGATCGTTACCGAGGCAGAAGAAATGACGGGCCCGTGCGCAATTGCGGCGGTCCATCGAATTGGCGACCTCGACGTAGGTGAGGCCAGTGTGGCCGTTGCCGTTTCCACTCCGCATCGCGCGCAAGCGTTTACTGCGGCGCGCTATATCATTGAGGAGATCAAGAAACGTTTGCCGGTCTGGAAGCACGAGAGATATGTGGAGGGAGAGGGAGAGTGGCTGAAAGGTGTGAGTCCGCAGGCAGGTGCGCGCCATGAGTGATTCGCTCGTCCAGTCGGCGGAGCTGCGCCGCGGGCTAGAGCAGCATTCGGCTGACGGCGGCGCCATGCGCGACGGTTTTGGCCGCCGCATCGAATATTTGCGCATCTCGGTCACTGACAAGTGCAACTTGCGTTGTGTCTATTGTATGCCTGAGGCGGGGCTGCCCTGGCTGCAGCGCGATGAAATCCTCACGTATGAGGAGATCGCCGAAATCGTTCGTGTGCTGGCGGTCATGGGACTACGGCGTATCAGGCTCACGGGCGGCGAGCCGCTGGTGCGGCGTGATCTGGCGCGTCTGGTGGGCATGCTGCGCGCGATCCCTGGCATAGAGGACATTGCGCTCTCGACCAACGCGGTGCTGCTGGACGAGCAGGCCGATGCGCTGCGGACGGCTGGCGTGAATCGGGTGAACATCTCGCTCGACTCGCTGCGGCCCGAGCGCGTGGATGCGATTGCCCGCAGGGCAGGCTCCTACGCCCGCATCATGGCTGGACTGGCGGCCGCGGAACGTGTCGGGTTTTCACCGATCAAGGTCAACGCAGTGATCATGCGCGACCGCAACCACGATGAGCTCGAGGACTTTGCCCGTCTCACGCTGCAGCGTCCGTGGCACGTTCGTTTCATTGAAGTCATGCCGGTTGGGGAGAATCTGGACGTGTCAGCGCACGAGTTCGTTTCCGCCTTCGAGATGCTGGAGCGTCTGCAGGGAGTGGCCGATCTGGTGCCGGTGGAGGGGCCGCCTGGCAATGGACCTGCCACGTATTTCACGTACGCTGGTGCGGCGGGCACGGTAGGCGTGATCACACCGATGAGTCACAATTACTGCGATCGTTGCAATCGAATGCGACTCACTGCGGATGGGCAGCTCAGGCCCTGCCTGTTCGGGCAGCTGCAGACAAACTTGCGCGATGCGCTGCGTCGTGCGCAGCCCATCGAACCGCTGGTTCGACAAACGCTGGCCATCAAACCTGAACGCCACAATCTGGTGCAGGGTAGCGCCTCCGGCTCGGGCGGCCTGCTCGCCCTTTCACAGGTTGGTGGCTGAACGCCTGGCGGTACCTGCGCAGCCCACGACGCGCGTTTGACACTCCATCTACCCTCCGGTACTTTGGCCGCGCTCTGAAGACGAACCACCGAGGCGCTCGAGTCATTCATGGTCGACAAAATCACAGTGGTGGGTGGCGGCAACGTTGGTGCGACGGCAGCGCAGGGCGTGGCACGCAAGGAGTTGGCGCGCCAAGTCGTAATCATTGACATCGTGGAAGGCGTGCCGCAGGGCAAAGGATTGGATCAATGGGAGTCAGCGCCCATCGAGGGATTTGACACGCGCATCCTGGGCACGAATGACTACGCCGGCACGTCGGGATCCGACCTGGTCATCGTGACCGCGGGCATGGCGCGCAAGCCCGGGATGAGTCGTGAGGATCTGCTCAAGACCAATGCGAATATCGTGCAGCAGGTGTCCGAGCAGATTCGGTCGAGTTCTCCGAGCGCCATCGTGATCATGGTGTCGAACCCGCTGGATACCATGGCGTACGTATGTATGAAGACCACCGGCTTCCCGCGCGAGCGCGTGATCGGCATGGCGGGCGTGCTGGATACCGCGCGTTACCGCTCCTTCGTAGCGGAAGAACTGGATGTAAGTGTGGAGGACATCCAGGCGTTGGTATTGGGAGGCCACGGCGATACCATGGTTCCGCTGGCATCGTATACAACCATCAGTGGGATCCCGCTGCGCCAGCTGATGAAGCAGCAGCGCATTGACACGCTGGTGGATCGGGCGCGCAACGGCGGCGCCGAAATCGTGAGTCTGCTCAAGACCGGCAGCGCGTACTACGCGCCGGCCGCGGCCGCCGTGCAGATGGCGGAGGCAATCGTGAAGAACAAGAAGCGCGTGCTACCCTGCTCGGCCTGGTTGCAGGGTGAATACGGCATGAAGGGTCTGTTCCTGGGCGTTCCCTGTAAGCTGGGCAGCAAAGGCCTGGAGCAAATCATAGAAGTCGAACTGACGGCAGCGGAGCAGGCTGCTCTCAACAAATCCGGAGACGCCGTGCGCGAAACCATGGCGCTGCTCGGTTAAGCCGGGCTGACGCCCATGGTTCGCTCGCCAATTCTGATCACCACGACCGTCGGCAAGAAACTCTTGATGGCGGCCAGCGGCCTCATCCTCTGGGGCTTCGTCATTGTCCACATGCTCGGCAACTTGAAAGTGTACCAGGGCGC
>JBOHRF010000369.1:0-5364 GCA_050732575.1 Longimicrobiales bacterium
ACCTGGTGGCGGTGGCAGCGCAGGTGCCGGACGGCTGGCGAGGACCTGACACCGCGAGTGTCCCTATTCCAAGGCCTGAATGGGAGACCGATGCGCTGGCCATGAACGAAGTGGTAGTTGGCGGATTGGCACGAGCTGCCTCTGCGGTAGGGCCGGCGTTCCAGGCAGAGCGCATCATGGCAGCAGATCAGCTGGCCGCGGTGTTGCGCTCACAATTCCAGAGCACTGCGTTCTTCATCGGTTCGGTCATCACGGATGAAGACGGTAACGCGGTTGCTTCGGCAAAACTGCCGGACAACCTGACCACGTTCCGCATCATGGCTGTGGCAGTGACGGCGGGCGACCGTTACGGCTCGGGCACATCGTCACTGCTGGTCAGCAGGCCACTGCTGGCGCGACCATCGCTGCCGCGCTTCCTGCGCGACGGTGATCGTTTCGATGCGGGTGTGGTGGTCAATCAACGCACGGCGGGCACGCAACACGTCGATGTGCAAGCCGTTGCGCGGGGAGCCGATCTGATCGGTGCAGATACAAAAGCCGATACGTTGCGCGGTGCGGCCGGGCGAGAAGTGCGCTTCGAGTTCAGGACACAGCCAGGCGACGCAGCCAACTTCCAGTTCGCCGTGCGCGGCCGGAGCGATGCCGATGCCGTGACTCTGACCGTACCGGTGCGGCCGAGTTACCACCCGCTGGCGCAAACCATAGCCGGTGCGCTGCGCGACACCGCACATGCAGAATTCCGCGTGGACGCAGATATCGATCCTGCGCGTTCTCGCCTGGAAATTAATTTCGGCAGCTCGGTGTTCAGCATCATCAGCGGCATGCACAACACAATGCGCGTGTATCCTTACGCCTGTACCGAGCAGGTCTCGAGCGTGGCCATGCCGATCATTGCACTGTACCGCGCGCAGAAAGAGTTGGGCATGACGGCCGGTCTGGGCCGGAGCGCGGAGGACGAGATCCGCACGGCCATCCGCACTCTGTCCTGGCGCCAGCAGGCCGACGGCGCCATCGGATATTGGGGACCTTATTCGTGGAGCACACCGGGCGTGACCGCACACGCTGCGCGCGTTCTGCTGGAAGCGCGTGCGGCCGGCTTCGCAGTCGACAGCGCGGTATTCGTACGCATTCGCACGTACCTCACGCACCAGCTGCGTAGCCGCGAGCGGCACCGTTTTGCCGTCAACTACGGCTACCAAGACCGCCAGCTGGAGGCGAGTGAGCGCCTGGCTGCGCTTGATGTCTTGAGCCGGCTCGGCCATGCGGATGCGCCCGCCGAGGAGGCACTGCTCAGGCAGATCGCGGACCTGCACTGGGAGGACCGCGTGTTGCTGGCTCAGGTACTGGCTCGTCGCGGCGCGCTGACACCGGCGCGCAGCCTGCTCGCTCAGGCCTGGGCAGGCGTGCTTACTGAGGGACGCACGCTCACACTGCCGCCCGGCTCCAACCACTACTTGCGCTCCAACACGCGGCCCAGCGCGCGCTTGCTCAGTGCTACCATGGCCATCGAGCCCGCACACGCAGGCATCAACCCGCTCGTGGAAACGCTGATACAGCAGGGCCGTTCGCTGGCGCGCTATGTGTGGAACACCCAGGACTACGCTGCGGTCGTGCTCGCACTGTTGCCCTACGAGCAGCAGCGCAGAACGGTGCAGGGGCCGGCCAGCATTCAGCTTCGTGGTAACAATGGTTTGCTCATCACACGCACCCTGCAATCCGGTGAACCGCGCGACACGAGCATTTCTCTTACGGGATTGGTACGTGACCAGTCCGTACGGTTGAGCCTGAGCACACGGAATGCTGCCGTGCCGGTCTACTACTACCTGACGCTTCGTGAAGTACCGCGCACGCGGCCGGTCAAGCCGGTCGACAACGGCATCCAGGTGGAACGCTGGTACGAGCGCGTGGACACGCGCGCCGCGGTTACCAGCGTGGCCGCGGGTGAGCTGGTGCGCGTTCGCTTGCGCGTCACCGTGCCCGAACAGCGACATTTCGTGGTCGTTGACGATCCCATGCCTGCAGGCTTTGAAGCCGTGGATCCGACGTTGCGGACCGAGGCGCCGCTGGGCGCGTTCGAGCCCATCGTGCAACAGCAGGATGCGGATCCCGAGCTCAATGAGCCGGGCTGGAGCTTCGGGCGGTGGTACTGGGGCCAATGGAGCCCGTTCGATCACAAGGAATTGCGTGACGATCGCGTGGTGCACTTCGCGACTACGTTGTGGAAGGGAGTCTGGACGGCCAGCTACCTGGTGCGTGCCACCAACGCGGGCACGTTCATCATGCCACCCGCACACGCCGAGGAGATGTACAACCCCGCCGTGAACGGCCGGACCGGTGGTGGTGTGTTCACGGTGAGGCCAGAACGGCGCTGAAGGATCTGCTCAGTGCAGCGCCAGGCGCACCCCGGGTTCGAACATAGGCGTTGGAGAAATCGAATCGAGTCCGAAGAACCGCCAAATCAGGTTGGAATCTCCACGCGCACGGCCGTACCATGTCCGGGTATTGAGCTGACGTCCAGCCGCCCGTTCAACAACCGCACGCGTTCCTCGATGCTGATCAGGCCCAGTCCCCGCTTTTGGTGCATGCGCGTCACATCGAAGCCGCGCCCTTCGTCGTTGACCAGCAAGGTGATGGCGCCAGCGCTGACCGAGAGAACGATCTGCGCCCGCTTGGCGCCGGAATGACGAACTACGTTGCGTATGGACTCCTGTGCTACACGATAGACGCAGATGGCCACGTCGTGCGGGATGTCGTCCTGAGTGTCAGGCAGCGACAGCTCGACGGTGACTTCCTCGAGCCGGTGAATTTCCGCGGCAAAGGAGGTCAGTGCTGGTACCAGGCCAGCGTGTTCGAGTGTGGCCGGATGGATTTCGTGAGACAATTCGCGAATGTCGTTGGCCAGCTCGCTGGTAATCGCGTGCAGCTGCTTGAGGTGTTTGCCAACCTCCCCGGCCGGGTTCGGGATCTGTCGTCTAACGTTGCTGATACCAATGGAAAGCGCGGCCACCTTCTGGTTCAAGTCGTCATGCAGGTCGCGCGCTATGCGCCGGCGCTCCTCCTCCTGTGCCGTGATCAAACGGCCGGCCAGCTCACGCACCTGCAGGCTGCTGGTGCGTAGCGCTTCTTCGGTACGTTTTCGCTCCGTGATATCCGTGGTGGTGCCGATCATACGCGTGGCCGTGCCCGCCACACGCTCGACCACTACACCGCGCGCCAGGAACCAGCGGATGCTGCCATCCTTGTGGAATACACGATGCTCAGACTCGAAGGTTGGAGTTTTGCCCTCGATGTGTTCCTGGGCCAGGTCCCGCGCCTGATCCGCATCCTCAGGATGCACGCGCGCGGCCCAGCCATTGAAGGTGTCCGTGATCTCATTGTCTTCCAGTCCCAGCAAGGACTTGATCACGGTATCTGTGTAAACCCGCCCGCTCCTCAGGTCCCAGTCCCAGACACCCACCGAACCGGCGGCGGTGGCCATGCGGTGGCGCTGTTGGCTGACGCGCAGCGCATCTTCGGTGCGCTGTCGCTCCCTGATCATGGCCGCCAGCAACATGACGGGCACTGAAATGGCGATGAGGAATACTTGCAGCGCGAGCACGTTCTCGGCGCGCGCCAGGGTCACGAACGGTCCGCGGCCAACGTACGAGTACAGGAGTGACAGGCTGGTCACGAGCAGGATGCAGAGAGACAGAGCGGCAAAACCGAAACGGACTGCGGACCAAAGGAACAGAGGCAGGATCGCGTACAACAGCAGCGGTAAAACCTGGGTGCTGCCGCTCTGCCCTCCAAACGCCACGCTGCACACGGTGAGCAAGAGGATGATCAAAACGCCCAGCTCGGTCCAGGCGCGCGACGACATGCGCCGCCAGGCCGCGGATCCTTCGGTCACCGCAAACACAATCAACGGGGTCAAGGCCAGCGCAGGTACTGAATTGGTCAGCACGCGTCGGTGCCAGGCCAGCCAGTAGGCGGGCACCCAGTCAGCCATGAAGAAGACGGAGACAGTCAGTGTGGTTGCGATGGCCGGCGCGGCCACCGCGGCAATCAGGATATACCAGCCTGTGTTGCGTACATCATCGAAGCGCGGAGGCGCGAGTTTCAGCCTGCGCAGCGCCGCGGCAGCGATGAGGACCTGCAGCATATTGCCCGAGTACTGCACAACGTTGATGAATAGCGGAACGTTGGATTGGAACGTGGCCACTACGTGCACGTGCGCGGGCAGAACAGTGAGCAGGTACCACCCCCAAGTCCGCGGCGGTGAAAGCAGGAGGGCGGCAAGCAGAATCGCGTTGGGTGGCCAGATGGTTGAGATGCCGGCCGGAGGCGCCCGCAACGCGATGCTGATGCAGGCGCCCAGGTAGTAGCTGGCCGTGGTAAGCAGTATACCGAGCGCCAGCCGCGCACCGGACATCGAGTCTCGGGCTGCCGCACTGTCTAGTTGCTGGCCGACCACAGTGGCGCTCATACCGGCGCTTTCGCGTGGAACGCACGAGGGAACAACCCTGCCGCGTTCCCGATCTACCGGGCCGTCCATCAGCCGGCAAGTGCGTAGAATTACGGAGATCGTTGGCCGCGCTTGGTCGATGTCGTCCTTTGGTAGTACGCGTACAACCTGCGCCACTCTCGATTTCGAGGGGCACGTATTCTGCCCCCTCCGTTCTGCATCACGATACCGCACCAGGAGGTGGATATGGGGATTTTCGACAATAAAGACAAAAAGAAGGCCGACTTTTCGGATGTGCAGAGTGGTTCATCTACGTCTGCGCCCCGGCAGCAGCCGCGCGCCGCGCACAGCTATACCGTGCAGGAAGGTGACACGCTTTCGGCCATTGCCAAGCGTGAGTACGGCAATCCCAACGATTGGCGGCGCATCTTTGAAGCCAATCGTGACACGATCCAGGATCCGGACACCATCTTCCCGGGTCAGCGCCTGAACATTCCGGAAAAAAACGAACGCGGAGGTTTCCGGTGAACGCACGCAATCGCAACCTGAGGTGGTTGGCGGCAGCACTCATCGCTCTGGCAGTAGTTGCGTGTGACCGCCGCGAGACCGGCCGCGATGATACCATTGATGCCACGCCGCCTGCGACCATGCCTGCTCCGGGAGTGACTGTGCGGGTCAGAGATGTCGACGTAGGCAACGCGCTGGGACCGGACAAACGCGTCATGGAAGCGGATGAGGATGACGAGTTCGCCACGACCGACACGATCTACGTGTCGATCGAAACGGAGGGCACGGCCGAGAACGCCACGCTGGGCGCCCGCTGGCTGTTCGAGGACGGACAAACCGTGGAGGAGACGAACCAAACGATCTCACCAACGGGAGCCGCCGTTCATGAGTTCCACGTGTCCAAACCGAGTGGC
>JBOHRF010000370.1:0-5336 GCA_050732575.1 Longimicrobiales bacterium
TCTGGCGGCGGCGTCGGCGGTATCACGATGACGGTGTCAGCCGCATCTTCGAGAATCCGGCGCTCGGTTTCGACCTGGTTTTTGAGGTCCTTGACGGTCGCAAGGCTGGTGAGCAGGCCCTCCGCAACCACGGACTTCCATTCCTTCATCGAACGCCAGTTCACGAGCCTCTGGTGCGGGAAGTCATGGCTTTCAACAAAACGGTACGGACCTATGACTTCGCCCACCCCGAGCACGGTCTGACCATCCGAGGCCAGAACACGATGCCCCTCCACAACCTTGTTGAGGAACCGTGCGAGTTGCCCCATCACCCGTCCCGCGACGCGGGTGTGACGCGCCTCAACATCCTCCTGGTTGTAGTGCTTCCCCAGGAGCCTGGATATCGCGTCCCTGGCTCTCGGTTCACCGACGTATTTGCTCAGATCACCGACGGCCGGCCAGCCGACCGCCATGGCTCCGCTCGCAGCCATCACCGGCCAGTACCTGCGCCGCTCCTTTTCGTTGTCAGTGGTCCCGATTCGCCAATAATGGCGTGGAGCGCCGTTTCGTTCTTTCAGCAACACTGCGAGCGTGTGCAGAGGCAAATCGAGCTCCCGAGCGAGAGCGGCGTAGTGCCCGGCGCAAACGTATCTGCCTTCTACGAACTCGCCATCCCGCTGTGGCGGCAATTGAAGGAGCCGGACGAGTTGATAGCGTTGCCAGGACGTAGCGTGAAACTCGTCAATTGTGTGTGGAAATAGCAGAGCCAAGTACTTGTGGCCCCAGACAGTATTCTGAACGTCCGGCGCTACGCGTTCGAGTTCTGCTTGCAGCGCCAGGTGAGCTTTCATCGCCGGCCTCGGGCGGAATCTTCGCGATGGCTTCGGCGGCGTGGAGGAACTGGTCGCGATGTTGCTGCGCGATCTCAACGGCCTCCGCAACGGTTACCTCGCGCGGACTATTCATTTGGCCGGCCACCCACGTGCCGGTCTCGCTGCGTTTGTATACGCCGAATTTGAGTGCATTGCCGCCTGCAATGCTGCCGAACACGGCCGGGAACTCCTCGTCGTCTTTGAATTCCAGCCAGTAGACCAACGAGTCGCGGCTGCCGTGCGCGTGCATCTTGTTCTGTCACCGGGCGGGCAAAGTGTACCAGGCGCGGGCGCTTGAGAGTGTACCACCCGGCAGGGGGCCGTGATTGTAGGGGCGGGATGTCAGGCGGTCAAATCCGCAGCTGTGCGAGCAGTTCGGCGTCCTGATTTCGACGGAGTGGGTGTGGGTGCCGGCTGGGAGGCGGGAGCGTCCGACTGCAGAGAGGCCTCGGCGGTGGTTCCAGCGGCGTGGTCTGGCGTGATCGCAGGGGATCGGTGGTTAGCCAGCCGGTAGCTGCGGCCTTCCATCATGATAATCTCGATGTGTTCGAGGAAGCGATCGAGGATCGCAGTGGCCGCGGGCACGTCATTGAGGAATTTGGCCCAGTCTTCGGTTGGCCGATTGGTCGTGATGATGGTAGAGAGGCGGCCATGACGGCGCATGATGATGTCGAGCAGGTCTTCCGCGACCGAAGCACGCAGGGTCTTCATGCCGAAGTCCTCGAGCACGAAGAGGTCGACGGTGCTGAGCTGATCGACGAGAGTGCGGCGTGTGTGAGTGGCGTCAGCATCCAGGAGTTCGTCAGCGAGCGCGAAGATGTTCTTGATCAGGACGCGGTGGCCGGCGCGAATCGCGCCGATTGCGATGGCGGTGACACTGTGACTCTTGCCGACGCCGGGAGGACCCACGAGCAGCACATTGGCATGCTCGCGGAGGAAGCGCGCGGTAGCCAGTTCGCACAGACGCGTGCGTGGCAGTTTGGGATTGAAGCTCCAGTTGAAATCACTGAAGTCCTTCACTTCGGTGATGCCGGCCTGCTTGAGGCGTCGTAGAAAGAGGCGGTCGCCACGCACGGCGAGTTCATCGGCGACCAGGATCTCGAGGAATTCGAGATGTGTGAGCTGGCCGCCCTGTGCCTGGGCGACTCGCGCGGGCAGCGACTGCACCATACCCGATAACCGGATCTGCTTCATCTTTGCTTCCAGCTGTGCATTCATGAGACTTCTCCTTGGAGTGAGAGAGCGGTCTCCGCACTCAGCGGAGACTCGGGCAGACACGCGACCGCAAGCAGGTCGGCCAGCGTGTACTGAGTCATCGGACGAATCACGGCGTGCTCCGTGATCAGTTCGCGTTCTGGTTCTGGCGGTATCGGCGTTGTAGCGAGCTTCTTGAAAGCGTCGTAGCGGAACTGGCGGCTCTCGAGCGCGCTGCATGCGGCCTGCAGGATCTCGGCGCGTGTGTGCTTCTTCGCGAGTGCCAGGACGCCCTGCAGCAGCTTGAAGGCACGGATGCCTCGGGTGGCGTGTGCCGCCTCCGCCCACGCGCGCAGTTCGGGGCCTATGTCGCTGCAGCGCCGCTTGAGGTGGTCCAGGTGTGCGCACTGAGTGGACGTGAGCTCCTGTGCTGCGCGTCCGGGCCGGAGTGCCCAGTGGCCCGGCAGCACACGAGTGTGAAGAGCCACTTCACGATCGTTGTGAAACACCCGCACCAGGTGCTCGTCCCAGCGCACGTGCACAGCATATCCGATCAGCTGAAGCGGCACCGGATAGAACGCGCCCGCGACTTCGATATGCGCATCAATGTGCACCTGCCGCGTGCCGCACTCGAAGAGCCGGAAATCTTCGGGTGCACAGGGCCGCAGCGCGGGAAGATCACCCTCCAGGTAGTGCGCGTAGACTTGCCGCCGCGTCGTACCGTGCACGCGGGTGCGCGCCCAGCGTTCGTTCCAGCGCCGCAAGTGTGCATTGTGCTCGTCCAGAGATTCGAAGCGCTGTCCTTTCCGATAGGCGTTGTGCTTCACGTATCCGCCTGAGCGCTCCTGCTTGCCATTCTCTTGCGGATGGTACGGCCGGGTGGGAAGCGGCACGAAGCTCCAGTGATTTGCAAAGGCGAGATAACGAGCGTTGCTGTCCGGATCGTACTGGCAGGCACGCGAAACACCGGCGGTCATGTTGTCGTGACGAATCACCTGCGGTACGCCACCCAGGTTGCGAAAAGCCCGCTCGTGCAGGCGCAGGAACGTCGGCAGATCGAGGGCCCACACGGCTTCCTCATAGCCGTGCCGCGAGTGACACAGCGTCATGCGGAAGACCCAGGGCCGCCTGTACACCCCCAGCGTCGGATGAAGCGTGGGCGCGCCCTGAAAGTAATCGACCTGTGCTTCTTCGCCCGGCGCATGGTGCATGACGCCCACCGCACGTTTCGGCAGCGCCGCATTCAGATGCCGCACGTACCGCTTCACCGAGTCGTAGCTGCCCGTGTACCCGTAGGCTTCCACCAGCCACTGGTACATCACCTGCGCCGTGTCGCCACGCTCGATGGCCAGCAGGATCTCTTCCCGGTACGGTGCCGCGGCGAACGGTCGACGCACGGCTTGACCGGTTGTCGAAGCGAGCAGGTGGGCCTCAGGGTCGGCGGGCGTTTTGGTACACTTTGAACGCCATAGGGCGGCGTAGCGACGGACGGTCTTGCGGTGGATACCGAGTTCGCGCGCAATGCGCCGCTCCGGCCACCCCAGCG
The DNA here is from genome assembly GCA_050732575.1 of Longimicrobiales bacterium. Lineage (GTDB taxonomy): Bacteria > Gemmatimonadota > Gemmatimonadetes > Longimicrobiales > RSA9 > JBBDWZ01. The sequence continues at coordinate 3,592 of JBOHRF010000370.1, forward strand.
TCAGCAGGGCATTAAGTCGTTTTCTCTTCTGCATATCCAGGTATCGGGCCAAGTGTCGCGCTCCGGGTAAAAAGCCCGGAACCTATCACTAGCTCTCCTACCTGGGTGGTACACTATGCGGGCGTTATTCCTGGTACACTTTCAGCGCCCGGTGACACTTGTTCAGCAGGTCCACGCCATTGAGAGCACGCGGCACTTCAGGTCCAAACGCGCGGCGGAAGGTGTCGCAGTAGCCCTGAAGTTTCTGTGGCGGCAAGAGTGTTCCGTCGGCGGTCAGCCGCTCGCGGATTTCGTTCAGCTCGTCATGGATCGTTGGGTGAATCATCATTCCCGTAGCGTTGGGGTGATTCACGGTCTCGCATGATGCCGCGCGTTGCCAGGAACGGCCTGAAGCCGGTAATCATACTGCGACCATCCACGGCTGTCGGGCCGTCACTGACTACAGCTCGTTTCGTTGCGGCCGAAATGTGAGCTCAAATTCCTTGTTCCGGCGAAACATCGACTCTAGGCGGACCCGATAATTGCTAGTCGTTGGAATCCCTGGCCGAAGAGTAAACTATCTGCCGCCCCTAGAATGGCGGCCGCTTGGTCTGTGAGCGCAGTTTGGCTGAGCCCGGGTTGCACGATAACGACTCGTGTGGAAAGCCGGAGATCCCCCATAAGCATTCCGCGCACCTGTTCAAGTTCGCCTCGGAGGAATCTCGAGTTACCACGAGCACGTAGCATCCGGCGTTCAATCGCAGCCAGAAGTGCGCGGCGGCTGTTCCAGTTCACGCTCTTTGCCGCTTGCGACGACACTTCAGAGACGTCCCTGAGACGCGAGCCGGCCGCTCTCTCTTGTGAACGCTTGCAATGGTACAGCGTAGCCCGGACACGATCGTCTTCAGTGTCGAGGGTCAAGTAATCTGCGATTTCTCCCGTCCCGTGATCGTAGATGACATGGTGGGCTGCAGACTCCATCAAGAAGGTCTCAACACAATCATGAATAGAGCGTCCGTTGCCTGGCCCGTATTCCCTACACACATCGGCATTGAGCTGGTTCCAATCCCAAATCTCGATTCTGTTCCTGTCAAACAATGCGCCTTCGGGCGGGTCGAAAAAGCTGAATCCTTGCAGGACTCCGCAGTCAACAGTGTAAAAGACTGGCAGGCGCTCGTTCAGGAGACGTTCAAGGCTGAAAGCATGCGTCGGCCCAACAAAGACGTCCGTCGTGTTCTCTGAATGAGCGTGCACGAGACTCTGTGTTCGATACGAGAACGTGCCGCGCCACAGCACGAGCTCATTTTCTATTCGGAAGGTGAGAGCATCGTCCGCCTGGCTTTCAATGCTGAGGTCACAATCGAGGATGCTCACCTGCCTGTTGCCGTCAGCCGCTACCCATACGAGGTCGACCGGACTCAAATAGAGACCTGAGGCCCAATCCGCACGAACTATGTTCGGTGGAAGCGCAGTCACTTCCCTACCGACAGGTAAGTGGTCGATCCCCCGTCCAGTTCGAACCGGGCGGTCGGAGTTCAGCTTTTGAGCAATCGCATCGCACCATCCGACCAGTTCAGGTACCTGACCCCTTTTGTTGCTCCAAACCTTAGAAGATGAGCTCGTCCCGACGGTAATACGCTCGCCATCCGATGTCCCACCTCCGAACCAATGGCCACGTCTGAAAGTTCGGCCTATCGACTCCCCGATTGCATCCTGAACGTTCGTGCCGGTTATCGTTCGATAGGACTCGATCCCCTCACCAGTAC
>JBOHRF010000371.1:0-5326 GCA_050732575.1 Longimicrobiales bacterium
ACGCCACGGGCTGGCTGCCACGGAATGCGTGGTCGTGCGCGTGGGCCACAGGCAAAACCCGTCGTGATGTTTGGCCGTGAGAATCAGTGCGCGGAAACCCGTGCTGCGGGCCACACGCGCCCACTGTCGTGTATCGAGTCGCGGGGGTGCAAAAATGCGCGGGTCTTCGGCGCCATCACCCCACTCGCGATCCGTGAAGGTGTTGACCCCAAAGTGAAGGAACAACGCCCGCTCGTCTCGCTGCCACTCGAGCTGTGCCGGTGAAGGAAGCGGGCGGGCCCGCTGCTGGTGCAGCAGGCCGCGCGCCCAACCTGAACCCGGAACGCTGGCCGCCATGCCTGCCAGAAACACCCGGCGTGATACCGCGAGGGAGAACTCAAAGGACATGCAGGTCACTTACGATCGGGATACGCAATGAAATCTTCCCTCGAAATGATCCCCAGTGAGCGCAGGACGGTGCCCGCCAGGCTGCTAGTATCATCGATCATCGCGAGCACAACGTCTTCCATCGTGACTACTGGACGAGCAGTCACCTGAACGTTCGGCACGGGAAGAGACAGAGCTCTCACCACTGCTGGTGTCACGGGAAGCTCGTGGCCCGGGTCGATGGGCGGCGCATGCCGAAGCTTGGCCAGAATGAGCTCACTGATTTCGCTGTTTGTGGAATGCAAAAACAGATCGCGGTTTGTGCGCAGAAAGCCCAACAGCAGATGCTCGGTGCCCAGGGAAGTGTGCCCCAACTCGCGAGCATAGTCCGCACCGCTGCGAACCGCCGCGCCTATTGCCGGGTCGAACTCGATTGCGTTGTGCATCGTATCATCGAGACTCAGTGGCGAAGTTGGTCAGGCCATGGTACTGCTGACACGGCGACGGAGTTGCGGATCTCCGCTGTTGCCGTCCTTACGAGGCGCCGGCACGCGATCCCATGTACAGGGCCGGCAGTCCGAAATGATGATCCGATCTCACCCGTAAAATCAGCGCCGGAGCGGCATTGGTCGGACCACCAATGCTCGCCCCGGCGAGGATTTATCTGGAATCGACGCTACGCTCGGCCTCGCCGGTGCTACTCGTTGCCACTGGGTGGCGGGAGCGTCTTCTTGATCGCCTCCGCGAGCTCCGTGTATGCCGTGGGATCGACTTCCCGGAAGGGCACCGCGCGATACGCGATTTTGCCGTCCGGCCCGACGACGAACAGGTTGCGATTGGTCAGGTTGGGCCGGGGCGCAACCGCGCCATACAGGTTCCCGACCTTGAGGTCGGTGTCGCTCCCCATCAGGAACTGGAACTGATCGTCCTTGGCCCACGACGCCAGCGCATCGGGCGCGTCCGTGCTGATGGCAATGAGAACGACGTTCTGGCCGTTGTTGAAAGTCTGCGCGTACTGATCACGGTACGCGTGCATTTGAATCGTTCAGCCACGCGTTCGGGCGCGGAAGAAGAAAGCCAGAACCACGGTCTTGCCCTTGAAATCACTCAGCTTGACCCGATTCTGCAACAGACCATACCGCGTGGCGCCGGGCAGCTCGAAGTCAGGCGCCAGGGCGCCGATCTCGAGCGGCTTGGGCGGTTCCTGTGCGGTCTGTGCCGGGGCAGCGCCGGCACTGACCAGCAGACCTGCCGAAAGGACCAATAACGTTTTCCTCATGGAGATTGGCTCCGTGTACGGGACTGGCCTCCCGAATATTGCGCGCTTGCCCTGCCACCCGCCAGCGGGCAGGCCAACCGTGGACGGGAGGGCGGCCGATTGCCTTCGCTCACCCCCGTGCTTGCCTTATCGCAGTGCGCAAATAGAGTGAGACGGAAGCCGGCTGCTGGAACTGCTCTTTGCCTCACCCACGAACGTGGGGGCTACCATTTGACCCCTTCACATGCCTTTCGGCGATCCTTCCTGGTCATGTGCATCCAGTTGTTGCCGCTGCCAGGTGCGGTGCCGGCTCAAACCCAAACCCAGGCGCCGACTTTACTGCTGCGGGGCAGGATCCTGGCCGAGGATTCGGCCACCAATATTAATGGCGCACGCATCATCGTCTTTCCCAGCAACGACCCGAGCCTTGCGCTGGCCCAGACGGTGACCAGCCAGGACGGTACTTCTTCCAGCTCAATCGCGGCGGCATGTATCAGCCTGCACGTGACCATGCTCGGCTACCAGACCACGCGCACGCGCGCTGGCCGTGCAGCCGCTGGCGGTCGATCCCTTGATCGTCCGTACACGCCCCGCCATCCAGCCCATGTTCTTGACGGATCTGCAACATCGAATGAGAACAGGTATTGGCCGGTTCGTGAGTCGCGCCGATCTAGAGGCAAAGGCAGGCATGGACATGTACGAGGTGCTGGCCGAGGTGCCCGGCTTGCATCTGACCCGAAGTGCATCCGGCGACCCTGCTGTGGCCACACGCAGGTCGACCCTGATGAGCCGCGGTGCGCGTGGAACCGCCGAAACCGACGGAAGCCGCGCCCAGAACTATCTGGTCGTCATGGGCTGTACGCCCCTGGTATTCGTCGATGGCGTCACGTGGAAATTCGCCCTCGAAACGCTGCGCGCGCGTAGATAGACACTCTTTAGAGATCGGACCCAGCTTGCTTGACGCCGCTGCTCAACCGGCGGCAGTTTGGGCGGTCCACGTTTCTCCGTTTGTCCCTGCAAATCAACTGAGCTCATCATGCAGCGCTCGATTCTTCGTTCCGCTCTGATCTTTGTTCCTCTTTTTCTCGCTTCGGGAAGTTCTGCCTGCGGCAGCCCTTCCCCGGCCTGGCAGAATACACCGGTCAAAAGCGCGGACGGGGTGACCGTGCATCGCTCGGAGCTTCATGCTTTCCGCGTGGACACGGTGGTCGAGGGACTGGAGCGTCCGTGGGGCATGGCGTTCCTGCCCGGCGGAGATGTGCTGGTCACGGAACGGCCCGGCCGACTGCGCATCATCCGCGGCGGCCGGCTCGAACCGCAGCCCATTGAAGGTGTGCCGGCCGTTTCCGCGCGCGGCCAGGGTGGTCTGCTCGATGTAGCGCTGCATCCGTCCTTTGCCACCAATCGCTGGGTCTACCTCACGTATTCGAAGCCCGGAGCCGAGGGCGCAACTACGGCACTCGTACGCGGTCAGCTCGAGGGCAACCGACTCACTAACGTGCAGGAACTGTTGGAAGCGAAAGCCTGGGGACGGGGCGGCGCACACTTCGGCTCGCGCCTGGTATTCGATCGCGCCGGCATGTTGTACATGACAATTGGTGATCGCGGCGAGATGCACCGAGCGCAGGACCTGGCCCAACACACGGGCAAAACCCTGCGCCTGCACGACGACGGTCGCGTGCCCACCGACAATCCATTCGTTGGCCGGAGCAACGTGCTGCCCGAGATATTCACCTATGGCAACCGCAGTCCGCAGGGACTCACGCTGCATCCAACCACCGGCGAGTTGTACCAAACCGAACACGGCGCGCGCGGCGGCGATGAGCTGAACCTGATGCAGCCCGGCCGCAACTACGGTTGGCCCGTCATCACCTGGGGCATCAACTACAACGGCGAGAAGATCAGCGACATCCAGGAAAAAGAAGGCATGGAGCAGCCGCTGTACTACTGGGTGCCTTCCATAGGTACCGCCGGCCTCGCCATCTACAACGGAGACAAATTTCCACAGTGGCGCGGCGATGTATTCGTCGGTGGTATGGTAGGCGAACAGGTCGTCCGCCTGCGCTTCGATCAGAACAAGCGCCGCACCGGTCTCGAGAAACTGCTCCAGGGGTACGGACGGATTCGCGACGTGCGGAGCGCGCCCGATGGCTTCATCTACCTGCTCATAGATCAACCGCGGTCGGCGGTAGTGCGGCTCATGCCCGCAACAACCTGAAACGGATCAACGTTAAGTCCGTCCCATCAGCCGCTCCAGTTGCTGCTTGCCGGCCTGATACTGCACCGGCCAACGCTGCCCCTGCCAACCGGATGCCGCTGCTGCCCGCAGTGTCCAGTGCGGATCGGACAGATGCGGACGGCCCAAGGCAACCAAATCCGCGCGTCCTGCGGCAATGATCGAGTTGATCTGATCGATGTCGGTGATGTTGCCCACGGCAATGGTGGGCACGCGTGCTTCGTTGCGAATCCAGTCACTGAACGGCGTTTGGAACATGCGACCGTAGACGGGCTTCGCCTCGATGGAGGTTTGTCCGGCGGAGACGTGGATGATGTCGGCGCCGGCGGCCATGAAGGCGCGCGCGATGTGCACGGCATCGGCGCCGGTGATGCCACCAGCCACCCAGTCGGTGGCCGAGATGCGCACGGACATGGGGCGCTCGGGCGGCCAGAGCGCACGCATGGCGCTGAACACTTCCAGCGGATAGCGCAGCCGATTCTCCAGTGAGCCGCCGTATTGATCGGTACGCGTATTGGAGATGGGCGTGATGAAGCTGGAGAGCAGGTACCCATGCGCACAATGCAGCTCGAGCATGTCGAAGTCACAGAGCACGGCCAGCTCGACGGCGCGCCCGAACTCGTCACACACGTTGGCCAGGTCGGCCGCTGTCATCGCGCGCGGCACCTGGTTGTCCGGACTCCAGGGCAGCGGCGAGGGCGCTTGCACTTCCCAGTTGCCCTGTTCCAGCGGCACTTCCGTCCCTTCCCACATCTTGCGCGTCGAGCCTTTGCGGCCGGAATGACCAAGCTGCAAACAGATGCGCGCGGGCGTCCAATCGTGCACGAAACGCGTAATGCGCTGCCAGGCTTCCACGTGGGCATCGTTGTAGAGTCCGGTGCAACCCACCGAGATGCGCGCTTCCGGCGAAACGCACACCATCTCCGTGAAGACCAGACTGGCGCCACCCAGCGCCAGCGATCCCATGTGCACCAGATGGAAATCGTTGGGCGTGCCATCCACGGCACTGTACATGTCCATGGGTGAGACCACGATGCGATTGGCCAGCTTCAGGTCGCGCAGTCGATACGGTGTGAAGGCCGGGGGCGGTGTGTCCGGGAATTGCCGATGTTCCGCGCGGCTGGCAAACCAGCGCTCTACACCTTCCAGATACGTGCGATCGCGCAAACGCAGGTTCTCATGACTGACGCGCTGGCTGCGCGTGAGCAGTGAGTAGGCAAACTGCTCGGGCTCCAGGTGCACGTAGCGGCGCACGTTCTCGAACCACTCCATGGAATTGCGCGCCGCGTTCTGCAGGCGCAACGCTTCCGTTTGCCGCTCCGCCTGGTAGCGGTTCAATGCGTCCGGCAGTGTGTCTGACCCCGCCACTTCACGGGCCAGCACAATGGCATCTTCCAGCGCCAGCTTGGTGCCCGAGCCCACGGAAAAGTGCGCGGTATGCGCAGCATCGCCCAGCAGTACCACGC
>JBOHRF010000372.1:0-5305 GCA_050732575.1 Longimicrobiales bacterium
CATCCATGGTGCCCGTGCTGGCCACCGCGACCAGGGAGTCTCCAATCTCTCGGCGCGAGTTGCGGCTAGCCACAGCGGCCAGGTACCGCTCCGAGCATAGCAGAGAAGCGCGTGTCGGCCGGGCGATCCCCGCAAGCCGCGCCTGCGGCTCCAGGTGTTCGTGGGAGCGGAGCGGCTACAATAATCACAGGCGCTCGACTGCGGAGGCATAACATGCAGCGCAGGCTCACTCGAATGTTGTTTGCCCCGCTCAGCCTCGTGCTGTGTGGCCTCGGACCGGCGCTCGGCCAGGCGCAGGATGGCGGCTTTGCGCGGGCCCGGCCGGAAGAGGTGGGCATGTCGTCCATCCGGCTGAAAGAAACCATGGACACCGTGCGCGCCTGGGTGGCGCGCGACCGCATCATGGGCGGCATTGTACTGGTGATTCGGCAGGGCAAGCTGGTCTTCCACGAGGCAGCGGGCTGGAGCGATCGCGAACGCGACGTTGCGCTGCGCACCGATCACATTGTCAGCATGCGCTCCATGACCAAGCCGCTGGTAGGCACGGCCATTCTGATGTTGAAGGAAGAAGGCAAGCTAAAGCTGGAAGACAAAGTGTCGCGCTACCTGCCCTCCTTCGACAACGAACGCTCGCGCCAGATCACGATTCTCCAGCTGCTCACACACACCTCGGGCATCACGGGCGCGCTCTACACGGACACCGGCGGCACGCACTTCAAGTCGCTGCGCCAGGCGGTCGATTCCGTAGGCATCAAAGGTCCCAGCAGCCCGCCCGGCACGCGTTACAGTTACAGCGATCCGGGCACCAGCACGCTCGGTGCTATCATCGCACAAGTGAGCGACAGAGCGCAGAAGACTTCATCCGGCGCCGTATCCTCACACCACTGGCCATGAACGACTCCTACCTGCTCGTGCCGGATGCAGCCGCCCGGCGCGCGCGCTTTGCTGCCACGTACCGCAGGGAAAATGGGCGCTGGACGCGTTACTGGGACAACGCGCAGCCCATGATCGTCCCTTTCTTCCGCGCATCGGGCGGACTCTGGTCGACATCGCTGGACTACGCGCGTTTCATGACCATGATGGTGCAGCGCGGGCGCTTCGAATCCAAACGTGTGCTGGACTCCGCGACCGTTGCACTGGCGCTTCAGCCGCATTCAGCCTACGTCTTCACGCCCGAGCAGCAGCGCGAACGGCAACAGTTCTACGCACTGCACTGGATTGTTTACACAGATCGTTATCGCCCGGTAACACCGCCCTTCTCACCCGGCATCTTCGAACACTCAGGATCTGACGGTACGCAAGCCTGGGCCGACCCCGCGCGCGGTCTCATCCTGATCTACCTGACGCAATCGCGCGGACACGACACGCGCCTCGACCTGGTTCGTCTCATCTACCGCGCAATCGAGGATCCCGCCGCCCGCAATTGATTGGTACGGATTCGGGAGTCGGGTGAATCGGTGATCGGGACCGGGACCGGGAACGGATCTCGGGAGCAGGAGCGGGGGCGGGAATCGGGACGGGAATGGAAACACTGATCTTATGACATATGCACACGTCTACCGATCGCAGAGCCTAACCGAGATTTATTGCCGATCCCGTCCCCGGCTCCCGCCCCCGAGATCCGCTCCACGTCCAATTGCAACAACGGATTCGTGTTTTTGCCGGGTGTAGCCACGCGTGACACGTGTACGTTTGTCACAACACCCCGTTACAACCGGCCTTCCAAAACCAATCTCAGAGCTGTCAAAAGACTTCACGAGCCGGGCACGCGTCTTTCCTTCCATTGCGTGGAAGAACCGAAGTGGACGCGAGTTAGGCGCACGCGCGCCACACACCAGCGCGTCCTTCGGCTACGTAACTGGACCGTTAAGGAGATGAAGCCAAACTCCCCCCGACTCGTTGTGTTTCTGTCCATGGTCGCTGCCGGCTGCTCGGACTCGCTGAGCGAGCCGTCATCGGACCGTCCGGCTTCGCTTCGGGTGGCCGAGCCCGCCGCAGCCGAGTACCGGGACGGTCAAAGTGCGCGGCCCGGCGAGGCCGTTGCGGTGGCGCCGGCAGTTCAGGTGCTCAATGCGGAGTTCCAACCGGTGGCGGGCGTGGAGGTGCGTTTCGAGGTGGTGAGCGGCGCGGGCAGCGTGCAGTTCGCGCGCACGATATCGGACGCGCGGGGCATCGCCCGCGCGGGGCAGTGGACGCTGGGGCCGGATCCGGGTGCAAACGAGCTTCACGCCGTTGCCGGAGCAGTCAAGTTGCGCTTCCTGGCCATGGGCGTGGACGCACCCTTCCGGATTTCGGTGCGCTATGTGTCGGAGGCCTCGACAGAACAGCGGGCTGCCATCGAACGGGCAGTGAGGCGCTGGGAGTCCATCGTTGCTGCGGATCTCAATGACCACCCACTGTTGGTGCCCGCCGGTACCTGCTTCACTAATCAGCCGGCCATCAACGAAACGATCGATGATCTGGTTCTCTTCGTCGATATCGGTTCGCTGGATGGAGCAGGCAATTACCTGGGTGAAGCGGGCCCGTGTTACTTGCGGGCCGACAACCTTCTCCCCGCGCTGGGCTATATCAAGCTCGATGCCAGCGATCTGGCGCAGGTCAGCACGGCTGGCTTCCTGGACGATCTGTTGTTGCATGAGGTGGGACACGTCCTGGGTGTGGGCACGCTTTGGTTGGCCAAAGGCCTGATCGACGGAATCGGTTCGCCTGATCCTCGAGTCCGCGGTACACACGCCACGGCTGCCTTCCGCGTGTTGGGTGGACTCGAGACCGACGTACCTGCCGAGAACACGGGTAGCGTGTTAACACGCGACTTGCACTGGCGCGAGAGCGTGTTCGCCCATGAGCTAATGACCGGCTACATCAATGATGGCGACAACCCGCTGAGTACACTCACCATCGGCACGTTGCGGGATCTCGGGTACCAGGTGTACACGAATGCCGCTCACAACTACACCATGAAAACCAGGCCCACCGGCCGTTCACGTCTCGATCTGCACGCTGGTGAACGCGCCGTCCTGCCTCGCTTTACCATAGATCGGTACGGTCGCCGCGGCATTCTGGTTCGTTAGCACCTCTCCAAATCAGTTCACGTTCTCGCTCACGTCAACGTTTTCGATCACGGCTGTTAACGACCGTGGGTGAAAGCGAGAACGTGAACGGATCCTGCCGCTACTCCTCGAGCGGTTGGCCGCTGGTGTCGGGCAGGGCAAAAATCAGGACTGCACCGGTCAGGAAGAATGCGGACGTAACGGCCAATGCCGAGCCAATACCGATGTTGGGAATGGTAGCCAACGCACCGATCGTGTACGGTGCGAGTGCGCCCATGCCGCGACCGGCGTTGTAGCTGAGGCCCTGCCCCGTGGCGCGCACCGCGGTGGGAAACAACTCGGCCAGAAGTGCACCGAACATGCTGAAGTACCCGTGGCCGACAAAGCCGAGCAACGGTCCAATCAACATGAGCACCGCAGGGCTGCGCGCCATCTGTCCGTAGATCGGCACCAAAATCGCCGCACAAAGCAGGAAGCTGATGAACGTGCGCCGGCGACCGAACCGTTCGGCCAGCAACCCAAATGAGAGGTAGCCGAAGTACGCGCCGATTTGCATGGGGATGATCCAGCTCATGGAGCGAACCAGCCCCATACCTGCGCCGCCCTGATCGACCGGCCTGGCCAGAAAGCTGGGGAGCCAGAAGAAGAGACCCCAATAGGCAAACTGTACGGCGGCGGTAAGCAGGATCGCGACTATTGTACGGCGGCGCAGGGTCGGACCGAACAACACGGCAAAGGGATTTTTCTTGTGATCGGCTGACGCGCGGCGCTGTGTCCATACGGCTGGCTCGCGAATGGTGCGGCGCACCCAGAGCGCATAAAAGGCAGGCAGCACACCCACCGCAAACAGCCAGCGCCAGGCATCGTCACCCAGGTTCAATCCGTCCAGTACGAGGGCGGCAATCATGGCGGCCAGGATATACCCGATAGCCCAGCCCGATTGCATGATGCTCACCGCCTTTGTGCGATGTTGGGCCGGCCAGGTCTCGCTCACCAATACGGCGCCCGACGCCCATTCGCCGCCCATACCAATGCCCAGCAGCGCACGCCAGATCATGAGCTGAATCAGGGTCTGTGATGTGGCGGCACCCAGCGAGCACAGCGAGAAGATCAGCACAGTGCCCATCAATGCGCGCGTGCGCCCCATACGATCCGCAATCAAGCCAAAAAGCAGTCCACCCGCAGCCGATGTGAGCAGCGTGATGGTGCCCAGCATGCCAGCCGTGGCATCGCTGAATCCGAAATACGCCTTGAGCTGACCGATGGCCATGACGTATAGCAGGAAATCCATGGCATCCAGCATCCAGCCCAGCTTGGCCGCCAGCAGCACTCGCCACTGCTCGCGCGTGATGGTGCGGTACCAGGGGAGGGCGGCGGCGGCCGTCGGACGTGTTTTGATTGTTTGCGTCATGGCCGCTTTAACCTTGTCGCGGCCGTGCCACCCGGCAACCAGGCGCGGTTGCTTTCCCACCAGGCGAGGGCCACCGCACTTCTCGCAGACCGGTTCCGGCCAGAAGTGCGGACGGGCGTGACAGCGATTTCAATTCCGGCCAAATTGCAAACAATCAAGGAATCAAACCTCGTCCGAGGGGTTCACCCATGACCCGCCCTGCCCTGGTATTCCGATCGCTATTGCTGCTGATCCTGCTGGCCGTGCCCGGAGCATTGCACGCGCAATCCAATGTCGATTTGTCTGCGGCCAAGCCGGGCCGCGACCCGAGACAGGCCATCGATGAGGAGTACACGAAGAAGATCCGCGAGTACACGACCGAGCCGTTTTTCCTGTCCCCTCTGGTCGATTACCTGCCCGCCTCGCGCACGGTGCCCACGCCCAAGGTGGTGCTGGGTGACATTGCGGGCGCGCCCAACAAACTGCCGTACTCAAAGGAAGTGTACGCGTACATGCGCATGCTGGAGAAGGCGAGCCCGCGCGTGAAGGTGTTCTCGATCGGTACCACAGAAGAAGGCCGCGAGATGATTGCGGTGGCCGTCGCATCGGAGGCACTACTGGCGCGGCTGGCGCGGAACAAAGCCGACCTGGCCAAGCTGGCGGATCCCCGCACCATCAACATGAACGATGCGGAAGCGGCCCGTATAGTCGAGCGAGTTGCGCCGGTCTACTACATCACGGGCACCATCCATTCACCCGAGGCAGGCGCACCCACGGCGCTCATGGAGCTGGCCTACCGGTTGGCCGTGGATGAGAGCCCGTACGTGCGCAACATTCGCGACCGTCTGATCACGCTGATCACGCC
>JBOHRF010000373.1:0-5295 GCA_050732575.1 Longimicrobiales bacterium
CGTCCAGCGTGAGTGTGGTGCTGGGTCCGCCCATGTGCGCGTTGCCGACCCGGCGGCCGCCGCCCGATCGCAAATAGATGCTGTAGCCGCTGAGCATGCGATTGACCCTGGCCATCACGTCGTCACGCGTGGCGCGACCAAGGGCCACGATCACGACCAGCGCGCACACGCCCACGAACGTGCCCAGCATCATGAAGAAGGTGCGCAGCCGGTTGCGCGCCATGCCGCGCAGCGAATGAGCGAAAATACGGGCCGCCCGGTTCATGTTCGTACCAGGTTGGAGTGGATGCGACCATCGACCATGTTCAGCGTGCGCTGCGCGTGGCGCGACACGTTTTCATCGTGCGTGATGACGATGATGGTCGTGCCGCTGCGGTTCAGGGTGCGGAAGATCTCCATGATCTCGCCGCCCGTTTTCGAGTCCAGGTTGCCGGTCGGCTCATCGGCCAGGATCAGGTCGGGCTCCAGCACCAGCGCACGCGCAATGGCCACGCGTTGCTGTTGACCACCGGACAATTCGCCCGATTTGTGTTGGGCCCAGTCGGCCAGTCCCACGCGCTCCAGCGCGCGCAGCCCAAGGCCAGGCGGCGCGGCACGGTCCGCATAAACCAGTGGCAGTTCCACGTTCTCGACCGCGGTAGTCCTGGGCAGCAGATGGAACGCCTGGAAGACAAAGCCGATCTTCCGATTGCGGATGGCAGCGAGCTCATCGGCAGATAAGCCGGCCACGTCTTTGCCCTCGAGGCGATACTCGCCCGAGTCGGGCCGGTCCAGCAGACCCACCATATTCATGAGTGTGGATTTGCCGGAGCCTGACGGGCCTGTAATGGCCACGAATTCTCCCTGGTCGATGCGCAGCGTCACGCCGTCCAGGGCCCGAATCTCAGTAGCGCCTTTTCGATAGATGCGTCGCAGATCGTGCAGCTCGATCATCTCGGCCTCGCCGCAGTAGCATTCGCTGCACAGGGTTGTGCGGAGCCCAGCACCACGCGCTCGCCCGCAGTCACGCCCGCCAGCAATTCGCTGTGCTCGGAGCCGCGCAAACCCACGTTCACGCTGCGCCGCTCAACACCGTTGGCAGTGAGCACCAGCACGTAGGCGCCGTCGCTGTCCCGGCGCAGTGCTGCGTTGGGTACGGAGAGCGCATCGTTCTTGTCTTCCAGAACGATATTGATGGTAGTCGTCATTTCCGGACGGAGCAGCCGATCGGCGCGGTTCTTCACATCGATCAGCGTGATGTAGTTCACCACGTTCTCGCGCACTTCAGCCGTGGGCCGTACGGCGCTGACGCGTCCCTCGAACGTTTCATCGGGATAAGTAGCCACGGTGAAGCGCGCAGATTGTCCGACTTTGATGCGGCCTATGTCGGTCTCATCCACATAGGCCCAGACTTCCAGGCGCGAGAGATCGACAATGGTCACGAAAGTGGGCGCCGCAAAACTGGCGGCCACGGTTTCACCTTCTTGTGTGGAGACCGTGGCCACCACACCACTGATGGGAGCGCGGATGCTGGTATAGCCCAGTTGTGCCTGTGCCGCGGCCAGCGCAGCATCGGCCTCGGCCTCTTTGGCGCGTGCCGTTTCCACAGCACGCTGCAGCGCGGACAACTCGGCGGCGGTCGCGGCCTGGGTTTCGGCAAGTTGCTTCACGCGCGCATGCTCGCCTTCCGCGTACGCGCGCTCGGCCAGTGCGCTGCTGCGTTGGGCTTCTGCGCGCGCCACCTGGGTCCGGAACTCGATGGGATCGAGTTGCGCCAGCAGTTGGCCTGCCACTACCCGGTCACCCACGGTCACATACAGCTTCTGCAAGATGCCGGACGCGCGGGAGCCAACGGCGACCTGGGCACCCACGCGCGCGCGCACCACACCCGTGGCCAACACGGTTGCGCCTACAGCGCGCCGCGTGACGGGCGCGGTCTCATACGGCCCCGTTGAGACGGTTGAACCGGCCACTTCGGTTCTGCGCCCACTCACCCAGCCGGTTCCAACACCCGCGGCCAACAACAGGACAGCGCCAATCCAGCCACGCAGGTTGTGCGTGCGCATGATGCTCCGTCGATAAACAGGAAGGTTGCCTTACCGCTGTACAACCTGGCCGGTCCCTTCGTTTATCGGCCGAGCCGCCATCGAAACACGCGCAGGCCAACTCCCGTACAGGCGGTACATCGGGCCCGCGACCGCGACCCGCCCGAGCCCGCCCTCACAGAAAGCGCCCCATGTTCGACCTGGCCAAAGAACTGAGGCAGGCCACACGACGCCTGCTACGCAGTCCGGCGTTCACAGCCGCTGCCGTGCTAACGCTTGCGCTGGGCATAGCCGCCAATGCGTCCATTTTCACGGTTGTGAATCGTGTGATTCTGCGGCCCCTACCGTATCCATCAGCCGATCGCCTGATCTGGGTGGATCACGAGGCGCCCGGCATCGACTTGCCAGGCTCACCCGGCCTGTCGCAGGGACTGTATCGGTTTTATCGCGAGCGGGTCCGCACCTTCACCGACCTGGCCATCTTTCGCCAGGACGAGTTCACATTGACAGGCGAGGGTGTTCCGCAGCGCGTGCAGGGTTTGGTGGCCACGGCATCCCTGCGCGACGCGCTGCGCACGCCTCCCGCAATGGGCCGCTGGTACTCGGAGAAAGATGCCCAGGATGAAGCGCGCGTCGTGGTGATCAGCCACGCGCTGTGGAGCGCGCAGTTCGGCCGCGATCCGCGCATCATTGGCCGCTCCGTTCGGCTGGATGGTGTGCCGCGGGAAATCGTGGGCGTGATGCCGGCCTCGTTTGCCTTTCCAAATCCGCGCATCCAGCTGTTCGTCCCGGAACGAATCAATGAGCGCCAGGCGCAACAAGTCGGCGGTTTCAACTATCAGAGTGTGGCACGCCTGAGTGCGGATAAGTCGGTGGTTGATGTGAAACGTGAGATGGATGCGCTGATTGCCACGCTCAAGCAGGCCTTCCCGAACGATCCCGTGGCGCAGCAAGCCCTGGATGCGGCGCGCCTGGGCGGTCTGCCCTCGTTGCTCAAGGACAGAGTGATTGGACCGGTCAAACGCACGCTCTGGACGCTGTTGGGCATGGTGGGCCTGGTCCTGCTGATCGCGTGCGCCAATGTGGCCAACCTGTTCCTGGTACGGTCGGAGGAACGCGGCAGAGAAGTGGCCGTGCGCCGCGCGCTGGGTGCCGGCCGCACCGGCATCGTGCGCTACTTCTTCACGGAGAGTGTGCTCCTGTCACTGGCCGGTGGTGTCATCGGAATCCTGGTCGCCCGTTGGAGTGTGCAGCTGCTCGTGCGCTTCGGTCCGGAAAACCTGCCGCGCCTCAACGAAGTGTCCGTGGATGCCGGCACGCTGGCCTGGACCGGCCTGCTGGTACTGCTTTCGAGTTTCATCTTCGGCACGATTCCCCTGTTGCAACGCGGGGGTGCACTGGCCAGCACACTGCGTGAAGGTGGACGCAGCGCGAGCGCGGGCCGCGCGCGCTTTCATGCGCGCAATTTGCTCATGGGCGGACAGGTGGCACTGGCACTCGTGCTGCTCATCGGTTCCGGCCTCATGTTGCGCAGCTTCCTGCAACTGCGGGCCGTAAATCCCGGGTTTGTAGCCGAGAACGTGCTCACCTTCGATGTATCCCTCACGCGCAGTGATTACCCGGATCGCGCGGGCGCGCTGCGCTTCCATGAAGCGCTGCTCGAACGACTGCGCGCGTTGCCTGGCGTGCAGAGCGCAAGTGCAGTGACCTGCCTGCCACTCACGGGTGGCTGCTGGGGTGATCCACTGATGGTGCGCGGGCGTCCTGTCCCGCGCGGTGAGCTGCCGCCACTGGTGCAGATCCGGCGCGCGCTGCCGGGCTTTTTCCAAACCATGCAAATCCCGATCGTGCAGGGCCGCACGCACGAGCCGGCCGATCACCAGCAGCGCACGGGTGCACTCGTGCTATCCCGCCGCGCGGCCAGCCTCTACTTCCCGAACGAAGACCCGATCGGCAAGCAGATGACTTTCATGTTCGAGGAGGAAGGCCGTCCGTGGTACACGGTGGTGGGCATAGTCGGCGACACGCCCGTCGAGACCCTGGATGAGAAGCCGTATGGTGTGGTCTATTTTGCCGCCACTGATCCGACCGGTGAAATTGGCGCCGGTATGCACAGCACCGCGTTCACCATTCGCACCATCGTGCCGCCCATGAGCCTGGCCGGCGCCGTGCGCGCGGCCGCGGCCCAAGTGAATCCCAACGTGGCGCTCGGTCACATGCGGTCCATGACCACGATCGTGGACGATGCCCTGGCCCGCATGGCCTTCACCATGCTCATCCTGGTGATCGCCGGCGCGATTGCGCTGATGTTGGGCGCAGTCGGCATCTACGGCGTGATCAGTTATGTGGTGGGTCAGCGCACCAGTGAGATCGGGGTGCGCATGGCACTGGGTGCGCGGCCCCGTGATGTGGCCGAAATGGTGCTGCGTCAGAGTGGCGCGGTGGTGGGCACTGGGTTGATCATCGGACTGGCCAGTGCCTTTGTGCTCAGCCGTTTCATGACCACGTTGCTCTTCCAGGTCACACCCACCGATACCGGTACCTATCTGGCCGTCTCGGTGTTTCTGCTGGTGGTAGCCTTTGTTGCCAGTTGGCTGCCCGCACGCCGAGCGGCCGCGCTGGACCCATTGACCGCGTTGCGTCGTGAGTGAACGGATTTCAGTCAGCGCAGGTGCAAAGGCAGGTCTGAGCGGTGCAGCTCGCGCGCGGCCGCGCGGAAGCGCGCGGCCTGCTCGGCATCGAGCACAGCGGCAATTTCGTTGAGCACGCTGTCAATCGTGGCCTGCAGGCGCAGGTGTGTGTCGCGCCAGACGTCATCAACGGCTGATTGTCGAACCTTCAAGATGGCCGCGATGCGCTCGCGTTGCTCGGGACGCAACGCCACCAACCGATCGATGGAGCCCAACGGATCTGCGTGCACTCGGGCCAGCCGGATCATGCGCGGATCGTGATGGCGCGGCATCAGGCGGTCCACGGCCACTCCCGCCACTGCGCCCAGCGCCAGTAACGAGCTGGCCGCTAGCACGATTCTCCAGCGTCCCCTCGTATTCATCATCATCTCTCTTCCCGCTGCGGCAACACCAGTGATGCGAGCGATGGCGGCACGGGTGCAGAAACGAAGGTCGTGGTGCGCTCATCCTGCGGCAGGCGCAGGAACCCGGTGGAGATTACAGCGGGCTCCGGCGGCCGCGCGGGCACCAACAGCAGCGCGGCCAGTGAGGCGGCGAACGCCAGAGCACCCAGCGCACCGGCGCGCGCCGCGAGCGGTGCC
>JBOHRF010000374.1:0-5291 GCA_050732575.1 Longimicrobiales bacterium
CAGCAACATAAGGGCTAGAACCAGCGGTCTGACGCAGCTCTATGCTGCGGTCCTGGGTCAACTCGCATCTCGATTGTGCTGCAAGAACCTGTTCCAGTGTAGACCTGGGCCGGCAGGCCGGCAAGGTAATCCCAGTATGATCGGAACTTGGGAATGTCGCGGCCAGTGCCAGCTGATTCCACGCCTCAGGATTCTGATTTCCGCAACCCAAGTACGGTGAGCGAAATGGCGGGGCCGGCAGGTTAATTCCCGGGCACCGCGCGGCCGTGACCGCGGGATAATCCCGGTGCCGAACGGAAACATTGGCCGGCGTCCGGCGATCCACGACGCGCCGGTCGGCGGTGCGTCTATCTTCTACCTGCTCAGCTCGACTGCGTTCGACTTGCGCCAACCGGGCGCTACTGGCTGCTGGAGTCTTGCTCGGTTCGAGTGGTGGCTGACGGGCTGCGTCGCGGCGCCCGATGCTTGTGCGAGCCGGTTGATTTGGGCCACTGCTGGCGGCGAGGTCCCATTGCAGCGCAGCGGGAGTGAACGGCCGGACGTCCGCGTCGGCGGTCGATTCGTCGTCCGGGTCCGGCCGGTCGAGCGGGCTGTGCAGGTGGTAACCAGTCTGCTCGACCACGTGCAGATAGATCATGGTGGTGCGGATGTCCTTGTGACCCACTACGTGCTGCAGAGTGCGAATATCGCGCCGCCGCGCAGCGTTTCCGTGGCAAAAGAGTGCTGCACGCGCAGCAGTTCCGCAGCACGCCGCGACAGTGGCAGGCAACGATCCTTCTGTCCCTTGCCATCACGAATGAGGATCTGGCGCAACTCGAAATCGATGTCCTTGATGCGAAGTCGCAGGCACTCCTCCAGGCGCAAACCCAAGGATGCTTCCGTGTCGACTTGCTGGGCGACACTTCGACTCTGCAAGTTCACACTCTCCCATCTGCCTGGACCAACCGAAGGAGTTGCCCTATGCGCCGCGCGCTTTCCGCACTCTCGACCGCGATGCTGTTCGGCACTACCCTGCTTGCACCCGTTCACGCCCAACGCGCGACCACGGCCGCGCCCGCACCGCCGCCGCAGATCGCGGCGCTCAAGAATCTGAGCTGGCGTTCCATCGGGCCGGCCAACATGGGCGGGCGCGTGACGGCCATCCACGGCGTACCGGGCGATCCCAAGACCTTCTACGTGGGCGGCGCGGACGGCGGCATCTGGAAGACCACCAATGGCGGTATCACATTCACGGGCATCTTCGAGAATCAACCCACCTATTCGATCGGCGCCATCACACTGGCGCCCTCCGACCCGAACGTGATCTGGGTGGGCACGGGCGAGGGTGATCCACGCAACAGCGCATCGTTTGGGGATGGCGTGTACCGCTCCACCGACGGCGGCGAGACCTGGACACAGCTCGGACTTGCGGACAGCGAAAAAATCAAGCGCATCGTTGTCGATCCGCGTAATCCGGACGTGGCCTATGTGTGCGCGCTGGGGCATGAGTGGGGCGGCAACGAAGAGCGCGGCGTCTTTCACACCACCGATGCCGGCAAGACGTGGAAGAAAGTGCTCTACATCGATCGCATGACCGGCTGCTCGGACATCGCCATGGATGCGGAGAATCCGCGCATCCTCTACGCGGGCATGTACACGTTCCTGCGCAAGCCCTGGCGCTTCGACAGCGGCGCCGGCCAGACCGCACCCTACAAGTCGATCGATGGCGGCGCGACTTGGAAGAAGATCACCAACGGTCTGCCCAACCAGCCCATGGATCGCATTGGCCTGGCAACATCGGTGAGTCAGCCGAGCGTGGTGTACATGGTGACCGAGTTCAAGAACGCGGGCATCCTGTTCCGCTCGGACGATCGGGGTGAGACCTGGCGGCGCGTGCACGACAATCCGCAGGTCAACTTCCGGCCGTTCTACTACAGCGACATTCGCGTCGATCCGAAGAACGCGGATCGTGTGTACTCGCTCTCTGGTGGATTGTACCGATCCGATGATGGCGGGCGCACGTTCGCCGCCATTGGTCAGGGGGTGCACGGCGATCACCAGGCCTTCTGGATCGATCCCAACGATCCGGCCCGTGTGCTCGATGGCAGTGATGGCGGCTACCAGGTCAGTTATGACTACGGCCGCACCTGGGAGATCATCAACAACGTGGTGCTCTCGCAGTACTACCATGTCTTCTTCGATCTGCAGCAGCCCTACAATATTTGCGGCGGCTTGCAGGACAATGGCAACTGGTGCGGCCCGAGCCGTACGCCGCGCAATGGCATCCTCAAGGACGACTGGTACACGGTGAGCGGCGGCGATGGCTTTTACGCGGTGCCCAATCCAGCGGAGCCCTGGCTGATCTACTCGAACTCGCAGGGCGGCAACATCGTGATCACGGATATTCGCTCGGGCAATACGCGCAGCATTCACCCCTATCCGCGGCGTGTGGGCTCGGCCGGCGATGGCATTGCCGAGCACAAGTATCGCTTCAACTGGGACTCGCCCATCCACATCTCACCGCACGATCCGAAGATCGTTTACTTCGGCGGCAACGTGTTGTTCAGGAGCACGGACTACGGTCACAGCTGGAGCGAGATCAGCGCCGACCTCACTACCAACGACAAGAGCAAGCAGCAATCATCGGGCGGCGAGGTCGTGGTCGATAACACGGCGGCGGAGTTTCACTCGACCATCATGAGCATCGCAGAATCGCCCGTAAAAGCGGGTGTGATCTGGGTGGGCACGGATGACGGCTACGTGCAGGTCACGCAGGATGGTGGCAGGACGTGGGCCAACGTGACCACGAACATCAAGGGTTTGCCGGCCAACACGTGGATCGCGCGTGTCGAGGCATCGTACAAGGAAGAGTGCACGGCCTACATCGCGCCCGATCGTCATCGTGATGACGATTTCCGGCCGTACGCCTACATCACACAGGATTGCGGCAAGACCTGGGCATCGATCGCGAATGGGCTGCCCACCAAAGGGTACGTGCAGGTGGTGCGTGAAGACCCGACCGATGCGAACCTGCTGTACCTGGGCACGGAACTGGGCATTTTCGTTTCCTGGGATCGCGGCAAGAGCTGGGCATCCCTGCGCAACAACCTGCCCGCCGTTTCGGTGCGCGACATCAGGATCCATCCGCGCGAGCACGACTTGATCGTAGGCACGCACGGCCGCGGCATCTTCATCCTGGATGACATCACGCCCATTCGCCGAGTGGCGGCGGCTTTGAACAGCGCTGCACAATTGTTCGAGCCGCGGCCCACCGTCCGCTGGCAGAACTGGAATCGCGATGCCAATCGCGGCTCCAAGACGTTCGTCGCGGAGAACCCGCCCAATGGCGCGCTGTTCTACTACTACGTCAAATCTGCGCCGCCGCAGTCGATCACGTTTACCATCAGTGATGCCGGCGGCCGCGTGATTCGCACGTTGCAGCAGGCAGGCGCGCGCGCGGGCGTCAACCGCGCAGTCTGGGATCTGCGCCATGATGGTCCCGCAGGAGCGCCAGAGGGAGGTGGCGGCGGTCGTGGTGGTGGTGCCGCGCCCTGGGCCGTGCCCGGTCAGTACGCTGTAACCATGCGTGTGGCCGGCCAGGATTCGCGAGCGGCGCTCCGCGTCGTTGCGGACCCGCGCATTCAGATTGCGCAGGCCGATTACGAGGCGCAGACGCAGGCAGCGCTCGATCTGCGCGATCTCATGGCGCAAACCAATCGCTCCGTGGCGCGCGTTGATGCTGTGCGCAGCCAGCTGCAACAGCTGGAGGCCGCGTTGCGCACGGCCGAGCAAACCGGTGCCGTCAAAGCCGCAGAAGGCTCGCCTTCGCTCGCGGACGCCCTGACTACCGTGCGTGATGGCCTGAAGAAGATTGCGGACCTGCGCGATGAGAAGATGGCCCGGCCGATCCAGGGGCTCGGTTACCGACAATATCCACGCATTCGTGAGGAGCTGCAGTCGCTGGCAGGTCAGATCAATGGTGCCGCGGCTGCACCCACGCGCGCGCAGCTGCTACGCCTCGGTGAGATCAAAGGTGAAACCACGCAGATCCTGCAGGAGGTCGATGCCGTTATCAACACGGTCATTCAGAATGTGAACGCCAGGATTGCAGGGAAGCCTTTTATTATCATCACGTAGAGGTTAGGCGTTGGGCGCGCGCCGCTTGCGCGCGTGAAACGGCACCAGTGTACGGACCCCCACTTCGCACGGGCAGAACCCGTCACCTGATCGGCGAAGTGATCCTGCTCGGATTGCGTGCGGGCGCGGCCCCGCGGAAATCCGCGCCTGGGCATGGCGCAGGACAAACTCGGGCGCCGGCCAAGTTATCCCATGCATTGATGTGAGGCACCGCATGCGCGCCGTTCAGTGCATCAATACGTGGATGCGGTGCTCTTTTCCACCTCGTAGACCACCACGTATTCCACATCACTCTCGTCGCGTCTCACGCCGTAGACCAGTGTAGTGTGCTGCGCTTTCGTGTGATCGCGCCAGCCGCCCGCAAAGGCGCACCATGCGATGTGCTGTTGCTGAATCAGACTGAGTTGAACGAATGGTTACAGTTATCGGATTGCGATCTGCGCCACCTGCACGCCACCCCGCCGTGCCAGACGGCTGCGAACGCGAGGGGGCTTGAAAGCAAGTCGGTGCAAACTCCGCGATTGCGACGCAAGCGGGCTAACGTTCGCCTTCACCCGCCGCCGACGAGCGAAGCGAGGAGGGAACCCAACGAACGCCTGTACTTCCGGTCGGCCAACGGAGCCTTGCCAGCGTTTCGCTTGAACGTAGACACGTTCGAAGCCAAGTTTGTCGAGCGAGATCACGCCGTCGATGCCTCCGTCGCCAGAATGGCCAACACGTTCGACGTCTTCCTCGCTGGCGCCGTAACCCAACGCGTGCAGTAGATCGAGGACCAACTCTTCGAAGAACGCAGGTGGCGCCTTAGCGATGTTCTCAAGTAGTTCTTGCGCCACCATCCGACGAATCTCCTCAAGCGCCCCGTCGATCCGTTCATCCGGAGTCGTCTGTGCCGTGGGGTCGTGAATGGAATTCGCCTGACCGTCGGCGATAAAGCCCTGCCCTTGAGTTTCCCTGCGGCCCTCGCGAATAAGGTGTCGACCAGTATCTTCGTCGAACTTGTCCGGATAGCGAGCGAGTAACTCCCGACCCCGGTCCGTGATACGCCAGATCCCAGGTGTTGGATTGTCAACGTAACCTGCGGCCTTGAGCATACTCAATGCCCAGCCGCTGCGATGCCGGTACCGAAGGTGTGGGAGATTTGCGAGTCGCTCCGTGCGTTGTGCTTCGCTCAGACC
>JBOHRF010000375.1:0-5249 GCA_050732575.1 Longimicrobiales bacterium
CATGGGGCTCACCTTCTGGTCCATGCCCGCACACGCGCTCGCCATGTCATTGCCCGCCGGTCACGCCGCCAGCCTCATCGCTACAGCAGTCGCAGGTTTTCTGAACATGGCGTTGCTACCGCCCGTCGTTCTGATGGCGCAGGAACTGGTGCCCGGCAGCAAATCGCTGGGCGCTGGCATTGCGATGGGCCTGGCCTGGGCCACCGGATCGATCGCCATGCTGGGAGTAGGAGTACTCGCCGATGCACTGGGACCGCGACCAGCGGCCTTGCTCGTAATGCCCGTCATGCTGGTAGGGACCGCGTTTGCGTGGGCCTTACCGCGCGAGCAGAAGGACTGAATGAAGTAACGGACGTTCAAGGGAGCGTTCAGAGCATTTACGACAATCGAGCTTGCTTTCGGTTCACCACGTTCGGGAGCGGGAGCGCATAACGGGAGCAGGCGCGGCCGGGCGCGGGTGCCGGCCTACCGCTGATCGGTGCGCACGGACCCGCTCCCGCCTAATGCTCCCGCTCCTCACTCCCGCTCTACGCTCCCGCATCATGGTCGCCGGCCGTGAGACCACTCAGCAGCGCGCGGCTCGGGATGGCAATGGGACCGTTGCTCGTTGAACGTGAACGTCCGTCTACGTCCGAGCTATGCGCAGACTCCCGGGTGTTGGCCGTCGTTTCCACCACGCTTCTTCCAGTCGAGTCTCGAGCCGCAAATCGTGATCTGGCGACAGCTCTACGCCCAGTGTTTCGGAGCGCGGGCCAATGCCTTTGGCGCGCACGGCGGCGGCTTCTTTCGAGAGCTGATTGTGCAGCTTCAGGATTTGCAGCAATCGATCGAAGTGCGTGGAGCGTACGGAACGTGCGGTGTTGAGTGTGACGCGCCACTTCTGGGCATCGACGGAAGCATCAGCCAGTTCTTCGACCAATCGGGTAAATGGATCGTCTACCACGGCGTCCAGCGCTTCCACGTACTCGGGATCGAGCGTACCGCCATAGGTGCCGATGATCGCGTCGAGCGCAGCCAGTGCTGAACGCAGCCGGCGCGCGGCCCAGGTCAGCCACAATTCGGAGGGTTCGCTCGGGGTGCGCGCCGAAGTATCCAGCCAGAGCAGCGCATCGGACTGGTCGGGCGAGCACAGGTCACGCAGATCGCCCAGGCCCTCGGCGGGTCGCTGCGGCAGCGAACCTTTGATCAATGTGGCCCAGGTGTCAGTGAGCTCGCCCAGAGCGCGGCGCGCCTTGCGCAAGGCGCCAATGGATGCACGCAACCGGCGAGACCGTTCGTTCTGCTCGAGAAAACGGCGCACGAAAACCACGGTGAGCAGAATACCCAACGTCTCGGTGGCCAGGTTGGCGCCAAAGCGATCGACCACATCGAGATTGCGCCATACAATCGAGACCACGACGGCCGCGATGATGATCCCGATCAGCAGGAAGTAGACGGGCGCCAGGGGCGTGCGTTCGCGCTCCTCTTCCTGTCGCGCGCCTTCCCGTCCCAGCTGGTCCAGCCAGTTACGGGCTCGCTTCTTTTTGCGCTTGGTGATGGGCAAGGTTGGCCTACTTTGAAAAAATACGTTCTCGTTCTCGTTTTCGTTCACGCTCCCGTCCGTTTGTGGACGAGAACGAGAACGTGAACGAGAACGAGAACGTGCTAACGACTACTAATTACCCCGCTGCGTTACGGTCAGCAGCTCGCGCTGCGTGGCATGAGTGCGCAGCAAGCGAATCGCCTCGCTGAGCTGGCGATCCCGGCCCACGAATTGGCGCTTGGCCTCGGCGTCACCAAAGGCATGGCGGGCAATACGGAAGGCCAGCAGATCGCTGATGTAGCCGCGGGCGCCGTCGTACTGCGCGCGCGTCACTTTGATGCCGCGCGTTTGCATGCGCTCATACAAATCGTCCAGCCATTGCGGCTGGATGGTGAAGCCAGGTTTGACCTGGCTCTTCAACTCGGCGGCCAGACTCGTGTACGCCAGATAGAAGTCTGAGGACTGCGGCCGCACGGCTTCCAGGAATTTCTGCTCGGACGTGGTCAGCGTGTCATTGGCCACGAAGAGGTCCGGCGAAATGCCACCCAGACCTGACAGGACGCG
Organism: Longimicrobiales bacterium; assembly: GCA_050732575.1. GTDB lineage: Bacteria > Gemmatimonadota > Gemmatimonadetes > Longimicrobiales > RSA9 > JBBDWZ01. The sequence goes on from JBOHRF010000375.1 coordinate 2,087, forward strand.
GCCGGCATCGCTCTTGAAGGTGCGGCGCTGAGCCGCCGAATCCACGACCACGGACCAACGACCGTCCACCCGCTCCCGCTTGCGATGTATGGACCGGCCCGCCGGTGTCAGCCATTCACCTGTGGTCAACTTCAGGATGTTGTTGCCTCCCACGCGATAGACAGTTTGGACCACACCCTTGCCATACGTGGAATCGCCCAGGATCAGGGCACGATCATGATCCTGCAGCGCACCGGCCACGATCTCGGACGCAGACGCGCTGGCCTGATCGACCAGAACCACGACCGGAGCCGTGCCCTGATCCACCGCGTCCTGAGCCGTATAGGTGGTACTTTCGCGCCGCTCGCGCTGGACGACCACGGTATCGCCTGAAGGCAGGAAGAGATCCGAAATCTCTACGGCCTCATCCAGCAGACCGCCACCATTACCGCGCAGGTCCAGCACGATCGACTTGGCGCCCTGCTGTTTGAGGGCTGTAATGGCCGCGGTCACCTCATCGGACGAGGTTTCCCCGAACTGGAGCAGCGGGATATAGCCGACATCGTCGATTTTCACGGAGTAGGGTACGGCTGGGATGCGCACGATGGCGCGGATCATGGTGCTCATCTGAGGCGCGGATGATCCGCGCAAATATTCGAGCGTGACCTTGCTGCCGGGCTCGCCCTTGATGCGACCGGTCACCTGCTCGAGGGGCCAGCCGCGCACCACCACGCCATTCACCGAACGGATCCGATCGCCCTCCTGGAACCCCGCTCGCTCGGCCGGCGTGTCGTGGAATACGCGGACTACCGTATGCACACCATCCCGGTCTTCGATCGTCATGCCCACGCCGCCGTAGTTCCCCTGATGCGTCTGCCGGAATTCGTCCTGCTCGGCCGGCGGATACAGGTGCGCGTAGGGATCGTTCAGCTGATCCAGCAGGCCAACGGCTGCCTTGTTCAGCAGTTCGGATCGATTGATGGGATCCACGAACCGGCTCGAGACCACGCTCAGCACATCAGTGAACAAGCGCTCACCTTCGTTCTGCTGACGCGCACTGGCCAGCAGAGCGCCGATCAGGCCGGCTGAGCCAGCCACCACAACCATGCGTATCTTCGACATGAAGCGATTGTCCCGAGTAAGGGGTCCTCAAAAGTGGCCGATGCCAAGCAGAAGCTCAACAGGAGGATCCGCAGGACTGGGACCAATAGCCATTCCAGCGGTACCGACAGCGGGGTCGACCAGCCCCGACTCGCTAATTTGGCAGCCTGCCGCAAGGAAAAACAACGCTGAAACAGCGCGTCCGCGCCGCAATCGCCGTCCGCACCCAACAACCTACTCCGGAACAACTGACGACGACCCAATTGTGTCCCGCGCCTGAAGGCCCCAAAGTTCCCACGGTTTTGGCCTTCATGGCCGCATTCGAGCGGGCGCGTGGCGCCGCCGCCCGGAGCGGCCTCCATCTTTCCCCTCGGAGAACAACGGTCATGCGGCGGACTCTGACCATTGTCCTGATGGTAACAGGACTGCTGGCCGGTGCGACCATTTTTCTCTCACGGCCGGCCGGCGCCGACCTGTCTGCCGTCCCCCCCACACCGATTGCCGGGACCTCCACTAACCTGGTCCGCCTGGCTGTCGACCCGGCTCAGAACTACATCGACATTGTGGTCGGGCCCGTGGCGCTCGCGGCCGGGCAGAGCGGAACTCGGGCACCCATCCAGCTGGTGACCATCCCGGCCAACGGATGGATCCGCGGGTTCTCGTGGTTCATGCATGATGCCGCGGGCAAGAGGTTGCCCGATGATCTTCTCCATCATGTCAACCTCATCGATCCTGATCGCAGCGAATTGTTCTCCAGCGTTGCGCGTCGCGTCATCGCGGCTGGCCGTGAAACACGCGCCGTCGAGTTCCCCAGCATCATCGGCTATCCGATTTCCAGCGGCACGCGCCTGCTGGTCGTCACCATGTTGAGCAACCCGGATCCACAGCCGTATCAAGCTTTCATGACCGTTCGCCTGAACTACGTGCCCGCTCGCAAGTGGCTCCGACCTCTCGCGGTGTTTCCATTCTCCCTCGATGTCATGGGCGCTGTCGGCGAAAAAGAGTTCGTGGTGCCGCACGGCCGAACCGTGCGTTCCTGGGTCGCCAGCCCACACGTCGACGCGCGCATCCTCGCCCTGGGCGGGCATGGCCACGACTACACCAGGCGCATTGCACTCACGGACGAAGCTACCGGGGACACGCTCTGGGCCGTTGCGCCCAAAACCGATCAAGGCCGATTGCTCGAGATCCCTCGCTCCACGGTAGCCAGGCGCGGCGGCATCAGGCTCAAACGCAACCACCGATATCGGGTCACCATCGAGTACTTCAACCCGGGGCTGTCGGCATCACCGCACGGCGGCATGGGCGTGGTCGCCGGTATCGTCAGCTCGCGCGCCCCCTGGCCTCGCCTCGACCCCACCAACGCCGACTATCGAGCCGACATGGTCAACATCATCACAATGCCCCAGCGCGTTGCGCAGTCCGGGCATGGCCTGCATGTCCACTAGCAGGGGAACGGACTCAGGAATCGGGTGATCGGGAATCGGGTGCGGGTGCGGGAACGGACCTCGGGAGCGGTGAGCGGGAGCGGGATCGGAAGAAGATCGGGAATCGGGAACTGATTTCAAAGGAACCGATTCCCGCTCCCGATTCCGCTCCCGAGGTCCGTTCCCGCACCCGGTCCCGATCTTCCCTATATCCCGGCTCCCGAATCCGTTACCACTCCGCCACACAGGGTCCGCACATCCGCTCACCGCCCCAATCTACCACTGACCGATCCGCCGTTTTGTGGCCCGGCCCGGCCTTTCATCATCACACCATGCGAGTCCCGGTACTGTTTCTCTGTGGCCAGGTCTTTCTGGTCGCTGCGCTCAGCGCGCAGGAAGCGCGCACGCTGCGTGGTCGAGTGGTGGCGGAGTCCGGCGATCCGGTGCGCGGCGCCAATGTGTTCGTGCTGGAAACGCTGGAGGGTGCACTCACCGATTCCACGGGACATTTCACGCTGAGCACTCGTTCGGCGCGCGGCTCGTGGCTGCTGGTGCAACGAATCGGCTATAGAGACACGCGCGTCCAGCTGGGAGCGGCAGACACGCTGCGCATCGTGCTGCCGTCCGAGGCGGTGATGTTACCAGCATTGCAAGTG
>JBOHRF010000376.1:0-5242 GCA_050732575.1 Longimicrobiales bacterium
CAACCCGGGCGTATGGTGCCAATGAGGGCGCCGTATCCTTCCTCACGGCGCAAGGTGATGCGGACAAGGGCGAAGGCGCGCTGGTCGAGGGCTGTGCGCTGAGGCTCCACTACACGTTCCGCGCATCCCTGGTGCGCTAGTCGTGTGCGATTACCGGCCCCGTTTGCCCGCGGCAAAAAATAGATCGCGCGCGGGCAAACGCGGACCGTATAGACTCTTCCCCGATCCGATTGGTTATGGCGTGCGCTGCTGCTAGTAATCTCCTTTCGTGCTCACCCTTCTGAATGCGATCGAAAGTTGGATCATACTCCCGGTTGATGTTGATCAGATGGTCGAGGCATTGGCCCACGCTCCACGAGTCCGGAGCAGGCTTCCAGTTGAGTTGGCCCACTCAGATGCGCAAAATTGGCCTTTGCCTCGCCCGTGACGGCTTCGCCTTCACGCTAGATTTGCCACAGCGTCAGCCGTTGGCAGTATGTTGAGCGGCGCCAGGCCCAGCGCCATGTGGCCACGGAATTGACATGGATTTCATCCACCCTCTGATCCTGCCGGCTCAGTCTGCCGAAGCGCCCATCACCGAGGTGCTGGGCGTTTTGGCAGCCATTATCCTGGCCGCCAAAGCGCTGGGTGAAGTGGCGGAGCGGTTGGGCCAGCCTGCTGTGCTGGGTGAGATGCTCGCGGGTGTGGTGCTCGGTCCATCGGTCCTGGCACTGGTCGACCCGTCATCACCGATTCTACAACTGATGGCGGAAGTCGGTGTGGTTGTGTTGTTATTCTCCATCGGTCTCGAGACCGAATTGAAGCGGCTGCTGGAAGTGGGCGGAACCTCAGTCATGGTTGCGCTGGCGGGTGTGGTGCTGCCTTTCGCGGGTGGCTTTGCCGTCAGTCTGCTCCTTGGTCTCACGCATCCGCAGGCCATTGTGATGGGCGCGGCGTTGACCGCTACGTCGGTAGGCATCACGGCGCGTGTGCTGGGAGACCTTGGACAATTGAACAAGCCCGATGGCCAGGTCATCCTGGGTGCCGCCATTGTGGATGACGTGGTCGGTCTCATCATCCTCGCCGTTGTCTCCGATGCCGTGTCTGGCGCGACCATCACGATCGGCAGGATCCTGCTCACCACAACGATCGCGTTTGGCTTTCTGATTGTAGCGGTGGTCGTCGGCGGTCGGCTGGCCGACCCCATCCTTCGCATCGCGCAACGGCGGACGCGCCTCGATGCGATCGCGGCCATTGCACTGGCCAGCGCGTTCCTGCTGGCACTCGCAGCGGATCGATTGGGTTCGGCGCCTATCATTGGCGCTTTCGCTGCCGGACTGATTCTCGCGCCTACACCACACGTGCAGCGAGTCGAAGCTCACGTTCGAGCGTTGGGCAGCTTCTTCGTGCCCATCTTTTTTGTCTCCGTGGGAGCTGCGGTCGATCTGAGGAGCCTGGCTCAACCTGGCACGCTCGTGGTCGGCGGGCTTTTGCTGCTGGTTGCTCTGATCGGTAAAGTCGCGGCGGGATTCGCGCCCTGGTGGTACCATGGCAACCGTCTGCTGATTGGCATAGGTATGGTCCCGCGTGGTGAAGTCGGGTTGATTTTTGCTCAGCTCGGGCTTGCTCTGGCCGTTCTCGATGACGCGTTGTTCAGCGCACTCGCGTTGGTGGTCTTCGTGACCACGTTCATCGCGCCACCGTTGCTCAAGCGGCTATCTCCGGTCGAGGATGATGAGGTGCAGCCGGAACACTCACCGATTGCCGACCTGGTGAGCGACAGCTGAGAATTGGCCCGGTAAGTCCCGCCGCTGGTCCTCACCTTGCAGCTTCCTTGCGCATGATCTCCGAACGCCGTTCCGCGGTCCAACTGCTCGAAGCCGCGAGGTAACCACATGGCAGAGCATCCATCGAGTCGCGGGAGGCTGTTTCGTTCGCTCTGGCGGACCAACCTGTGGCTTGTTCCGACCGTTTGCGTGAGTCTGGCGGTCGGCGTTTTCATTGTCGCACAGATCGTGGATCGCGCTCATCATGCCGGGACTATCAGCCTTCCTGCCTGGCTCGATCATGGCGGCGCCAATGACCTGCGCGATCTCCTGGGCGCGACGGCCGGAGCGATTATCACGACGCTCGGGCTGGTCCTATCGATCACGGTGCTCACGCTTTCCATCGCGGCCACGCAGTTCGGGCAGCGAATGTTGCGCCGCTATATGCGGGACCGCGGCACGCAGGTTTCCATCGGCATTTTCGCGGCCACCTTCATTTTCAGCCTGCTGACGCTGATGGCCGCCACGTCGCACCCCGGTCAACGGGAGTTCGTGCCCTGGCTGTCCGGCTGGATCAGCACGCTGCTGGCCCTGGCCTGCATCGCCACGCTGATCTTCTTCGTGCACCACATCGCGCAAACCATCCAGGTGAACTATGTGATCGCGGATATTTCGCGCGATCTGCACCGCCTAGTGCACAAGCTGACCCCCAAACAAGCGCACGGCGAGGCGCCGGATGTAGCGAGCACCGCCGAGTTTCACTTGTTGGCACCCGCAACGGGTTACATCCGTCAAATTGAACACGACGCGCTGGTCGCCGCGGCTGCGCACGGCAGCGTGATCGTCCAGTTCACTCGCCGGCCCGGCGAGTTCGTGCTGGAAGGATCGCGCCTGGCCGCTGTGGTTTTCGATCCATCCGCTCGTGATCGTATCGGCATTCCCGTGCCGCTGAGCCAGGCCCTGGTCAGGGCGGTACGGATCGGCCGCGTGCGGGCGCTGCGGCAGGACCCTGAATTCGCCATCGAACAGCTGGTCGAAATTGCGCTGCGCGCCATGTCTCCCGGTATCAATGATCCCTTCACGATGTTTGCCTGCGCCGATTGGCTGGGCGATGGCTTGCGTACCATTGCCGCACGATCGCCCCGCACTCTCGTCTATGCCGACCCACAGGGAGTCGTGCGCCTGATCGTGCCCACGCCCTCGTTCGATCAGCTCGTGCGCACGGGCTTCGAACCGCTGCGCGCCGCAACCAGCAACTCCTGCGCGGCCAGCATCCGCCTGCTCGAGACCATCCAGGCCCTGGCCGCGCACGTTTCACCCGAGCAAACCGTGGAATTGACTCGCCAGGCCGAGCACATCCTGGAAGGGTTCAGCGCTGCGGCCGTGACCGGCGACCGCCGCGCGGTGGAAGCTGCCTATCAGCACGCCGTGCGCGCGCTGTCTGATCGAACGCAACCGGAAACAGCGCCCATGCGCGTGGTCGGATTGTAACGCCAACGTCACAACCTTCATTTGACGGATGGAACGGACGTTCACATTCATGTTGACGTGGACGGTGGACTTGCCGAAGTTGCCCACCGTCCCCGTGATGGTGAAACGCTCAACGAGCAACGGTCCCATTGCCATCCCGAGCAGCGCGCTGGGGAGTGGTCTGACGGCCGGCTACGATGATTCGGGAGCGTAGAGCGGGAGCAGGGGCGGGAGCGGGCTGTGCGCACCGATCATCGGTAGGCCGGCACCCGCGCCCGGCCGCGCCTGCTCCCGTTATGCGCTCCCGCTCCCGAAGTTTGTGAACCGAAAGCATGCTCGATTTGTCAACCCTGATCCTCGCGGCAGCGGCCATCGGCGGTCAGCAGGTCGATTCCACCTACGCATCGCCCGCGCTGCGCGCGATCGTCGAGCGCGCGGCCGAGCGCAATGCCGCGCCGCCGGCGGGGCTGGCAACGTACAGCGCGCGGGTCGAGACCGAAGTCGTGATCACGTTCAGCGACCCCGAAAAGCGCGAGACCGTGCTGCAGATCGAGCAGTTCGCCAGTGAGCTGTTCTGGCGGCGAGATGGCGCGCTGGCTCAGGAAGTAGTTGGCTATCGGTCGCAGATGGCGGGCCTGAACATCTCGGCGCTTACCTATTTCCGCGTTCCGTTCGTCGTGCCCACGCTGTTTGCCGACCGCCTCGATTTCATTCGTTTTCGCGATCCGCCCCGCAGTGATTCCGGCCAGTTTCGCAAAACGCGCACTCTGCATCCGCTGGCCGAAACGCGCGCCCAGGTCTATCGCTTCAGCGGTGGTGACACGACCGTGATTCAGCTGAACGGGCGCGCACTGACCATCGTGCGCGTGCACATCGAGCCTGTGCGCGAGCCCGAGCGTCGGACACTGGTGTTCGATGGCGACATTGACATCGATGCCGAACGTCACCAGATCGTGCGCATGGAAGGCCGCCTGCTGCTGAGCCCGAGCCGACTGCGCATACTGGATCCGTTCTTCACGGGAGCGCTCTACGTGCGGTTGGAGAATGGCGAATACGACGAGCAATACTGGCTGCCGCGCGAGCAGCGTTTCGAGATCCAGTCGATCTGGAACACGGGCGAAAGGCGGGCCGTCATGCGCGGCGTCTCCCGCTTCGCGTCGCTGGTGATCAATGATTCGCTCGCGCACGCGCGCGTGGCCAATCCGGATTCCTTCCCGCACGGTCGCATGGTGCGCGGCAAGATAGCCGACATGTCGCGCTATCAAGAGTGGCGCCATCCCCTGGGCAGCCTCTCCCATGGCCAGACCGCTTACGACTTCGAGGGGCATGCGCCCGGCGTGATCCGCCCCAGCCACGGTTCCTATCTCGGCTTCCACGTCCGGGACGTGTCCAATGTTGTGCGCATCAATCCGATCGAGGGAGTGTTCACGGGCGGCGGCATCATCTACCACCTGGATGGCAACAACACCGTGCGGGCGCACGGAGGTTACGCATGGTCCGAGCAGACTGTGCGCGGCGGCGCCGAGTTTCAGCATCGAATCGGCACGTGGGAATTGCGCGCGCGCGCCGAGCGCCTGCTCGCGTTCAACGACGATTTCACCTCCGCACTCAATCGCACACCGGGGGTTGTCCCGGTTCTGGCCTCAGGCAACCACCGCTTCATCGATCGCAACGTGGCCAGCCTGGGCGTGCGTGTGCCACCGCTGCGCAACCTGGTGCTGCGCGTCGATGCCGGGCACGCCTGGGATCGCAACGTATACCGGCACTACGGCGCTACCCAGGCCTATGACACGATATTCCTGAATCGCGCCACAGCCGGTGATTACTGGTTCGTGCGCACGGAGCTGCAACTCAAGTCGAGCGCCGGCTCGATGTCGCTGCAGCCCGGCATTGGCTGGCGCGTCCGCTACGAAGGCGCGCGCGGCGATTTCCACTGGCATCGCATCGATGCCGCCGTCTCCGCCCGACGCCATTTCGGCAACCGGACTTTCTCCTCGAGTGTGGACGGCGGCACGACGCTCGGTGCG
>JBOHRF010000377.1:0-5230 GCA_050732575.1 Longimicrobiales bacterium
GCCGCCCACACCCTGCAGCGAATAACCGGCCGAAAGGGTCACGTCCGGAAGCGCGTTGCTGCGGGACACGGTCAAGTTCACCTGCGAGATCTCGTGTTGCTGGCGCTGTTGCCGTATGTCCGTGCGCTGGCGCAGTGCGACCTGTGTGGCGGCCTGGATGTCGACTTCCTGAGTCACGAGCGCGGGCTGATCGGTTGGGTTGACGGTTTGTTGCAGAAGCTGGTCATCCGGACCACCGAGCAGCAGCCGCTTGAAGGCCAGCTCCTGATTGCGCCACTGGATCTCGGCATTGAGCAGACTTTGCTGAGCGGTGGCCACCTGTGCTTCTGCCTGCGCCGCCTGCAACTCGACCATTCTACCAAGCCGGACGTTGACCTGGGTCTCGGTAAGCAACTGCTCGGCCTCGGCCAGACTGCGTCGTTGAATCTCGATTTGCTCGATGGCCGAGCGCAGACCCCAGTATGCCTGTCGCACCTGGTGCGTCACATTTTCGATCTGGCTCTGGACCTGTAGACCCACGATCGCGCTCTGGATGACCTGGGTCTCCAGCGCGGCCCGCTGGTTGTCCGTCTTCAAGCCGGCCAGCAGCGGCTGCGAGTAGTTGAAGCTGACCTGCGAGTTGTAGCTTGGGTTGCGCGTGGTGAACGCATTGTTGGTTTCGGTGCGAGTATTGTTGAAATTGGCGCTCACCCGCCCACCCGACCACGGAAAGGTCTTGGCCAACGACGTGTTGAACGTGTGACGCTCACTGGTTGTGCGTGCGCCGCCATCCAACTGGCTGGTGGACTGGTTGGTCGAGTTGTTGTAGCCGAAGGTTGTGCTCCACGTGGGACTGAAGGACGCACGCGCTGCGTCCAGCGCATACTCCTGAATGGTCGGATCAAGCCTGGCACTCTGAAGGTCGAGATTGGCCTCGAGCGCGCGCGCAACCGCCTGGGCCAGTGTCATTTCGACCATGGTCCGGCCCGGGTCGAGCGGCGGAGCGGCCCGCCCCACCACGTACGGATCCGCCGGTACTTGCGCCGGCGGTGTTACCTGGCCTGCAAGGAATGATGGCAGCACGAGCGCCAGTCCGGCTGCCCAGATACCCAGACACTTCCTCATGGTTGCTCTCCCTGGTTGGTCGATTCAGAATCAAGACGGGCTAAACGTCAAAAGCGCGGCGTCAGCTTTTTTCGTGGCATGGAATGGTGGATCGTGCAGGAGAACGGGCTACATCGCAAGTCCTGGCCGAACGCACACAACCTTGGCTGCGTCTAATGGGAGCATCCTCCCCAGCACGCTCGACCCCGTAAGCGACTCGAATGACTGGATTCCTCACCGACCTTCGGATAGCTGGTCGCACGCTGGTGCGATCGCCGTGGTTCACTACGCTTGCCGTCCTGACCCTGGCGCTAGGGATCGGCTTGAACACGGCACTGTTCGGGCTGGTGGATGCCGTGCTGCTGCGCGCGTTGCCATTCAAGGATCCCGATCGACTGGTTGAAATCTGGGGACAGGACCAGATGCGCTCGGGCATGCGGGTGCCGGGACCGCTGGTCGAAGCGCTGCGGGGAAGATCGAGATCGCTCCAGGCGATTGCGATTCACGGACCGGTAGGCGGAGTGCTACGCACGAGCGCTGGCCCAACCGACATTCGCGGCGACCATGTCTCGGCCAATTACGTCGGTGTGCTGGGCGTTCCGCCCTTGGTGGGACGGGCGTTCCGACCAGACGAGGATGGACCTGGCGCGGCTCCCGTGATGCTGGTCAGCTACAACTTCTGGCAACGCCATCTGGGCGGCGATCCGGCGGCCGTGGGTACGGCGCTTTACCTGGACAGCCTGGCCTACACGGTGGTTGGTATCATGCCGCCCGAATTTCGGACGCATTTCCGCGAAGGCATCAAGCATGATTACTGGACCAACCACGTCAAAGAACAGATTCGGCAGTTCGAGCTCGAAGAGGGTTACGAGTTGGTCGCGCGGTTGGCGCCGGGGGTAACGCTGGAAGCCGCGCGCCGTGAGCTGCAGGCCATTGCCGCAACCGTGAGCGTCGAGGGCTGGGGCGCTCAGGGTCGGCGTCTGGGCTTGGTTCGGCTCAAGAACGAAGTGGTGGGCGATTCCGCGCGCGCCCTGAAACTGATGCTGGCAGCCGTTGCCGTAGTACTTGCCATTGTCTGCGCCAACCTCGCCCTACTGTTGCTGGCACGCTCGGACAAACGCGTGAGTGAGTTCGCCACGCGCAAAGCGATTGGCGCGGCTTCCGCCCAAGTCTTTCGACTCGCGTTGATCGAGAGTCTGCTGCTCGCGGCGCTGGGTGGTGCGGCCGGTGTGGCATTGGCGTATACCGTTCTGCCTGCGATCCGAGCGCTGGCACCCGCCGACATTCCGCGCATCGCCGATTCCGCCGTCAACTGGCGCGCGCTGACCGTTGCGCTCGCCTGCACGTTGCTGACCGGATGCGCGTTCGGTATCGCGCCCGCGCTGCGCCTGTCACGACTTTCCGTGATGCAGGCGTTGAAACGCGCGCCCGGAAGAGTCTCGAATCAGACGGCGTGGCTTCGCTCCGTTCTCGTGACCGGTCAGGTAGCGGGCTCACTGGCGCTTTGCATACTGGCCGGGCTGGTGGGGCGCACCTTTCTCACGCTGCTGCCCACGGATCCCGGTTTCCAGGCCAGGTCGCTTTCGGTTTTTTCCCTCTACTTGCCCAACGCGATTTATCCGACCTCGCCTGACCGGTCTCGCCTGTATGAAGAAATGGTGCGCCGCTTGGAGGCAAAGCCGGGTGTTGCGTCAGCCGCGTTCGCGGAGAACGTGCCATTCAGTGGCGACGCGTTGCGCGTGCCGGTGCGTGACGCGCGCACCGCCGTTACGGACAGCACAGGCGTTACCGCCGACGTACGCGCCGTTTCGTCCAACTACCATCAACTCTTGCAAATTCCGCTGCGGAAAGGCCGGGTCTTCACGGCCGCGGATCGGGAGGGATCCGTAGCAGTCGCTATTGTGAACGAGACGCTGGCGCGCAAACTCGGTGCGGGCGGAGACGTAATAGGACAGACCTTGCTCTTGGGACGGCCCGCCTCTGCGCGGCCGTATCAGATCGTGGGTGTGGCAGCCGATGCGCGATCGACCGGCACCAGCGTGGACATCACGAACGAGGTCCACGTTCCCTATGGGCAACGGGGCAACAACTTTGGATTCCTGATTGTTCGATCCGAATTGAATATCGGCCAGCTGACGCGAATGCTGCGTGCTGAGGTTCGTGCCGCAGCGCCTGAGCTGCCGATGCTGGCTTCCAGAACGGCCGTGCCCATGTCTCAACTGGTGAGACAGGCTCTGGCCGGGCCCCGCTTCAGTGCTACGCTCGCGACTGCATTTTCGATAGTGGCCACTCTGCTCGCTGCCATGGGTGTGTTTGGACTGGTGTCTTACGCGGTCGCACAGCGGCGGCAGGAATTCGGGATCCGCTCCGCACTGGGAGCGCGGCCCCGGGACCTGGCCGTGACCGCCGTGCAACCTGCAGTGGCGTTGACCGCAGTTGGCATTACACTCGGGCTGACTCTGGCTGCATTCCTTACGCGGTTCATCGAGAAGCAGCTCTACGCCATCGAGCCGCTCGATCCAACGACGTTCATCGGCGCGGGTGCACTACTGCTGGTAGTTGCAGGGTTGGCTGCAGCTATTCCCGCGCGACAGGCCATGCGCGTCGATCCAATGAGCACGCTGCGCTAGCCCGAACAACGGTGGCTTCAAGCGCCAGCGATTCTTAGCCAGTGACCGTAAGCGTCAGCGAGTTCGAGTTATTGTTCTCAACCGCTTCGGTAATGTCATTGCCCGGATCGACGCTGCAGCGCAGCGACCGGGCGCCAGGCGTGAGGTTGGAGCCCAGGTTGATCTGCTGAACCAGCGTCTGGCCGGGATCAATTGCGCCGAGCTGCCACGTGCTGCCGTTGAAGGCTATGCCATCGATAAGGCAACGCACCTCAGTTCTGGTGGGTGGCACACGCGCGTTACCCAGGTTGGTCACGCGCACCTGCAGTGAAAAGGAAGTACCGGCGGGACCGCTCGAGGGCTGCACGGTCATGCTGGAAATTGTCAGGTCGCTCAGCACTGATGTGACCGTTACCAAACACGTCCGAGCGTTGTTCTCGGTATTCGATTCCGCCACAACGTTCAGGGGGTTGACCCTCCAGTCCGCGTTGTATGTAGCCGCCGCTGGTACGCCAGTTAACTGTTTTTCCAGGGTCGCGCGGCTGCCCGGGCCTACGTAAAAACCGCCACCGGGTGCGAATAACTTTTCCATGAGAGGGTAAGCACTCCCCGGCGTGCCGAATGTTACCGAGCCGACGTGCTGTCCGGCCTGGAAGCTGGCAGGCGCCAACCCGTCATTGCGGATCGTTGCGCGTAGAACCAATGCGGTGAGCGACTGCGAGGCACTGCAGCCATCGAACGTCAGATCGGCCATCGGTACCACCGCGACCAGCTGCAAAGGGACTGCGTACTCGATCGCGTTTCGCACGACGACAAGTTCGAGCGGGACGCCCCACGGCGGGCCCGAACCGGGCAGCGCAACCAGTCGGAGCTGCCGCTGCGCGGGATTCGAGGTAGGCAGCAGCTCTGTTTGGAAGGCAGTGAGCTTGGCGCCGTTGCGTTTGACGGACACTCCATTGAGTTGATCCAGTTTTTGGCCGTGCAAAGTCACGATTTGGGTGGCATCGCCTACCTGCAATGTGAGCGATGCCGGAGTCACTGATGTGACCGGGTTCTGTGCCCGCGCGGGCGCGTAGGTCAGGGCCGAAAGAATTGTAGCCAGGACGACGCGGCGGTTCATGATGGTCAGGGACATGGCGGCTCCAGTGTTGTAGCTCGGCCTAACGTGACCGGACACAACCTGGAACGGAGCAATGCGCCGGGATTCTCACCGCCGGGCATCCGCCGTCAACCCGGATAAAAAAATCCCCGGGTGCCGCCACCCGGGGAATTATCGCATAGCCGTGCGGGTGCTAGCGGTTTGCCGTGTTGTCGAGCAGCATGGTCGAGGCCGTGGCCGTATTGCCCCGAGCTGTGATCGTGTACGCACGCCCACTCGCAAATGAAATCTGCGTACGAGAGAACACGTTGGTCGCCGAACCCGCGGCGCGCGTGTTGAGATCATAGCTGCCCGCAGGCACGGCTACGAATGCGCCGCCGGCCTTGTAGGCGACCGCAGCCCCGACCGCCGATTCCGCCGACGTGGTGCGGTTCGTCAC
>JBOHRF010000378.1:0-5202 GCA_050732575.1 Longimicrobiales bacterium
CGAAGGTATCGTGCAGTGTGGCTATATCGCGCACACGCACAATACGACCGCTGTCGCTCATCACGATCAGGCTGAGCAGCTCGGCCGTGGAATCCGCGCGTTGGCGCAGGGCTATGGGATAGAGCATCCCTTGCTGCCGCACGGCACCCGCTTGCTTCACATACTCCAATTCCTCGACGTGACGCTGAACCTCTTCCAGGCGCAGACCCAGGCTGCGAATCCTGGCTTCGTTCAACTCCAACTCCACCACGCGGTCCCGACCACCGTAAGCCTGCAGGTCGGCCACACCGCCAATCTGCCTGAGCTCCGGTGCCAGCTGGTCGTCGACTACCGCGCGCAGTGCTTCGAGGGTTAGCGGGCCAGTGATTGTGTAACGCAGAAAGTCACGATTCTGGCGGCTGAACGCTTCCGGTACGTATGGTGATACGAACGGCCCACGGGCACCGGGCGGCAAATCTTCTTCAATGGCCGCCATACGCTCGGCCAGCTCCATGCGCGCAAACTCCATGTCCGTTTCGCGCTCGAACTCGACATCGATGCGTGTGTTGCCAACGCCCTGGTCCTCGGATGAAGTCGATGTAATGCGCTCCACGCCGCGCACCTGTTGAATGGCGGCTTCCAGCGGTGAGGTGAGGAATGCTTCCACCGTTTCGGGAGAGGCACCGCGCCAGTTTGCGTTGACGCTGAGGCGCGGCAGGTCCGTATCAGGCAGCAGCTCGATGGGCAGGTTGCGCCAGGCCAGCACGCCGAGCAGGCTGATGGCCGAATAAGCCATGGCAATGGCCACCGGCCGCCGAATGGAAAAGCGAACCATCAGTCACCCCCCGCGGTGACAGGTTGCGGCGCTTCCGTTTCGCGCACCCGAGCCGGTTGCACAACCTCCCCACGAAAACGGGTCTTCAAGCGCTGGCCCAGCTCGTCGATCAACTCATAGGCAACCGGAATCACGATCAGGGTGAGCGCCGTGGCCGTGAAAAGTCCGCCGAATACCGTGATGGCCAGCGGCGCCTGCAGGTCGGCGCCCGGACCCAGTCCGAACATCAGCGGCGCTACCGAGAACATCACGGTCAACGTGTTCATCACAATGGGGCGTAGGCGCGCATGACCGGCCGCCAGGATGGCGTTGCGCACGGACATGCCTTCTCTTCGCATCTGGTTGATGAAATCGATCTTGACCACGGCGTCGTTGTCTACAATGCCGACCAGCACAATCACACCGATCAAGCTGACCGTATTGATGCCGGCGCCGAACACCAACAGGGCCCAGACCGCACCAATCAGCGCGAGCGGCACACTCAGCAGGATGGTGAAAGGATGGATCAGTGACTCGAACTCGGCGGCCAGGATCATGTAGACCAGCAGCAGCGCGAGCGTCAGGGCCAGGGCCAGATCGCGGAAGCTCTTGCGCATCTCTTCGTTTTCTCCGCCGATCTCTACGCGCAAGTCGCGGGGCACCGCGAGGGGAGCAATGGAAGCGCGAATGGCTGCCACGGCCTCTTCCACATCGCCCGTTACCACATCCGCATAAACGGGCACAGTGCGGGACTGATCCACGCGCCGGATTTCGGAGGGACTAATCGCTTCCGTTACCGTGACCAGCTCGCGCAGTGGAATGCCCCTCACTGACAGGCGATTCAGCGTGGTCAAAGAACGGCGTGATGATTCGGGCAGCCGGAGGATTACGGGGATCTTGCGATCGAAAGCGATGAAGTCCGTGGCGCGCACGCCGCCCATGTACTGTTCCACCAGGTCCGCCACTTCACGGGCTTCAATACCGAACGCGGCTGCGCGCTCACGATTGACCTGGACCAGGATCTCCGGCTGACCCAGCTCCATGCCCAGATGCACGTTGGCCACTTCGTTGACCGTCAGCAGCCTGGTTTGGACTTCCCGCGCGTAGCTCAGCGCGCCATTGAGGTCGTCCCCGCGCACGCGCACGGCCAGATCCGCCTCGCTGCCACCCAGCAGCTTGCCCAGCGCAGTTGCCTGTCCAGTCTCCAGCGCCAGCGTACCCGGAGGAAAGTCTTTGAGCTGCGGCCGCAGCCGCTCGAGTGCCGCGGGTGTGCCCTTCCCACCTTTCAGGCGCACCTCGAGCAGCGCGGTGTTCAGCCCGCTGTCATCCTGCTCGGAGCTGAGCAACGCGCTGCGTCGACCTACGTGTGTGAAGATGGCTTCCACGCCCGGATCCGCGCGCAGTATCTGCTCCAAGCGCTCGGCAGTTTGAAGCGTAGCCTCGATCGGTGTGCCGCGCGCCAGCTCGAGCCGCGCTCGAAACGAGCCCTGGTCGACTTCCGGTAATACGCTGCGATCGAGTGTCAGAGCCGCCGGAATGGTGAGCAGAAAAGCCAATACCGAAAGCCAGATGGTAGTGGCGCGATGGCGCAACGCCAGCGCCAGGATGCCTTCATACCACGCAGCAAACCGTGCAAATGCACGATCGAACGCGTGCAGCGGCCGCGCCAGCGTTGTGCGTAACGCGCCCGCGCGCGTCTTCCCCTCTTCCCCACTTCCTTCCTTCCGGTCTTTCTCCCAACGCGCGGCCATGGCGGGCAGCAGCGAACACGCCACGATCAAACTGACCATCAGCGAAAAGGCAACCGAGAAAGACAGTGCGGCGAAAAGCTGGCCGGCCACGCCCTGGACATAGATGATAGGTCCGAACACCGCGATGGTCGTCAGCGTGGAAGCAGTAATGGCGCGCTGCACCTCTTCCGTGCCGATGGTGGCCGATACTGCGGCCACCAATCCCTTTTCTCGATGTCGAAAGATGTTCTCGATCACCACGATCGAGTTGTCCACCAGCATGCCGACACCCAGAGCCAGGCCGCCCAGGCTCATGATGTTGAGCGATACGTTGAAGGCGTGCAGCAGCGCGAACGTGACGATCACCGAGATCGGGATGGCCAATCCAACGGCTACCGGGAAGCGTGGATCGCGCAGGAACAACACGAGCACCAGGAAGGCCAGCAAGCCACCCAGCAACATTTCTTGCACCAGATTGGCAATGGCACCGGAGACGAATCCGGCCTGACTGGAGGCAATGTCGACCGTGACGGTGGGATACTCAGCGCGCAGCTGCCCAAGCACTTCATCGACTTCTTGCATCACGCGCACGGTGTTGGCGCCGGACTCCTTGAAGATCAGGATGCCGACCGCTTCTTTGCCGTTGTAACGGGCAATGGCTTCGCGCTCCTTGAAGCCGTCGTCCACCGCGCCCAGGTCACTTACCAGGATCAGGCCGGCCGCACCTGAGCCAGATGCGCCACCCGGCTGCGGGCGCGCCACCACTACGTTTTCGATTTCCTTGACCTGCTGCAGCTCACCCAGCGCGCGCAACGGATAGCGAAACCGACCTTGCAGGATGGATCCGCTGGGCGCGCTCTGATTGGCGCGATCCAGCGCCGTCGAAACCTGCTGTATCGTGATGCCGTAACTTTCCAGCCTGGCCAGGTCTATGTCGACGTGGATTTCCCGCTCCAGCCCGCCCGTGACCAGTGCCTGCGCTACGCCCTCCAGCTGCTCGAGCCGCCGGCGGTACACGGATTCGGCCAGTTCTTTGAGACTCCACAGATTGGTCGGTCCACTCACGCTGATGGCGGCAATCGGTTCGCTGCGCGGATCCGTGCGCAACACTACCGGGCGCTCGGCCTGCTCGGGCAGCGCGTCCCGGATCTGGTCCACGCGCTCGCGCACGTTGAGCGCTGCGAAATCCATGTCCACGCCCCAGGCAAACCGAAGCACGACCATCGAGATACCTTCACGCGTGTTGCTCTCCACGCGTTCCACACCGGGCACGCGCGCCACCGCCTGTTCAATGGGTTCGGTAACGAAGCGCTCGACTTCGGAAGGCGCGACATCCGGGTAGGTCGTGTAGATGACCAGTTTTGGGTATGCAATGTCGGGCAGCAGGTCGATGGGCAGGCGAGTGAAGGAAAGCAGGCCCAGGCATACCACCGCGATGTAGAACATCGCAACGCCCACCGGACGGGCAATGGAAAGGCGCGGCAGTGACATATCAGCGCTCCAGCGGTCCGCCCAGCCGCTCTTCTAACGCGATTACGGCTGTGATGAAATCGAAGCGGGCGTTGAGCAGATCGCGCTGTGCACTGGCTTCATCGTTTACGATGGTTTGCAGCCTGAAAAAGTCCATGCCACTCACACCCAGCCGATATTCTTCTTGTGCCATGGTGAGCTGCTCCCGCCGCAGATCGGCAGTGAGCTGTCGGGTTTGTACCGTACGATGCGCGTTGTGCAAGTCGATTAGCGCGGAGCGCACATTCGTTTCGACGGTGAGCCGCGTCCTGCGCAGCGACTCGCGCCGGTCCTGCTCGCTGGCCTCGGCCTGGGCGATATTGGCACTCGTCGAGAAGCCACGGAACAGAGGCAGCGAAACATCGAGCCCGAAACTCAGCGAACGATTGGGGAGATCGAACTGGCCGATCGCCCCATAGCCCTGTGCGCTGGTGCTGCGACCAAACCTCAGGCTGCCGCCGATAATAGGCAGACGCGCGCCCCGCGCCGCAGCCGCATTACGATCTGCCGTGGAGACGCCCGCCTGCGCCGCTAACACCGCCGGACTGGCTGTGAGGGCGCGGCTGACCAGCGCATCGACGTTGAGTGTGGCGGGATCGAAGACGGGTGGCGGCTCCGTGACCAGTGAAAACGTGGCCGGTCCCGCCACGCCGAGTGTGCTTTTTAGCGCGAGCCGGAGCTTTTCTGCATTGCCGCGCGCTTGATCGACGGACTGTTCGGCAGTGGCAACCTGCAAGCGTGCCGTGAGCACATCGATGTGTTTTGACGCGGCTACGCCCAGCAGTCGCTGGGTGCGCTCCAGATCATCTTTGCGCGCCGCCAGCAACCGTTCCTCCAACGCAATGGCCTGCTCGGCTCGCAATGCCGAGTAGTACTCCCGGCCTACCTGAGCGCGCAGCGAGCTGCCTTGATTGGCAATCCGCGCATCGACCTCCTGCTGCGATGCTTTGGCTGCCGAAAGGTTGCGCAGATTGGCGCCCCCATCGAACAGAGTCATACTAAGCCCCACCCCCTGGGACGCGCTGCTCGACTCGGTTTCCACGGTGCGCTCGGAAATGGGCCGGCCAAACGGATCCAGCGTGCTTTGCGTCCAGCCGTGGCTGCCGCCAAATCCAAGACTGGAATTCAGACTCGGAAGGAAGCTGCCATAACGCGCACGCACAGCTGCGG
>JBOHRF010000379.1:0-5193 GCA_050732575.1 Longimicrobiales bacterium
TGTCGGGCGTGTCGGGCGTGTCGGGCGTGTCGGGCGTGTCGGGCGTGTCGGGCGTGTCGGGAAGGTGGAGGAAAACGGGGCATCCAATCTGGGCGTTGCTGCTGTTGAGCGCAGGGTGCGCGTCGGCGCCGGAGCCGGCACCTGTGGTGCCACAGGATCATCAACCTCCGGTGATTCCAACGGCTACGCCGGTTACCGTGCAGCAGGCCGCCAATCCGCACACCTCGCCGCCGGACCTGCCCGCGGTGAAGCCGCTGACGGTTCCTGCGGTCATGGAGCGCACGTTGTCCAACGGTTTGCGACTGTTGATCGTCGAGCACCACGAGTTACCGGTGGTCGACCTTCAACTGGTGATTCGCTCGGGCGGCGAGGCGGACCCGGCGGCGCGGCAGGGCGTGGCTACTCTGGTAGCCGGCCTGCTCGATGAAGGCACGGCTTCGCGTAATGCATTACAAATCGCAGATCAGCTTGCGTATCTGGGCGCCACGATCGGCACGACCAGTGGCTGGGATGCCTCGCGCATTACGCTGCACGCGCCCACCGCGAAGCTGGACAGTGCATTGGCACTCATGGCCGACGTCACGCTGCGGCCAACATTCCCGGGCAACGAGCTCGAGCGTCTGCGCCAGGAGCGACTCACGGCGCTGCTGCAGCAGCGCGATCTCGGTCCGGCCATTGCCGGCATTGCCTACCATCACATCCTGTTCGGCGCGGAACACCCGTATGGCCGGCCGTTGCAGGGGAACGAGGCGACCACAAGGGCCATCACGCGCAGTGACGTGCAGCAGTTCTATACCACTTACTATCGACCGAACAATGCTACCATGATCGTCGTTGGGTCGGTGAAGCCGGATGACATCACGCAGCGCATCGAGCGGCTGTTTGGTGGCTGGCAACGCGGGCAGGTTCCGGTCACTCGTTTCCCCACGGCGCCCGCTTCAGGCGCCACCACCGTCTACATGATCGACAAGCCGGAAGCGGCACAATCATCCTTCCGCATCGGCACCGTAGGCGTACCACGCAACACGCAGGACTACTTTTCGATCCTGGTCATGAACACCGTCCTGGGTGGTGCCTTTACCAGCCGATTGAACCAGAACCTGCGGGAAATAAAGGGCTACACGTACGGCGCTGGCTCCAGCTTTGATATGCGCCAGGCCGCGGGCCCGTTCACGGCCAGCGCCGAGATCGAGACGGCCAAGAGTGACTCTGCGCTCATCGAGTTCATGAAGGAGCTGCGCGCCATTCGCACGGCCGTTCCAGCGGCTGAACTGGAGAAGGCCAAGAATTATTTGCAGCTCGGCCTGCCTGCCACATTCGAGACAACGGGGGACATTGCGGCACGGCTGGCACCCATCGCACTCTTCGACCTGCCACTCGACTACTTCAACACCTATTCACAACGTATTGCTGCCATCAGCGCGACCGACGTCCAGCGCGTGGCCCAGCAGTACGTGCGGCCGGATCAATTCAACATCGTGATCGTGGGCGATCTCAAGGTGATCGAAGCGCGCATCCGAGCGCTCAAGATCGGCCGGGTGGAGTTGCGCGATCTTTCGGGCCGCCCGATCGTGCAGTGAGTGACGCGTGACGCGTACAAGTACGTGGCATAAGGAACGACGTGAGCGTTCGGAATGTGGCTACTCTTGGTCGTGACGCGCGGTAGTGCGCGTAGCGGCGAGCAGTCGCGTGGCGAGATCGGGAGCGCCCAGGCTGCGCATCACGCGTCACGTGTCAGGCGTGACGCTCTTTTCCCGGCCGTTGCGCTGCTCGGCTGCGCCATTCTGGCCAGCACCATCGTGCCGGTGCCCGACCACGGGTACCAGTTCTATCTGGGCGCGCAGATTCTGGACGGCGCGCGTCTCTACGTCGATGTGGCTGCGGCCGACATGCACCCGCCGCTGTTCACCTGGCTCGCGGCACTGCTGGAAGCGGTGGGTCGTGTCCTGGGTACGGACGGGCTTACGCTCTACCCAAGTACCGTGTGCCTGATCATCGCGGCATCGTTGGTCGCGGTTTGGCGCATAGGCCCCCGTTCCGTGTTCATCCTCTCCGTGATGGTGTTGGCCCTACTGCCGCTGGCGGGTCCGTTCTTTGGCCAGGGTGAGCAGTGGGCGCTGGTGCTCTCAATGCCTTACCTCGCCGCCGCAGCCGTCGATGCCAGAGAGAGCAAGGCACGCGCGCTTTTGCCGCGCCTGGTGATTGCGTTCACGGCCGGCTTCGGTCTCGCCATGAAACCACACTTTGCGCTGGTTTGGCTCGGCATCGAAATCTACCTGGCCCGGCGACGCGGCATCCGATCGTTACTACGCCTGGAATGTGTGACCATCGGTTTGCTGTTCGTGGCGTACGTGGTCGCCACCGCGGCATTCACGCCCGAATTCTTTCGGCTTCTGCCCTGGCTCATGGAATTGTATCCGCGCTTTGCACCTGTGGCGCTGCTCGATGTGATCGTGGATTGGCGAACCGCGCTGCTGGCGCTCGGACTCGCCGCCGGTCGAATCGTCAAATCCGGGCAAGACTGGGAACGCCTGGCTGATGTCCTGTCCATCGCAGCTCTCGCCATGTTTGCGGCCGTACTGCTGCAGAAGAAGGGCTGGGGCTACCACTGGTATCCGGTCAACGCACTATCCGTGCTGCTCTGCGCTATCGCGCTGCGTCCCTACCTGGAATCCTTCCGCGTGTTGGTCCCGGCCATGACCGTGGCCGCCATGATCTGGATGCACTTCCAGATCGAAAGGACCACCCGGTTGGTCGTGTCAGCCCCGGGCTATCTGCCACAAATGATGGAACTGGTGGAGCAACACGCGCGCGGCGGATCGATTCAAGCACTGACGCACACTCTCAACGTCGGGTTTCCGCTCGTGAACTTCACCCACGTACGCTGGGCGTCGCCGTATGCACACTTGTGGATGATTCCGGCTATTTACGATCGCGCATGGGCGGGCCACGAGCCGTTCCACTACCGCCGATCCGGGGCATGGCAAGATCGCGAACAGCAGATGTTCGATCGACTCTGGGAGCACATCGAAAGAGAAAACCCCGCGTTGATCCTGGTGCAGAAACCACTGCGCAACGGTTTCGACACGCGCGCATACTTCGCAACCGATGCGCGCTTCCGCCAACGATTCGAGCAGTCCGTGTTGATTGACTCCGTGGGCCACTATCTCGTGCTGGGCCGGGCGGGCGAGACGCGGTAGCGTGACGCGTGACGCGGAGCCTCGGCGCTCATTGGCTCGCTGATCGGCAGATTTGCGAGGAAGCGCCTCCCGCGCTTAGAGAGTCAAGCGTTGCCCTGATGTGCCAGCTTTGACAGGCAGTTTCGCGTCACGCGTCACGCGTCATGCAAGGGTCTGATGGTGGATCTCTCCGCCCGACTGAGCGTCGCTCTGGCCGGTCGTTACGCAATCGAACGCGAGATTGGCGCCGGTGGCATGGCCACGGTCTACCTGGCGCGCGATCTCAAGCACCAGCGTAACGTTGCGCTCAAGGTGGTGCGCCCGGAGTTGAGTGCGCTGCTGGGGCCCGAACGTTTCCTCACCGAGATCCAGGTAACCGCCAACCTGCAGCATGCGCGCATCCTGCCGCTCTTCGATTCCGGGGAAGCGAATGGATTGCTGTACTACGTGATGCCCTTCGTCGAGGGGGAAACCCTGCGGCATCGGCTGGACCGGGAACGGCAACTTCCGATCGAGGATGCGCTGCGCATTGGCCGTGGGGTGGCGAGCGCGCTGGACTATGCCCACCGGCGAGGCGTGATTCACCGCGATCTCAAACCCGACAACATTCTGCTTCATGATGGCGAGGCGCTGGTTGCCGACTTCGGTATTGCGCTGGCCGTGACAGTGCGGGTGTCGAGCGCATCACACAAATGAGCTTTTCACAGGGCACGCAGGGTTCTGACGGAACGTCCGCAACCGATGCGCGCATACCGCGAGACCGTTCCGGAACACATCGACACGGCAGTCGCGCGCGCCCTGGCCCGATTGCCGGCTGACCGGTTTGGCACAGCGGGTGAATTTGCGGAGGCGCTCGCGGCTGATCACGCCATGGCCGAACCAACACCAGCAGTCCCGCTGCGCAGCGGTCCACCTTCGACCAGGTCAGGCAGTGGGCGCCGTGGGCAATGACTGCGGCGGTCGGTGTGGCGGCCCTTGCGCTGGGGATGCGACCTGACGCGCCCTCCGTCGTGATGGCTCGCATTGAGATCGAGTCGCCCGACGCAACGCCATTGCCGGAAATCTCGCCGCTCGTTTCTCCGGATGGCTCACAAATTGTCTACGTTGCGGGTGCCGATTCAGCCCTCTACGTCCCGCGTCTCGATGAAACCGAGCCACGCAAACTTCTCGGTGCCGAGCGAAGCATTCCGGAATGCATTTCGGCGGATGGATCGTGGTGCGCGCCGACAGCGCGCACGGGCATCTACGGTACCTTGCCAGTAATGTCCTGCCCGGCGGAGAGGCGGTCCTGATCAATATTTACAAGTCCGGCAGGGACGTACGGCTTGGCATTGTACGGCTCGCGGATGGAACCGTGACCGACCTGGGTATCTCGGGCGCCAACGCGGAGTACTTGCACACGGCGCACATCGTGTTCGGCGGGCTGGATAGGTCGATCCGGGCCGCACCATTCTCGCTCCGCCGCAAGCGCATTACGGGCCCGATCGTCGCGGTAGACGAGCATCCCACAACACCCGGTCGCAGAAGGTTCAGCCCTGCCGGCACACTGGCGTACGTCACGCGAAGTTCGAGGGCTACACGTCTGATGATGGTTGACCGACGAGGCAACACGTCCACGTTCGCGGACCGGGTAGAGTTGTTCAGTTCACCGCGCTTCTCGCCGGACGGGCGGCGTCTGGCCGTTTACGCAGCAACGAATCCCCCGCGCCGCATCTGGGTCTACGGCCTCGAGTCCCGCACGTTCACGCCGCTTTCGGGTGCGATTCCAGGAAGTGTTGGCGCACTGGGCTGGACGCCCGATGGCCAACATGTCGCTTTCACATCCGGTACCCTGACGCCGGGCGGCCCTTTGGGCATTCGCTGGCAAGTTTGGGACGGTAGCGCGCCTGCCCAAGCGATGCTGCCCAGAAAAATTGCCACCTCAGCGCTGGCGTTCGGTCCGCCGCACTCCTACATGGTTTTTCAGGAAGGCGGCCGTCTCAACGGCAACCTGTGGATCGCGCCACTCGATTCG
>JBOHRF010000380.1:0-5181 GCA_050732575.1 Longimicrobiales bacterium
CCGCCACGCAGATCACCGAGCGCGGCAGCAATGAAGATCCTAGCTGGGCGCCGGATGGACGTCACATCGTATTCACCGGAGTAGGCAGCGAAGGCTCCGGATTGTATGTTATCGACAGAACTTCCGGACGGATGCGAAAGCTGGTGAGCGGCGCAGGCCTCAAGATGGCAGACTGGAGCGGTCGCCTGGCCGAACCGAGCTTCGCCGCCGGCAACTGACGTCTATGAAAACGCTATCATCACTCGAAACGGGGGACTCAACGATGCTCGGGAACCGCGCGCTGGTCACGCTCGCTGTGGTCGCCTTGACACTGGCTGGTTGCTCGAGACGGCAGCAACCGACGCCGCCCACTACCACGCAAACGCAGACCCAGACGCCGACACCGCCCCGAACGACCACGCCCGATGCGCCGCCTCCTACGCGACCGGACCCCGGCGCTGAAACGCGCCGCGTCCGTGAAGAGCTCATGGAAATGGTCTTCTTCGACTACGATCAGTCTGCCATCCGCGGCGATGCGCGGCCCGTTCTGGATCGTAAGGTTGCCATCCTGCGCGCCAATCCAAACGTTGCGCTGCGCATTGAAGGCCACGCTGACGAGCGTGGCTCGGTGGAGTACAACCTGGCGCTCTCTTTGCGCCGCGCCAACGCGATTCGGGATTACCTGGCAAACTTCAATCTGGATGGCGCGCGCTTCGACGTTGCGCCCATCGGGGAAGAGCGCCCGCTCTCGTCCGGCGCAAGCGAAGACGCATACGCCCGGAACCGGCGCGGCGAATTTCACATAACGCGCGGCGGAGACAACCTCGTTGCGCCACGGTAAAACATCATGGCAGATATGCTCACGTTGAAACAGCGACGGCGCGGTTCTCGAACCGCGCCGTTTTTCCTACTGGCGCCACTCGTGGTCACGTTGGCCGGTTGCGTGGCTACCAAGGGCGATGTGCGCACCCTGCAGGACGAGCTGGCCGATCTGCGCACGCGCCAGGACTCACTGGTGCGCGCAGCCGCTCGCCAAAATCGAGTCCTGGCGGACTCGCTGCAGGCAAACACGGAGCTGTTGCGCACCATGCGCGGTCAGCTGGTCAATCAGATCAGTCAGGTGCAGGAACTGCTGCTCACGGTCCAGCAACTGCTGGGACAAAACGAGCAGCGCCTGGCGCAGATGCGCGACCAGATGGAACAGCAACGCCAGGCGGCCGCGCAGCCACCGCCCAGCACACCGGGCCGCGCCACAGGCCAGAGTAACTTCGATGAGATGGTTGCGGCCGGCATGAGCGTGGTCAAGAGCTCACCGGCTTCGGCACGCGCTGCGTTCCAGCGTATCCTTTCTGAACATCCACAACACGAACGCTTGCCCATGGTACAGTTCTACATTGCCGAGACCTACTACGAGGAAGGCAATTTCGAACAAGCATATCGTGAATTCGATCTGGTCGCCGAGAGCTGGCCGAACCATGAACGTGCACGGGCAGCGCTGTATCGAGCCGGTGTGATTGCTGAAGAACGCAAGAATACGCAGAAGGCGCGCGAATATTACACCAAGGTCAGCACCAACTATCGGGACACGGATGAGGCGCGCCAGGCGACTCAGGCGTTGAGACGTCTTCCCCGCCAATAATGCGCTGTCCGTATTGCCATGGGACCGACGATCGAGTGGTCGATTCGCGCGGCAGTCGTGAAGGCGGGGCTATCCGCCGTCGGCGCGAATGCCTGCAATGCGGTCGCCGCTTCACGACCTACGAATATGTGGAGGAACGTCAGCTCCAGGTGGTAAAGCAGGACGGTACCGTGGAAAACTACGATCGTCGCAAACTGCTGCGTTCCCTGCGTCTAGCCTGTGTCAAGCGCCCATTCACGGTTCCCGAAATCGAAGCCATTGCAAGTGACATTGAAGAGCAGATTGGCCGGCAGAAACAGGATGAAATAGCCAGTCGAATGCTCGGTGAAATGGTCATGGAACGACTCAAGGCACGTGACCATGTAGCCTATGTTCGTTTTGCCTCGGTTTACCGGAACTTTCAGGATATCGATGAGTTCTACGAGGAGTTGCGCGACCTGAGTGCGCGGCGTGCACGTGCTGCGCTCAACGAGGGACAGGCCGAACTGCCACTCTAAGATCATGAAGTTCTTCAAGTCCGGACCCGGCCAGGCAGAGATGCCGTTTCTCGACCATCTGGAGGAGCTGCGGTGGCGCATCCTCTGGAGCCTGCTGGCAGTGATCGGCGGGTCGGTCATCGGCTACTTCGTCGTCACCGAGCTGCATGTTCTCGAGTGGCTCATCGATCCCGTGCGCCCCTATCTGCCCGACGGCAAGCTGGGCACACTGGGCCCCATGGATCCGTTCCTCCTCGTGCTCAAGCTGACGCTGACCGTGGGATTCATTCTGGCGTTTCCCGTGGTCGTGGCCCAGCTCTGGGCTTTCATTTCGCCGGCGCTGCATACGCGTGAGAAGCGCGCCATTGTGCCGGCGCTTTATCTGGGCCTCATCCTGTTCGCGGCGGGTGTGGCGTTGGCGTATTACCTGGTTCTGCCCATGACGCTCGAGTTCGGCCAGAGCTTTCTTTCGGAATCACTCAAGCCGAACCTGATTGCCGCGAATTACCTGTCGCTGGTGGTGAAGATCCTGGTTGCTTTTGGTGCCGTGTTTGAGTTGCCCGTGGTCATCCTCGTACTCGCATCGCTCGGCCTGGTCAGCGCAAAGTTCCTGGCTTCCAAGCGCCGGATGGCAATTGCGGGCAGCGCAATTCTGGCCGCACTGCTGACCCCGGGCGACGTGATAACCGTGACCATCTTCATGATGGGCCCGCTCATTCTGCTCTACGAGATGAGCATCGGCCTGGCCCGTCTGGTGGAGCGCAGGCGCGCTCGTAACGCGTTGCAGGAACCCATGCCGGAGGCGTCATGATGCGCGCGCTCTGGTTGGCTACCAGCGCGCTGGTCGTGACCAGTTCGGCGGGCGCGCAGCAAACGCAAGAGACGCCGCCCAAGACGGCCCGCCAAACCGTTCTCGAAAAACTGCGCAACATGGGGCAAGAGGCACCGCGGGATACCAGCACACTGCCTGACTCCGTGCGCGAGCGCTTGCGGCGGCAGCGGGCCGACAGCGCAAACTTGGCGCGCCGACCGCAGCAGCAAGCCACAGCCCCGGTGGAATTGCCACGCGATTCACTGATGCAGGCACTGGCTCGGCTGCAGGGCTTTACCATGACCGAGTACAAGGGGACCAGCGCGCGCTTCAACGCGGACAGCGGCATCCTGATACTGCACGCGCGACCGGATTCACAGGCGGCGGTGGTGCAGGGTGCTCAGTCCATGACCGCGGACTCGCTGCTGACCTTCAACCGGGGCACTGCCATCGCGTGCGGCTATGGCAAACCCGTGCTGACGGGCGAGCGTGCGGAAGCGCCCGTGCAAAGTACGCTGGTGTGCTACAACACCAAGACGCGAGTGGGCACCGCGCTGGGCGCAACTACACGGGTGACCGAAGGCGCGAATTGGATTGTAGCGGGCGACCTGACCACGGCTGATACGGATCTGTACATCCACGATGGCCGCTTCACTGATTGTGCACTGGAGATTCCGCACTATCACTTCAGCGCGGGCGAAGTGAAAGTCGTGAACAAGGATGTGCTGGTAGCGCGCAACGTGACCCTGAACTTTGGCGACGTGCCCGTGTTCTGGCTGCCGTTCCTGATGCAGAGTCTCAAGCAGGGACGGCGCAGCGGGATCCTGATGCCGGAGTTCAGCGTGAATGACATTGTGCGGCGCAGCAGTCGCTACAATCGGCGCATCACCAACCTGGGTTTTTATTGGGCCGCCAGTGAGTATGTAGGTGCACGACTGGCCTTTGGCTGGTTCAATGACAACTGGACGCAGCTGGATGGCAGCTTTGACTACCGCGTCTCGGAGAAATTCCTGGATGGCGGGGTGAACTGGCGACAGTACTGGCCGGCCGGGGGTGGCAGACAAATGACGCTATCGGCCACCAACAGCTGGCAGCCGAACGAGCGTACATCGTTGAATGGCAACGTGGCGTATGCATCATCCAGCCAGTTCCTGAAGCAGAACACGTTCGATCCGCGCGAGTTGAACCGCTCGATTGATTCCAACGTCAACATGCGACGCCAGTTCGATTGGGGCTCGGTCTCGCTGGGCGGTTCACGCCGACAGCACCTGTCGGACAACCGAGTGGACCTGGTGCTGCCCAGCCTGGGTGTAAGCTTTTCATCGGTCACGCTGTTCCCATCCGCGGGCGGCACACGACGCTGGTACAACGACGCCACCTGGACCGGCAACGCGAGCACGCGCCTGGCCTCGGCCCGGCTGGATCAATTGACCACGCCTACCGGTTTCGATACGGACGCGCTGCAAGTCAGTGCTCAGAGCGGATTCACGCTTGGGCAGTTCTCATTGTCGCAATCCGTCTCGATGGATCGAAACGCGCGCCTCGAGCGCGCGGCTGGCCTGGACCAGGAGGGCGATTCGATCAGGTTTGCGCCCAGTGTGATGGACCAGCGGATGAACTGGAATACAGCGCTCAGCTTCCAACAGCGGTTGATGGGGACCAGCACCTTCACACCGGGTATCGCGTTGCGCGGGGAATCGGCCCGCGACACGCTCACCGGTATGACCGTCACGGCGCCGACCCGCCTGGATGCGAACGCCAGTCTCAAGGTTGATGTGTTTGGCTTCTGGCGCGGTATCGGTCCCGTTGAGCGGATCCGACATCACTTGTCCCCGACCATCAGCTACAGCTATTCACCTGCTTCCGCACCAGATTCTTCGCAGGCGCGCGTGTTTGGCCGGGCGCAGATTCGCGAACAGAACCGAGTGACTCTGGGGCTTAGCCAGACGATCGAGGGCAAATATCGCAGCAAGGCCTCGCCCGCTGATTCGGTCAGCGCGCCCGACACGATATCGAATGATCCGGAACAGCCGCGGCGACTACCGCAGGGTAACCGCGTGCGGCTGCTCTCCCTCAACACAGACGCAGTGGTCTACGATTTCGTGGAGGCGCGCGAGGGCTTTGGCGTACAGACCACGCAAATCTCGAACAGCATCAACTCCGATTTGTTGCGCGGTCTGCAGCTCAGTGTCACACACGACCTGTTCCGGGCTCTTCCGCTTCCGGAAGGAGCGCCGCCCGAGACTCGTCCCGACCGCAAGTTCGCTCCTCATCTG
>JBOHRF010000381.1:0-5140 GCA_050732575.1 Longimicrobiales bacterium
CGTCTATTGGGCCCACCGCGGGAGAGCCAGGGGTTGGGCAAGCTTGGCATTTGCAGCGGATTTGGAAGTGACCCGCATGCAGACGATGCATTGCCGGACTCCCCGAGAACTCCTGGTTGATGGCGACAGTCCGACCGGGATCGTGGCGTTGCCGCGGGAACGCGCCCGTACACTGATGCGCGGGGGCCGCGTATCAGGGCTCGGCGGAACACCTCATTCGCATGAAGGTCGATCCGACCTTGCTAGATCGAAGCAGCCAGGCATTGGAGCAGCGCAGCGCAACGCAGCCGAGCGACCAGGCCGAGTTGATCCAGCGCGAGCGCGATTTTGCCGCAGCCGTCATCGAGAGCTCGGGTGCGCTCATCATCGTGCTCGATCGGCTGGGGCAGATCGTGCGCTTCAATCATTCCTGCGAGCGAATCACCGGGTACAGCGATGCCGAGGTTTGTGGTCGGCGATTGTGGGAAGTGCTGGTGCCCCGGGCGGAAGTCGAGATCGTCATTGGCGCGTTTGGCAAGCTGATCACGGGCGGCTCGGCGGATAGCACCGAATACCACTGGCTGGGCAAAGACGGATCCCTCCATCGAATCTCCTGGTCCAACACCATTCTGAACGACGCCGAAGGCTCGGTTGCGTTCGTAGTTGCGACCGGCGTGGAAGTAACAGAACGGCGCCGCGCGGAAGAAGGTTTGCGCCGCAGCGAAGCGAAGTACCGGGCCCTGTTCGAGCAGTCGCGCGACGCGATCTACGTGACGGACATCGATGGCACCATCCTGGAAACCAATCATGCGATGCACGAGCTGCTGGGCTACGCGGCCAGCGACCTGGTGGGCAGCGACCTGGAATCATTGCACGCGGATCCGGCCGAACGCGCGCTCTTCCGGCGCGAACGCAGCGCACGCAAATCGATCACCGATCTCGAGGTCCGGCTCCGGCGCAAGGATGGCAACACCGTGTGGTGCTTGTTATCCATCTGGCCGCGCCAGCTGCCTAGTGGCCAAACGCTCGGCTTCCAGGGCATTGTCCACGACATTACGGACCGCAAACGGGCCGAACAGCGGCTGGTTCACAACGCCTATCATGATGTACTGACCGGTCTGCCCAACCGCGCACTCTTCCTGGATCGCCTCGAACGAGTCATGAGCCGGTGGCATCGCGATCCGAAAGAGCAGTTTGCCGTTTTGTTCCTCGATCTGGATCGCTTCAAAGTAGTCAACGACAGTCTGGGTCACTCGAGCGGTGATGAGCTGCTGGTCCAGATTGCGGGCGTGATCAAGCGCTGCATTCGCGATGAAGACACAGTAGCGCGCATGGGCGGCGATGAATTTGCCGTGCTGCTCGATCGGGTGGAAGGCGAAACCGATGCCGTGTTGGTAGCGGAACGGCTGCATACCTGCCTGGAACAGCCGCTGTTGATCGGCGGCCAAAACGTATTCATCTCCTGCAGTGCGGGTATCTCGCTGCCCCGCACGCGGGACGAGAAGCCGGAAGAGCTGCTGCGTAATGCCGACCTGGCCATGTATCGCTCCAAGTCGGAAGGCCCGGCACGTCATGCCGTGTATGCTCCGGATATGCACACGACTGCACTCAGCATTCTCGAGCTGGATATGGACCTGCGCATGGCTCTGCAGGAGCAGCAGTTCCTGCTGCACTACCAGCCGATCTACACGTTGGGCGGGATCCTGAGCGGCTTCGAGGCACTGCTGCGCTGGCGCCATCCACGACGCGGCCTGCTGGCGCCGTCCGAGTTCCTGCACCGCGCGGAAGAGACCGGGCTGATCGTACAGATCGGCCGCTGGGTAATCCGTGAGGTATGTGCGCGTCTGGGCAGCTGGAATCGCATCTGCGGTGCGGCGCGTTTGCCTTTCATCAGCTGCAACGTGTCCAGCCGACAGCTGCCGCAGGCCGACCTGGTGGGCGAAGTGGCCGCTGCCCTGCGCGAGTACAACGTGCCGCGCGACCGACTGATGCTCGAGCTCACGGAAACGTCGCTCATGCAGAATCCGGAAAGCTGTGCGCTCACCATCCGCCGGCTGCGCGACCTGGGTGTGCGCTTTGCCATCGACGATTTCGGCACTGGCTATTCTTCTCTGAGCTACCTGCACCGCCTGCCCATCAGCGGACTCAAGATCGATCGTTCCTTCATCACGCGCTTGGATCACGGCGAAGATTCCACCGAACTGGTTGCTACCATCGTTTCTCTGGCCGAAAACCTGGGTCTCGATGCCGTGGCCGAAGGTGTGGAAACCGAGCGCCAGTACGCTCACCTGCAGCGCCTGCGCCCCAAGTACGTGCAGGGCTTCTACCTCTCGCACCCTTTGGAAGCAGATACCGCGGCGCGCCTGATCCAGGCCGTCGCGTAGGCGCTCTCAGCGCTCGCGGGCGCGGTAGCGTTGCGCCCGGGCGCGGGGCGTTGCCCGGGCGCGGGGCGTTGCCCGGGCGCGCGTCGCTGCGCTCGCGTCGGGCGCGGTTAGTCTTCTTTTCGCTGCGCTGCCCACTGCAGCGCTGCTTCCATATGGGCGCTGAGAGTGACCGGGTAAGGCTGCTCGGCTGGTTCCAGCGAGTGGAGCGGCTCGGGTAAGGTGGCGAGCGCGGCGCGCGTTCTTTGCTGCAGCTCGGGCAGCGGAACGGGCGGCAAAAGGCGCGCGCCGTTTTGCATGACTGGCTGCAGCAGTGGTCTTCCGTCAAGGCGTTCATCGAAGCGACCGATTACGTCGTGTACTGCTCGACCATCCCGTTCTACGCGAAATACCTGTTTCTGTCCGGGCAGCGATCGTTTGCCGGTGGACAACTTGAAGCGATCGCGCTGCGCGTAGCTGGTCAGTTTGTAGGCCATGTCGAGAGAAGGTGCATCCTCGCTCACGGCCAAGCGCGTGCCCACACCAAAGCCATCGAATGACGCGCCCGCGTCCAACAAGTCGCGAAGGGCATACTCATCGAGGCCGCCACTGGCAAAGAGCTGAACGTTGGACAGGCCCGCCTCATCGAGCAGCTGGCGCGCCTGCCGGCTGAGCGCGACCAGATCTCCGGAGTCCAGGCGCAACGCGCGCACATTGAATTGCGGGCCCAACTCCGCGGCCAGCTGAATCACGTTGCGCACGCCTTGCAGCGTGTCATAAGTATCGACCAACAGTGTGGTGCCGGGATAAAGTTGGGCAAACGCACGCAATGCGTCGTACTCATCATCGAAGGCTTGCACGAAGCTGTGAGCCATCGTGCCGGCCACCGGGATTCCATAACGCTGGCCAGCCAGCAAATTGCTGGTGGCCCGTGTACCGGCAATGAAACTGGCACGGGCCAACTTCATTCCGGCATCCGTTCCCGCGGCGCGACGCAGGCCGAAATCGACGACCGGCCGTGCGCGCGCGGCTGCCACAATGCGCGCAGCCTTGGATGCGATCACGGTCTGCACGTGCACCTGGTTCATGATTGCGGTCTCAATCAGTTGCGCCTGGGCGATAGGAGCTACTACCTCCAGGATAGGTTCTTCCGCAAACACGGGGGTGCCCTCCGGCACGCCATAAACATCACCCTGGAAACGAAATGTCTGGAGCCAGTCCAGGAACTCAGGTTGAAAGAAGCCGAGACTGCGCAGGTATTCGATGTGTGCTGGTTGGAACCGAAGCGCAGAAACTGCGGCCAGCGCATCGTCCAGGCCGCAAGCCAACAGATAATTGCGGGCTGCGGGTAGGTGGCGCACGAACAAACTGAACGTCGCCAGCTCGTGCATGTCGGTCTGCCAATACGCCTGCAACATGGTCAACTGGTACAGGTCCGTGAGCAGGGCCAGGTCGGCGCGCCCGACCGAAGGGTCGTCAGGCGTCACGGCCATCGACGGCCCTCTGGGCGGGTGCAGCACAGCGCGCAGGTTGGTTCACGGCTGTGTATCTTCAGGGCACGAGACTCCGGAAAAGGTCGGTGAAGATAGCCGATGTCCACCGACCTGAGAAAACCGGCTATCACGAATGAGTCTAGAGTACCGCGAATACGCGCCCGCCCCCCGCCCTGGCCACAATGGTCCGCTGCTACTGGGCCATTCGGGGGGATCCTGCGGCCGAGCACGCGCTGGTGAACCGCGTCATGCCCGATAGCTGCATGGACGTGATCTTCGACTTGCGGGCACCATTGGAAGCGCGGGCACGGGTCATTGGCACCATGCTGAAAGCAAGCGAGCGAACGGTTGCGCCGACTGAATGAGTGGTTGCTGCGCCGGCTGGATGCGCGCCGCATCAAGCCGATGGCGCTGCATGGCATGGCCATGATCGAGCGGTCGCGCGGTCAGCTCACGGTAGACCAGTTGCGCCGCACACTGGGCGTGACTGAACGCTCACTGCAGCGCCTGTTTGCCAATGAGATCGGCCTTACCCCCAAGCAGGGGCTGCGCATCGCGCGCTTCCGCCTTGCGCTGGGACTTCTGCAGCGGCCACAGCACCACGGTCTGGCCGCGCTTGCGCTCACCTGCGGCTACGCCGATCAAGCGCATTTCACCCGTGAATTCGGCGAGCTGGCCGCCACCTCACCCAGTCAGTTTCTGCGCGAACGGAGTCTTGTCGGGTTTGTTCAAGACGCGTCCATCGACGGCGCCTAGATTCGCGCCAACCTCAGGTGGAGACAGCCATGAAGATGAATCGCCTTGCACCCGTGCTGATGGTCGACAAGATCGAGCCATGCCTGCCCTTCTGGATCGATCGGCTCGGCTTCAGCAAGACCGTGGAAGTGCCGGAAGAAGATCGGCTGGGATTTGTAATCCTGGCGCGCGATGGCGTGGAGATCATGTATCAAACGCGAGACAGCGTGCGCCAGGATGTGCCGCCCCTGGCCGAATCACCCATGCGTGGCACCATGTTGTACCTGGAAGTGGATGATCTCGATGCCGTTGAGCGCGCGCTGGACGGCGTTACGACCATCGTGCCGCGACGCACAACATTTTATGGTGCGCAGGAAATCATTGTGCGTGAGCCGGCCGGCAACTCAGTGGCATTCGCGCAGTTTGCTGCCCAGTCGTAGCGAGTAACACGTTCTCGCTCTCGGTGCGCCACGAAGGTGATGCATCCAAGCAGGTGAGAATCCTGCCGGAGGAATTAACGGTTCACCTCCGAAGCTACGGGTAGACTGGACGAAGCGATTCGTACGGTCAAGC
>JBOHRF010000382.1:0-5109 GCA_050732575.1 Longimicrobiales bacterium
GCAGCAGACCACCGCCGGTGTCATGGTCTATGCGCGTGACCCACGAACCCGTCAGAGGGTATTGCAGTTGAAGGAGCAGATTTCATGAGTCTGCAACCAAACACGAGGATATGATGAAATTGTCACACGGTTTGTTGGTGGTGGTGGCGGGCGTATTGGGTGCTGCGTGTACGCCATCGGAGGCGGAGATCGATACGCTGACAGCGGAGGCACGCGTAATCCGCTGGGGGACATCGTTTGGTATGTGCGCGGGCTATTGCCGTGAAGAGCTCGAAATCGGTGGCTCGGTACTTCGCCTCACGCGGCGCAGCTGGAGTCCTACGCAGCCCGAGCAGGTGGCGGAACAGCCGTTCTCATCCGATGCGTGGCGCACATTGCGGGAACGCATGGATGCCGCGCGCATTGACCGCCTGCAGGACGTCTATGGCTGTCCGGATTGTGCGGACGGCGGAGCGGAGTGGGTAGAGCTGGAAAACGGCGACAGCAAGAAGCGCGTGACCTTCGAATTCGGTTCGGGGCCCAGCCCGCTGCAGTCCGTGCTCACCGAGCTGCGCGCGTTACGCCAGCGGTTCCCGCCGCGCTAACAGAAGTGCTCCAACGGCTAAGTCACGCGTCGCACCGGCCGGGTTCATCGTCCAGGGAAACCTGCACGAGCTTGTTCATCATCCAGGGAAACCTCATCCAGGGGATGCGGAGATGAATAGCGGGGGATGTGGGGATTGAAAAAAGACCAAAAATTATTTTTTAACAAATCCCCTTCATCGCCTTTTAGAATCCCTCCATCCCTATTCTGAACGTGAGGTGGTCGAGCAGTTAGCCGTGCTGAACGTGAGGTGGTCGAACAGTCAGCCGTGCTGAGGTGGTCAAGCAGTTAGCCGTGCTGAGGTGGTCGAGCAGTCAGCATTCCGCGTGAGAAAAAAGGGGGCCGGCACGACTTGCCGTCCCCCTTTTCAAACGAGCTACCTGCTGCCCTTACCGCCGTCGGTGGTAACGGGTGCGTGTGGCTTGCCCCAGGCATAACCTACTGCCAGCCGGACTTCGGTTTTGCGAACGCGTGAGGGTTCGTCGATGGCTCGTCCGAGGTCGGCGATGTAGGAGTTTCTGCCCGTGAACGGATTGCCAATGCTGGCCGTGGTAGCATCCAACCGGAGGCGGATATTGTCCCGAAGCGCCAACTGCAGGCCGATGCTGCCGGTAGCGCCCCACCGGAAGTGTGTGTCATCGCCAATAAAGCCGGTGGCATCATTGAGTCCCCACCATGAGGCCAGCACACCGGCCGTAGCGTAGGGTGTGAATTTGCTGCTTTCGAGTAGCAAGTAGCGGACGATCTCGGCGCTCAGGATGGTCTGCGCCAGATCGCCCACATCATCCTGATCGAGCAGCTCGGAGCCGGTGCCGGTGTCATCGCGCCAGGCCAGTTCGGACCAGGTACGATTGACGCCCAACCGGAAGCCGGTGCGAGGCATGAACGTGCCACCAAAGCCCACGCCAATGGTGAACGCGCCTCGTCCACGCAGCTCGCGCTCCAGGAAATCGAACGGTTCCACCGGTGATTCCAGCAGGAAGCGGCCGTAGTTGCCGAAGCCGGCATGCAGGTCGGCATTCCAGCGCGGAATCTTGAACAACCAATTCAACGCATCGATCTTTTTGCTCTGGGCTGCGGCCTCGCGCGCCGGGACCAACACGGCCAGACACAGGGCCCCGCTCACCATCCATTTCATCGAACGCATCACGAAAATCCTCCCCCCGCCGAAATAGCTCGCGTATTGCCCGGCGGATTGAATAGCCGGACGAGTCCCCAGAAGTCGTCCACGTCGCGGACCCGCATCCGTGCGGATCACCGCGTACGAGGGAGGAAGCTGAAACGCGAAGTAAATTCGTGTTATTGGACCTTGAGGCTAGACGAGCAAAAAGTCGGCCCACCCTATACGATCATCGTCAGCCACACATCGTTCTGGCACGACGATGACGTTTTCGACATTCTCATGGGCATGAGTCCCGAGCGTATTAGCGAAGAAGAGGCGCGCCGGCTCTGGCAGCGCGCCGTGGAACTGCAAAACGCAGCGGAACAAGCGGAACAGGGCAGTCAGGCGCTCACGCCTGTAACGGGTGGCGGTTTTTCTCTGGAGCAGGTATCAGCTGCGGCGCAGGGCGCCGGCATCGATCCGGACTATGTGCGCCTGGCGCTGGCCGAGCAACGCCTGCCCGATGCGGGCGCCATTCGACGGGACCGTTGGGACGCTCGCCTGTTTCGATGGCTCATGGTGAACGAATCCGATGCCATCGAGCTGACTCGTTTCATCAATGCTGCGCCATCCGATGTACTGGCAGCGGTGCGCTCGGTGTTCGTGGGCGCGCCGTTCGAATTGGTTGCGGAGAACAGCCTGGGCGCAGATCCTCTGCGTGACGGTGTGCTCGTCCATCGCAAGACCGGCTTTCGGTCATCGTTCCAGAGTGATCTGGAGTGGGCCGATGTGCGCGTGCTCATAACGACGCTGCGGCCTGAAGCCGACGGTACGCGCATGCGCATACGCGCGCCGCTATTCCGCAGAGGCATAAACCTGACGCTCACGGGCGGTTTTGCCGGTCTGGCTGGAGCGGGCGGAATCTGGGGCGGGGCAACGGCGGGTGGTTTTCTGGCGACCGTACTCGGTACCACCTCGGCGGCCGTGTTGTTGGCGCCTGCCGTTGCGGGCGCACTGGCCGGTGGCGTGATCGGTGTGGGCGTCTACCGGCTGCTCTATCGTGCCGTAGTGCGCGGCGGCGCGTCGGCGTTGCAACGGCTCATGCAGGCCGTGGCGCTGGCGGCAGAAAAGTAAACGAGCTTCAGTTGGCCGCGCGCACTGGGATCGTGATATCGAAGGTGAGCGAACGATCGTCGAAGCCACGCGCCTGCACGCGAATCAGGCCATCACCCACGGACGTCAACCTGAGCGAGACGCTACGCGGAAAACTGCGCAGGTCACGCGTGCATGACGTTCCGCTGGGCGCCACCAGGTCATAGGGCGTGATGAGCGCGGTGCGGCCGGCCACACTGGCCACTGCGCCATCCGCGCGCGTGCAGCTCGAGCTGCCCAGGGTGTTCACGGTGACGACAAACGGAGCGTTGACTACGGCCTCACTGGGTGCTTGCACGGCCTGGACCGAAGAAAAGGCGGGCTCCATCTGTCCAACCACACGGCGCCAGTCTTCCGATTCCGTGGTGGACGAACAAGCCGCTATCAACATCATGCCGACCACGACCAGGAAACGCGCCATCGTACTTCCCTCCACCTCAGGTGTACCCGTTGTAACGTGCTTGAATGTGGGTCTGTGACGGTGTCACGTAACTTTATACACCATCATAGTCCAATGATTCACTGCCTGCGATCACCGGAGAAGCAGCCATCGACCGAGAGCTGAACGAGCGGCTGGTTTTGCGCGACCGGGCCGGCTGCATGTGGCTGCTGGGACTGGGATTCCTGGCCGGCGGCATCACCGCGTTCACCTTGTTATTGGTGGCGAGTCCGGACTCACAACCCGGTGCCTGGGGCAAGCTGATCATTACCGTAATTGGCGGTGCGCACATAACAGCCGGTGCCTGGCTCATCGGCTCCTCGCCCAACATCACTGTGTGGCTGCGCCGCGACCGGCCCGTGCTGCACGTCACGAAACACTGGCTGCTGCACAAACGCGAGCGCGTCATTCACCTCGATGAAATCGCGCACTTCCAGGTGCGCCAGAGTGAAGACTCGGACGGTGACCCCGTGTATCGATTGGAGCTGCACCTGCGCTCCGGCGAACGACTCCCTCTTCAGTCGGTGGACCTGCATACGCGCACCGAAATCGATGCCGCCGCAGATCGACTGCGGTCCTGGAGCGGGGGCCGGCTGGCCAGCCGCGTGGGTACCCCCGGCGACCAGCAGGAACGCTGAATCCGCAGCCTTTTCCACGCGCTCCAACTGAAAACCGGCGCTCCTGCCGGCGCCAGGGTCGAACTACGCTTGCGCGTCTCCGCCTGACCGTATTTTCTTCCTGATAAGGGTTGTCGTGCTCCGCGCCGTCGCGGATCAGCCGTCCAGATTGTCAGTTCTTCCCTGTCAGGCCCAATCTCGTGAGGAGTCGTATGCACCGCGTCCAGATTGCCATGCTGAGTTTTGCGGCCCTCGCCGCAACATCTCCGGTTGCCGCTCAAACATCGTTTGGCCGTGCCCTTGTAGTGGGCGAAGGCGAAGTAATCGTGGGCGAGCCGGCCAGCGGTAACGCGTTCCGTCCGGGTCGCGTCTACATCTACCGAAAAGTAGAAGGCGTGTGGCGCGAGGCGGCACGTCTCTCAGCGCCCGAGGCACAACGCGCCGATGGATTCGGCAGCTCGCTGGCGCTGAGTGGCTCCACACTTTTCGTAGGTGAACGTGATGGCTCAACCATTCGCGTATTCAACAAAGCGCCCAACGGAACGTGGCGGGCGGCCAGTACGATCGCGACCAGCACGAGCGTAGAGGGTGCACTCGGGCCCATGGTGGCGTTCGGCGACTACCTGCTCCTCGGCTTGCCGGGACGCGCGCTGGGCGGACGTGGTGGTGGCGGTGGCGGCCGTGGTGGCCAGCCACAGGCCAACCTGACGCCCGGTGCAGCGGTCGTGTTGCAGCGCGGCGCGGATGGCGAATACATGCAGCGTATTCGATTGGCTGCGTCCGACGCGAGCGCCGGTGATTCGTTCGGCGCGTCCATTGCCGTTGACAACGATGTCGTACTGATTGGCGCACCCGGGGCCAAAGAGCGTGCGGGTACCGTCTACGCGTTCCGTCTCGATCCCACGACCAGAATGTGGCAGCAGGGCAGCGTGCTGCAGCCGCGCGAACCGCAAGCCAATGAAGCGTTCGGCTCCAGCATTGCCATGCAAGGTGATGCTGCTGTGATCGGATCGCCGGGTGCAGCGGCAAATTATGGACTGGCGCTGGTCTTCCGTCGCAACAAGGAAAGCGGTGAATGGACGGAGGAGTCGAGGCTGACGGCGTTCACGGGCAATCGGCAGGAACGTTTTGGTGCTTCCATTGCCGCCGCCGGCCCCGACATCTGGGTATCGGTTCCGGGTCGGTCCGTGCAGAGTGGTGGCGCACAGCGCAGGCC
>JBOHRF010000383.1:0-5107 GCA_050732575.1 Longimicrobiales bacterium
TTCGCGTGGGCTCGGACGCCGACCTTGCCATCTGGGACCCGAATCGGACGGCAACCATCACCGCGGACGCGGACTTCTCGAAATCCGACTACACCGTATACGAAGGACAAACGGTCACGGGCTGGCCGGTCATGACCATTCGCCGCGTAGAGATCGTCTACGAAGCTGGCCGCATCCTGGGTCAGGCCGGCAGCGGTCGCTTGATGACCCGCGCACGCTGGCAACGCTGACCAGAATCTGGGGAACAGAGAAAACGACTGAGAAATGTGAAAAATGATCCCGGTTTGACTCCAGGGGAGTCTTGGGGGATGCGCGCCTTTCATCTTGCTACCGCGAAATTGACCGGCTGGTTGTCACGGACGACGGAGGCAAATATGAGGCGCGTTGCGTTGTGTAGAGGGCGAGCAGCCAGCCGCAAAACGGCGCTCACCCTGGTAGTGGTCAGTGTGTTCCTGCCGGGCTGCGATGAGGCGATCCAGGATCCGTACGTTTCACCGCCACCGCCGCCCACTGCGTACGTGGTATTTGGCACCGTGCGCGACCAGGCCGGGAGCCCTCTTGCCCTGGCCCGGGCGGACATCGTCGAAGGCACGTATGCCGGCGTCACGGCCGAGACCAACGCTCAGGGTCATTTCCGCTTCATCGGGGTCAGCGGTCGCATGAGAATCGTTGCCTGGAAGGAAGGCTACGATTTCCATCAGCAGGTCGTGGATGTGATTGGCGATCAGCCGATCGAGTTCCAGCTGAGCAGGTTCGAATCGGAGGGACTCATCTTTGGTCGGACCATTCGTGCCTTTGTTCGGGCCGGCTCAACGCCCTGCGATCCACAGCGCTGGGATGCGCGCGCACCATGTCGGCCATTCAGGTTCACGCCTCCGTATTCCGGTTTACTGAGCATCAGGATCGACTGGTTGGGGCAGCCCCAGCTGGACGCGACACTGATCGGGCCATCCGGTGTCTACGTGGCGACCTCCGCAGATGCGGGTTCAGAGGCGGTTACATTAGACGCCTTCGTAGAAGTAGGCGTTACGTATGAATTGCGCGTCAATTCCTAACGAGGGAATAGGATGTAGGGGGCGGCTGTGAGGTGGTAGGGATTGTCTCGATCGGCAACTATGCAGGCGGCCCACAAAGTTGCCGGGGCAGCAAGGGTCCCTACGACCCTATATCCTCTCCCTGATCCTGATCCCTCGTCTGTTGACGAACCGACTGGATCAAGCCTACTCGCTCGCCGTTCTTTGTAGTTGCGCGGCGACGCGTTCTACTTCTCCCATCACGCGCACCAGATTGCCGCTCCAGATCTTCGCGATCTGTTGCTCCGTGTAGCCACGACGCACCAGCTCGAGCGTCACGTTGAACGTCTCGGCCGCGCCGTTCCAGCCGTCCACGCCACCGCCGCCGTCAAAGTCCGAGCTGATGCCGACGTGATCGATGCCGATGAGCTTGACCGCATAGTCGATGTGATCGACCAGATCTTTTACACTCGCGCGCGCGGGCGCGGGCAACCGGCGGTCGATATCGGCCAATTTTCGATCGTACTCCGCACGCTGTTCGGTCGTGAGCGCCTGGAGCCCGCCACCACCACCACCGCGACCGCCACGTCCTCCACCCTGCGCAGGCAGCCCGAACCCCTGGCGTAGCGCGGCCAGCGCCTGCGTCCGCTCGGGCGAAGGCGAGGTGATCTTCAGATAGGAGCTGAATGCAACCACCTGAACCACGCCGCCGTTGGCCTTGAGCGCGCGCAACTGCTCGTCGTCCAGGTTGCGGCTATGGTCGGCCAGCGCACGGATCGCTGAATGAGAGGCCATTACGGGCGCGCGCGAGAGCTGCATGGTCTGGAGATTCGCCTGCTTGGACGGATGCGAGATGTCCATCACGATGCCCCAACGATTCGCTTCCGCGACTGCCTGACGACCGAGGGGTGACAGTCCGTTCCACTTGTAGCCGTCGCGTTCGCCCGTGTTCGAATCCGCGAGCTGGCTGTGACCGTTGTGGGCCAGTGACAGGTAGCGCACACCCATATCCGCGAACTTCTTCACATTCGTAATATCCTCGCCGATAGCGTAACCGTTCTCCATGCCCATGAGCGCGACCTTCTTGCGCTCACCCGATATGCGTCGCACATCCGCGGCTGTAGTCGCCAGCGCAATGCGTTGGGGAGCCAGCTCTGCTGTCAGGCGCTTCACAGCCTCGACCTTGGCAATCGCGGTTGCGTGCGCGCGGCCGTAGCCCTCGGCCGTGAAGTCGTCCTGTTGACCCTGGTAGATGGAAAACCATATCGCATCCAGACCGCCCTGCTCCGCCTTGGGCAGATCGACCTGCGTGTTCACGCCCGTCACGTAGTTCTGCTGCCCCGGTTGGAAATTGTTTGGACTGATATCCACGTGCGTGTCCATGGTGACGACGCGCTCGTGGATGCCGCGCGCGCGGGCTGTCAGGTCACTCTCGTTGCCCGACTGCTGCGTCGATGCGCAGGCCGCGACCAGCGCGCTGCCCAATACGATCGTCCGTCTTACCACAATCGGCCGTCTACGAGTGTGAGATCGCATAGCGCCTCCCCTGGATGTCCGTGGAGCGAACGTAGTCGCGCCGCCAGCGGTAGGCAACGGACCGCCGGTCGATGGTCAGCCAGCCACGCGCGGCCGCGCCAGGAACGACAGCGCTCCTACGCCCAGGCTCAAGGTCAGCATGATCATGCCCGCGGTACTGGAATTCGAAAGGAGAAGCGCGGCCGCGCCCGCGCCCAGTCCGCCCACCAGCATGGCGAAGAACGTTTGCCAGGTGGTTTTCGCGGGTCGGTTGCGCGCGCGATCTTCTGCCGATTGGTGGGGTGTGGTGCAAGCGCCCAACCAGCTCAGCGCCGCTATGAGCCAGGTGGCGCTCAGGCCAGTGATCGCGCCAACCAGCGGGGCACCCAGCGCGGCCACAATGGCGGCCAGGATCCAGGCGATCACACCGGGAACGACCGCAGCAGCCGCAACCCGGGCCATGATGGCCTGGCGAGGCTCGAGCGGGCTGGCCGCAACCAGCTCTGCAGCTTCGTCGTTGGCCGTCATCAGTCCGGCCAGCAATACCGCCATCATGGCCGGACCCACAAAGGCGAACGATGCAAATCCGGTGGTGGTGCGATAGAGGAATGCACCAGCCATGGCGGGCAACAACACAATGATCTGCGTGAAACAGCGCACGACCAGCAACGGATCGCGCCGCACCAGGCGGAGTTCCTTCAAGGTTAGCGTGCGCCAGTGTGCATGCTGAAAGCTTCCGCGCCAGACGCGGCGTTCAGTACCGGGCGCAGTGCGCGCGCGGCGTTCGCCGCCCAGATCACTGGCCGCTGCCTGCGCGCCGGACACGAAAATGGCCTCCAGCCGGCGCACGGCCCACCAGGCGACGAGTGCGGTAACCGCAGCGAGCGCGAGCAAGCCGAGCGCCCGACCGCGAGCGGCGTCCGCAACCAGCGACAAGGGCGGAAACGCGAACCATTCGAATATGCGCTTGCCGGCCGCCTCGATGGAGCCTGTGCGCGTGGCGCGGGCCGTGAGGCTGGGCGAATTGATGAGGAAGATGGCGACCAATCCTATCAGCAGGCTGATCAGTTGCACGACCGTGCGCGTGCGGCGCGCGCCCATACGCCCCACACAAACGATGGTCGACCACAACGCGGCCGGCGCCAGCAGTGTTACGCCCCAGACCCAGACCAGCCAACCCCATAGCCAGGCAGGGCCGAACAGAATGAAGGCCGTATTCAGCAGGGGTATGGCAATGAATGCACTCGACAACAGCGTGGTCAAAAGGATGTCACTCAGTCGCGTGACGACCACCACGCGCGCGGGAACGGGGCTGGACAGTAGCAGCGGCAAATCGCCGCGATTGTACAGCGCTTCCAGGCTGCGTTGCAATCCGGCGGCAAACACGAACAAACTGACGCACAGGCACGCGACTTCGGCACCACCAGGC
The DNA here is from genome assembly GCA_050732575.1 of Longimicrobiales bacterium. Classification (GTDB taxonomy): domain Bacteria; phylum Gemmatimonadota; class Gemmatimonadetes; order Longimicrobiales; family RSA9; genus JBBDWZ01. The sequence goes on from JBOHRF010000383.1 coordinate 3,958, forward strand.
ACGGGCGAACCAGCGGCGATGGCACTGATCACGGAGAACGCTGGAATGTGCAGAAATGCCAGGATGGTCAGCTGCAGAAGCACGACACCGACCACGCTCCATCCTTTCCGCTGCCAGTTACGGAAATAGAGGCGCAGGTCGTTGACCATAATGCGACGCGCGAGCGCGGCATCGCCGATCATGCGTTGCCCATGCCCTCGGTCGTGCCCACCAGGTGCAGGAACACTTCTTCCAGCGTGGCGCCCGGTTTGCTGGCTTGCGTGCGCAAATCGTCCAGTGTGCCCTCGGCCAGCAATCGGCCGTGCTGAATGATGCCGATGCGTTGGGCCAGGCGTTCCGCAACTTCCAGGATGTGCGTGGTCAGCAACACGGTTCCGCCCGCCGCCACGAACTCGAGCAACATGTCTTTGACCAGCCGCGCAGCGGACGCGTCCAACCCGGTGAGCGGCTCGTCCAGCATGAGCAGCGTGGGCGCGTGAATCAAGGCAGCAGCCAGTGCAACTTTCTGCTTCATGCCGCGCGAATAGCCTTCCATGCGATCGCGCAGCCGATCGGCCAAGCCCAGCTTGTTCAGAAGGCTCTCCGCACGCGCGCGTGCATCGGCCGGCGGCACGCGCCACAGCGCCGCCACGAATTCCAGGAACTCAATGGGCGTGAGCTTGCCATACAACGAGGGCTCGTCCGGAACATACGCCAACGACTGTTTGGCCGGCCCGGGATTCTGGTGCACATCGATGCCGGTAATGAAGGCGTGGCCCGAATCGGGTTTGAGCAATCCGGCAAGCATGCGCAAAGAAGTCGTTTTGCCCGCTCCATTGGGCCCGAGGAACGCGTAAAGCGTGCGGGCCGGCACGCGGAGCGAAAGTCCATCGACGGCTACCACGCCGCCAAAACTCTTGCGCAACGCCTGCAGCTCACAGGCGGGTGTGGACGCCGGATCCGCGGGCAGCGGATCCGTAGGCTTGGTCAACTGCCTATCAAGTTCAGTATGCATCGCAAGCGTTTGTTTGGTACGTGAATCCAGTTAGTCGGAACGTGCAAACTTGGGGACGGCAACTTCGGAACTGTAACATCGGGACTGCAACTGCGGAACTGCAACTGCGGAACTGCAACTTCGGGACTTCAAATGCGGAACTATGTACTGCGGAAC
>JBOHRF010000384.1:0-5088 GCA_050732575.1 Longimicrobiales bacterium
CTCACACGCAAATGATCGGGTACGCCCACATGCCCAGTGCACGCTCCGAGCAGCACGGTGCTCATGACCATGCGTAGGGCAAGGGCTAACGGATTGAACGATCCGCCCGTTACTCCACGAGTGCCAACTCCGCCAACTGGCCGGGTGTCTCTTCCTGTACCAGACTGGCGCCGGTGCGCTCGTCGTAGCTGACGCGAATGGTGTGATCCAGGCCTTCGCGGATGGTTTCGATGTGCGTGATGAGCACGACCTGTTCGAAGCGATCTTCGAGCCGGTGCAACAGCTGCACTACATTGTCGCGCCGATCCAGGTCGAGCGAGCCAAAGACTTCATCGAGGAATAACACGGACAGCTGTTGGCCGGCCCGTTCAGCGATCATCTGGCTGATGGCAATGCGCAGGACCAGGTTGGCAATGTCTTCCTCACCGCCGCTGATCACCGGTTTTTCCTCGCCTTCGTCGAGCACGATGATGTTGTAGTTCTCGTCGATCTCGAGGGACGTATAGCGGCCATCGGTTATTTCATTGAGGAAGCGACTGGCCAGGTCGGAGAGTTCGGGTCGCACGCGGGCATTCAGTTCCTGGCGGAGTTGTTGCAATGCGTTGTCCAGCTCACTGTGATGTTTCACATCGAGCTCCAGCTCGTGCAGGCGCGCCCGGTTTTGCTCGGCGGTGCGCGCCTCGGCTTTCACACCTGTCTGGTGCTCGCGCGCGGCGTCCAGGCGCGCGCGTGCCTCGGTGACCGCGATCTCGCTCTGGTGCAAGCTGCGCGCGGCCTGATCGTGCTGGGTGCGCACGTGCTCGTAGTCACGCGCGTCAAAGGCAACTTCGGCTTCCAGCTGCGCGGCTGCCTGGAGGTGTAACAATACGGCGTGAGCGCGCTGGTTGGCTTCGGCCTGTTCGCGCTCGCGCTCCGCGCGCCGGTCCAGCACCTGGTCGAAGCGCGCGGCCCGTTGCTCGATGTCGTTCAACACGCGCAGGCGGGCCAGAGCCTTATCGTGCGCATCGGCGTCATAGCCGGTGGGTAGTTCCGCGAGCTCCTTACGCAATTCTCCCAGCCGCTGCTCCTTCTTCCGGCGTTCGCCGGTCAGTGTCCAGATCTCCTGCACGGCCTGCTCGCAGCGGGCGATTCGCTGAGTCAGCGCGTCGAGCGTGTTCTTCCATGCCACCTGCTCTTCTTCGGCGAACGTCACATCCTCCGGTTTTTGCTCGAGTTGGGCCTGGCGTTTGCGCAGCCATTTCACGTTCTGCGTGACTTCTTCGAACTGATCTTCCAGCAGCGTCATGACGCGCCCGAATTCGCGGCCCAGCGGCCGAGTGCAGGTTGGGCACGTACCGTCCGGCCCTGCGCTGCGCAGCTGCTCGATCTGCAGCTTCAGCTCATCATGGCGCTCCAGATGATGCTGCAGTTTGGTACGCACATCCTGGCGCTGCTCGGTCCATTCGTTGCGCAGTTTGGCAACCTGTTCATCGGCGGCTGCCAGCTGTTGCTTGAGCTGGTCGAGCTCCGGCCCGAATTGTTTTATCAGCTCGGGCGCACTCTCCAGTTCTTTGAGGCGGGCAACCACGCCGGTCAGCTCAGCCTCATCAAGTTGTTCGGTTTCGGCGAGGGCGCGGCGGCGCTCGGCCAGACGGGCCAACCTGGCCAGGTTTTCGCATTCCTGTGAGACGGCCGGCAACGCCAGCAGTTCCGCGCGCAGCGGCGCCAGCTGCTGCTCCGCTTGTTTGATGCGCTCCATCTCGGCGTGCGTGCGCTCTACATCGCGCTGTGCGGCTTCACCATCACGACGCGCCGCTGCGATTTCCTGCTCGATTTCACGCATGCGCTCGCGTTTCTGCTGCACCTCGAGCCAGCGCGGGGCCCACTGCTCCAGCACGGAAGCGCGCTGCTGGTGCTGCTGCTCGGCTTCACCGGCGGCCGCGCGCGCCGCTTTTACGCGCTGCTGCGCTTCCTCGCCGCGCGCGCGCAACTCATCCGGGTCGGGCAGCACTTCACGAATACCATTCGCTTCGGCCGTGAGCTCTTTGCGCCGCTCGCGCGCTTTGTCCTGCGCCAGTCGCAGGCGTTCGTAGCCCAACACCTGGGCCAGGAACTTGCCGCGGTCGCGCGCGCCCATCTGGGCCAGGAACTGCAGCTCTTTCTGACTCGTGAAATAGGTGTTGAAGAACTCGTCGCGCGTCATGCCAATGCGCTGCTCGAGGTAGCCGCTCACACCGCTGGTGCCGCTGGCCACGGGTGAGACGCCATCATCGAGGAATACATCGGCGCTGTTCAGCGTGCGGTTTACACGGAAGGCATGGCCACCCAACTCGAAGACCAGCTCGACCAGCACCCGCGCACGACCGGGTGCGCGTGAGAATCGGATGGTCTCATTGGTGCCGCGCGCGGCGTTCGCGCCGTAGATAGCCCAGGCAATGGCTTCCAGGATGGTGCTCTTGCCGGCGCCGTTCGGGCCAATGATCCCGGTCAGACCGGGCCGAAAGTCGATGCGGGTATCGGCATGCTGGCGAAAGTTCTGGAGACGAAGCTGCCGTAGCCGCATGCGCTACTCCGCAGAAAGCGGCGGCGGCTCGTCGGCTTCGGCACTGGGCCCGAGCGAGCGCGTTTCAGCCAGATAGAGGTGGGCCAGGTCGAGCAAGCGGCTCTTTTCGATGTCGCTGGAGCTGGGGCGCCAGTGCTCCGTGATGTACCACTCGATTTCCTGTTCGAGCGTGCGACGCCGGCCTACACCTTCGATCAGGCCGGCATGGCGAGGCTCTGGCCGGCGCGCATCGAGATGGAAATGCAGAGCCGTGGCGCGATACTCGCGCAGCGCGCGATGGTCCAGCTCGCGGAACAGGTCGCGCGGCAGATCGTGCACGATCAGCCGCACGATCTTGCCTTCAATGCCGCCGGGCACGGATTCCATCAGCGCACGTATGCGCGCGTCAATGTCTTTGGCATCCTGGTACAATGGATCAGCGCTGGACCCGTTCGTTGAGGGCGCCTGGTCACGCCCGGCTGGTGCGCGATCCAGGCGCGCGGAAAAACGGGGCAGGTCAATCACGGGCCGCGTTTCCAGTGCGTGAAAACGCACGGCCCGCGTTTCCGTGTCAAAGCTCAGGAATCCTTTGTCACTAGTCTCGCGCCAGATGTTGGCCGAAGTGCGCTCGATGGCGCCCGCATACCACACGTTCTGTTTGACCTGGGTGGCTACATGGTAATGGCCCAGCGCAACGTAGTCCCAGCGTTCGGCGGCCAGCGCACTCAGGTCGAAAGGCGCGCCCCCGTATTCGCTCACGAATTCCAGTTTCTGCTGGCTGACATCATCCACATGCAGCATCAGTACGTTGACTTGCGCGCGGACATCCGGCTCCAGTGCCAGCTGTTCACCCGCGTGCACGGCCGCGTGAGGCACACCCAGCACGCTCGCACCCAGTTCCTCGAAATAAATCACGCGCGCGCTTTGATCCATGACGTGCACGCCCGGAATCTCGGCAAAGAGACGCAGGATGCTGCCCGTCTCGACCGAGCGCGGCGAGTCGTGTTCTCCGGCAACCATCACGATGGGTGCGCCCGGCAGTGCCGCGCGCAAACGCGCAAACTGTCGGAATGCATCGGCAATCGCCGCATTCGATGGGCGCACCGTGTGAAACACGTCGCCCGCTATCAGAATGAGATTGGGCTTGAGCTCGATCAGCCGGTCCAGTGCCGCGCGGAAGGCCTGCGCCACATCGCGCTCGCGCACGTTGATGCCGCCTGGCAACATCCGGTGGTAGGCGCGATAGCCCAGGTGCAGGTCGGCCAGATGTGCAACTACCATCAGGGCGACGGCGCGGGCGCGGGGTTACGCATACGGATCATCAGGTACAAGAATACTCGGCGACTTGGACAGGGGATGACCGCTGCTGGCGGGAATGATCTCGCGGGGCGGCTGTTTTTTCAGGTAGGCGCGGAAAAAAGAGAGCACATGTTCGGGTCGGGCTTGTTGGGTGCGATGCAGGGCCAGCAGCACTTCTTCGACCGGGCGGCCGAAGATCAGGTCCTTCAATTCATTGATGGGCAGGCGCGGATCGAGTCGCCGCAACTGGCGTGCAACCGCATCCTCAAACGGCAGATCGGCACCCGGCTCGAAGCGGCGCACACCCTCGCGGCCGGGCAGCACGGCCGGGCGCGGGAAACGCAGGAAAATCGGCTGCGCAAAATGTGGATGGCGGAACATCAACTCGCCTTTGGCCAGCGTAGCCAGCTTGGCTTTGGTGGCGGGTGACACCACGGAGTAGCCAGGTGTGGCCAGCTCGTCCATGTCCATGCGGCCGTAGATGGCGGTACCGGCATTGCCCACCACGCGCTTGTGCACCTGGCTGCGAAACTGTTGCGCACTGAACAGCACGAGTCCCAGGTAGCGGCCGCGTTCGCTCAGGTCGAGCAGCATCTTCCGCACGTAGGTCTCGTAACCATCATTGGGCGCGTATTTGTTCAACTCGTCTACGAACACGATCAGATGATCCACGCCCAGTACATTGCGCTCGAGTCGTTCCCGCGCTTCCGTGACCACGCGCGCAAAAATCAGGTCCTGCGCTTCCGGCTCGACATTGGCCACATCAATCACACAAAGTGAGCGATCCTGGAAGTTGCCCCACGGAAGATCGTTCATCGTGGAATCGTTGGAGACCAGGCCCTTGGCGCGTGTGGACAGGTTGAGCAGCCGGTTGCGCACTTTGCGGATGGTGGCCACGTGGTGCGTCTTCCAGACCTGCTGGTCATTCTGCTCGCACACGGCCAGCACATCCTCGAACCACGCCTCCAGGTCCTGGAACGTGCGTACATGATGGGTGCGAATGGTGCGCTCGTCCGTGACGCGGCCCACAATGCGCTCGCGAATGAACTCGATGAGGGCATCGGCCTTGGCATCCACATCTTCACGCGTGAGCAACACCTCGGCAAACTTGAGGATCTGCTCCAGGCCCCAGACCAGCGGCTCGACGTTGTCACTCAGCGCCTCATGCGTGCGCAGCGTGTTCAGGTTGTAGCCATCGGGCTTGTAGGGCGCGTAGTAGCGCACATTGCGGAAGGGCGCCGCCGGTACGCCCAGACGCGCGTACATGG
>JBOHRF010000385.1:0-5087 GCA_050732575.1 Longimicrobiales bacterium
CCATTGCGCGGAACGTGCGCGCCATGCTGCTCGGCCCCATCATCGCCAGCTTCAATGTCGAGTCCTGGTCACCGGACAGCGCCGCCGTCATCGAAGTGACTCGGCTGTTCACCACCAACATATCGGAGTTTGCCGCGGTTACGGGCGTGCAAACCGATCGCAGTTTCGTGGAAAACGTGACCGCGTTTCCGGACAACATCAACGTGACGTTCACGCAGACCGGAACCGTGCAGGCACCGGCCGGCGGACGGGGCGGACCCGGACCCACGGAAACACCCGGCGGTGGTCGCGGTCAGACCAGCAGCGTACGCATGCACTGGAGCATGTTGAAGTTGCCGGAAAACGCGATGCGTCCGCGCCTGCACGATCGGCGCGTCGGTCTGGGCTCGATCACTACCATCGACTACAGCCGACCCGAGCATGAAGCGACATCCCGCCGCTACGTGCGCCGCTACCGACTCGAAAAGCGCGATCCTAATGCGGCCATCAGCGATCCCATCAAGCCCATCGTATTCTGGATCGATCCGGCCACGCCCGAATGGCTCAAGCCCTGGGTCAAGAAGGGCGTCGATGTGTGGCGCACCGCGTATGAAGGCGCGGGCTTCAGCAATGCCATTGAAGGCCGCATTGCACCCGCCAATGATCCTGACTTCTCGCTCTTCGATGCCCGTCACTCCGTGATCTACTGGAGGCCGTCAACCGTGGCCAATGCAACGGGCGGCCAGGTGGTTGATCCACGCACGGGCGAGATCCTGAAGGCGGAAGTCAACATGTACCACAACGTGATGAACCTGCTGCGCAACTGGTATTTCACGCAGGTGGGGCCGCTCGATGCGCGCGCGCAGAAATTGCCGCTGCCCGACTCGCTCATGGGTCGCCTGGTCGAATACGTGGTTACCCACGAGGTCGGTCACGCCATTGGTTTCCCGCACAACATGAAAGCCAGTGCCATGTATCCGGCCGATAGCGTGCGCAGCGCCGCATTTCTGCGCCGCATGGGCGGCCATGTTTCTACGCTGATGGATTACTCGCGCTTCAATTACGTGGCACAACCCGAGGATCGCATTCCGGTCGACCTGCTGGTGCCCGTGATCGGCCCTTACGACAAGTTTGCCATCATGTGGCAGAACCGGCCGGTACCCGGCGCGCGCACACCCGATGACGAAAAGGTCACGCTGGATTCATGGGCGCGCGCGCAGGATACGATTCCCTGGCTGCGCTTCGAGACCGAAGATGCTACCGCGGATCCGGCCACCCAGACGGAGGCGGTGGGTGATGCCGATGCCGCCAAGTCCAGCCGGTTGGCACTGCGCAACCTGCAACGCGTGATGCGCATGCTGCTGCCGGTCGCAGAAAAGCCCGGTCAGGATTACACACTGCTCGAAGATCTGTACGGCAACGTCATCAGCCAGTGGGGTCGCTATAACGCGCACGTGGCCTCCACGGTGGGCGGCGCCGAGTCGCAGGAGAAATACGGCACGGGCCCGCGCTTCAAGCCCATCCCGCCCGCCAAGCAGAAAGAAGCCATGCGCTATCTGGAAGAGAATGCTTTCAATGTGCCCGCCTGGTTGATCGACAAGGATGTGCTCTGGCGCGTGCAGCAGGAAGGCACCATAGCGCGTGTGCGGCAGGCGCAAACCGGCGTGCTCAATTCATTGCTCAACACCGCGCGCATGAATCGATTGGTCGAGTACGAGGCGCTGGCCGAACCCAACGAGGACACCTACACGCTGCCCGAAATGTTGGGCGACTTGCGGCGCACCGTGTGGTCCGAGTTGACCGATCCCAACGTCCGCATCGACGTCTATCGGCGCAATCTGCAGCGCGCTTATGTGGAGACTCTGAAGACCCAGCTGAGTCCGCCGCCGGCACCGGGCGCACAGGCGCCCGCCGGCATTCCCGTGGGACTGCTGCCTCAGCCCAGCTTCCCGTCCGACATTCGGCCCGCCCTGCGGGGCGAATTGAGAGCACTCGATGAAGCCGTGCGCGCCGCGCTCTCGCGCGCTACCGATGCCATGACCCGACTCCACTTGCAGGATATTCGATTCGAAATCGAACGCATCCTCAGGCCGCAGGTGACCGCCTGAGTCCCAGTCTCGGGTGGCCCGGGCCGGGTTTTCACCTGGCCCGGGCAGTGCCTTGCTCGAACCGATGCAGCCCTACTGCTTCGCTCCGGACTTCCCAAGGCCGTTATAATTCGCGCGTACTCAGACACGTGAACGTATGCACGTATTAGTCGCCGACGACGAGGCGGTTTTCCGGAACCTGCTCCAGCAGTTCTTGAAACACTGGGGTCATTCGGTCACCACGGCCGCCAATGGTGAAGAAGCCTGGGACGTCCTGGTTCAGCCCGAACCGCCCACACTGGCTATGCTCGACTGGATGATGCCCCGCCTAGATGGCCCCGAGCTCTGCCGCCGCATCCGCACCATGGACGAGACCAAAGCCACTTATGTCATCCTGGTTACCGCTCGCCGCGATCGCGGTGACATCGTGACTGGACTCAAGGCGGGCGCCGACGACTACGTCATCAAACCTTTCGATTCCGAAGAACTCCGCGCCCGCGTGGCCGTGGGCGAGCGCGTAATCTCCCTGCAGAACACACTCAACACCCGCATTTCCGAGCTGCAGCATGCCCTGGCCCAGGTGCACACGCTGCAAGGCCTCATCCCCATCTGCGCCTACTGCAAACGCGTGCGCAACGAGCGCGAGTACTGGGAACGCGTCGAGTCCTACATCGCCGCGCGCTCCGATGCTCGCTTCAGCCACGGCGTCTGCCCCGAGTGTAGTCAGCGGCTGAACCCGGACTTCCTGTTGTAGCAGCGATCCCGTCCCTAATCCTAATCCTCCCCTTAATCCTATTTCCTCAGCACTCTCCTCCTCCTCGCAGGAGGAGCAAAGGGCTCAGGATTAGGATTATGGGGAGGATTTAGGATTAAGGATTAGGAACGGATTCCTCTCGGGCCGGGCGACGTTCACCCCCGTCCTGGGTAATTCGCGGCGCGGCCACCGCGTTTGGCGTAGTGCCACGTGCACGGCGAGGCACTCAGGCCTAGCCTTCAGGTCATGAAAAGAATCATCTACCGGTTGGCGTCCGCAATCGCGCCCATCATGGCATGCGCTTCTCCACTGGCTGCGCAACTGCAAATGAGCGGGCAGCGCCTGCAGGACGATGTGTTCGTCATCTCGGGCTACAAGAATGGCAACATCCTGGTCGTGCGTTCCGCCGATGGGTTGCTGCTGGTAGATGCGCAGTCCGCGCGGCGCGTGCCCGAGGCCGATTCCGTGCTGCGTACCCTGGTTGGTGCGCTGCCCGTGCGCTGGATCGTGAACACGCACTACCATTCCGATCACGTGGGTGGCAACGGCTTCTTCCGCACGCGCGGCGCGCGCGTGATCGCGCACACTAGCGTAGCGGTGGAGGCGGCCAAGGATACTACCGTACGCACGCGCGATGGGCGCGACTGGCATCGCACACCCGAGCCCGCCGGTAACATGCCGGATTCGCTATTCACAGACTCACTGCACTTGCGCTTCGGCTCACACACCGTGCTCATCCATCATCCCATCGATGCGCATACCAACAGCGATGCCATGATCTGGATTCCCTCGCTCAATGTGCTGCACGCCGGTGACATCGTAGAGATCAACGATCCGCCCTTCATCGACTGGTGGACACGCGGCACCCTGGAAGGCATGCTCCGCGCCGTCGATTGGGCCATCGCCCGCACCAACGCCACCACCCGCATTGTGCCTGGTCACGGTCCGGTCATCGACCGTGCCGAGCTGCAACGTTATCGCGAGCAGCTGATCCAGGCCGGGCGCACCTGCCCGGTCGCACCCTCTGCCCCTACCGCCTACGCCTGCCGTCATTTCGATTGAGCCCGGCACTCTTGCCGGTCGGGCGCACGGATGCAACCTTCCTTACAGACTCTGTAACTAACAGACAAAAACAAAAAGAACGGACGTTCACAGGGTCCCTTGCCACCCCGAGCAGCGCGCTGCTGAGTGGTTGGACGGCCGGCTGCCATGATGCGGGAGCCAGGAGCGGGAGTTAGGAGCGGGAGCAGGCGGGAGCGGGCCTGTGCGCACCGATCATCGGTAGGCCGGCACGCGCTGCCCGGCCGCGCCTGCTCCCGTTAAGCGCTCCCGCTCCCGAACGTTGTGAACCGAAAGCAAGGCTCGATTTGTCGCCGAAACTAACACCAATAAAAGGAACCTTAGACGTTCTGGTCCTGAAGGCGTTGACGTGGACGCCCATGCATGGCTTCGAGATCACGAGCTGGCTGGAGGATCAGTCGGGTGGCGAGCTGGAGGTCGAGGACTCGGCGTTGTATCAGGCGCTGTACCGGTTGGAGGAGCGGGGTCTGATCGAGGCCGATTGGGGCGTCACGGAAAACAACCGTAAGGCGAGGTATTATCGCATCACGACGGCGGGTCGCGCGCATCTGAAGAGTGAGTCGGCGCGGCTGCTGCGCTACGCGCAGACGCTGACTGTGATCCTGGGTCCGGTGCAGCGCGAGAGGTGACGTTGATTCGTGCGGGGATCCGCCGGTATTTGCGGCTGGCGCTGCGGCGGCGAGCCAGCATACACGAGCAAGTCGATGATGAGATCCGGCTGCACCTAACGCTGCGCATCGAGCAGCTGGTGCGGCGCGGACTTACCCGTCAGGAAGCCCGTGTGGAGGCGATGCGCCGGTTCGGTCCATTGCGAGGAGCGCGGCGGCGCATGCGGCGCAGTGCACGCAAGAAGGAGGGGATCATGAGTGTGCGTGAGAGCCTTGATGTTATGCGTCAGGATGTGGGTTACGTGCTGCGCACGTTGCGGCTGGAGCCGGGCTTCACGGCCATGATCGTGGTCACGCTGGCGCTGGGGCTGGGCGCCAACGCGACCATGTTCGGGATACTGGACCGTCTGTTGTTGCGCGGGCCTGAGCATATCGTGGAAAGCGGGCGTGTGCAGCGGGTCTATGTCTCGGTTTCGCGCGGCACGGGTGTCGAGCGCACCTTCGCGACCGGCAACTATGTGCTGTACACATCGCTGCGGGATCGGGGGCAAGCGTTTGAACGCGTGGCCGGTTATGCGC
>JBOHRF010000386.1:0-5086 GCA_050732575.1 Longimicrobiales bacterium
CACCAGGCCAGTTGGCGGAGATGGCACTCGTGGAGTAACGGGCGGATCGTTCAATCCGTTAGCCCTTGCCCTACGCATGGTCATGAGCACCGTGCTGCTCGGAGCGTGCACTGGGCATGTGGGCGTACCCGATCATTTGCGTGTGAGACTCCCAATTATGCCGGCCAGGTCCTGGCTGCTGGACCGCCGGCTGGCACGCGCCACACAGCCCTGAACGGGAAAAACGTTCACGTTCTCGCGCTCGTTTTCGTTCACGGCTGTTTCGGGAAAAAGCCGTGAGCGTTAACGAGAACGAGAGCGTGAACGTGGACGGTGGCCCTGGATGAGTTTGGCCTGCGCTGCCCAACGTTCAGATCCACCGTCCAACGACTGGAACGTTTCAAGTCATTGAGCCACGGTCCCGTTGCCATCCCGAGCAGCGCGCTGCTGAGTGGGTCGAACGGCCGGCTCCCATGATTCGGGAGCGTAGAGCGGGAGTCAGGAGCGGGAGCAGGCGGGAGCGGGCCTGTGCGCACCGATCATCGGTAGGCCGATACCCGCGCCCGGCCGCGCCTGCTCCCGTTATGCGCTCCCGCTCCCGAAAATGTGAACCGAACGCATGGCTCTCTTTGTATTTCTACGTATTACCGGTTGATGGTGGCCAGCTCGCCCCAGCGTTCGGCGATTTGCGCGTGCCGCGTCATGTTGCCACTGTCGCCCACCGACTGATAGACCACGGCCAGCAGCCGGTGCGTCAGGTAGTAGTAGTACGGGATGTTTTGCGTGGCCACATCCACCCAGTGGTCCCATTCGGGAATGTTGTTGCGGTGGATGAACACCTGGTCGAGCAGGAGCGCCGTGCGCGGCAGGTCGATGTACTCACCCGCAAAAAAGCCCATCTCGTCCCCGGGCAAGCGCAGGATACCGCGGGTCGAGTCCGGCTGGATAGCACCGTTCACCAACTTGAACGCCACCCCCTGGCGCAGCAGGTAGGAGCGCAGGCTCAACCTCTCGTACTCCTGCGTAGTGGTGGCGAAATAGACGGGCCGGTCATTCACTGTGGCGTTGATGATCTGCGCCATGAACAGGTGGGACGGATACATGAGCGTTCCGCGCGGCACAGTGGTTTCAATGTTGCCGGCTCGGAACGGATAGTCCTCTGGCGTCTGATAGAATTGCTGTGCCGCTTCGTTGATGATCGAATCGTCGAGCGGCAGGATGGTGCGTGTAGGTGGCATGACCTGTCCGCTGGTCACCATATCCGTGTAGATCTTGGGACCCTTGCTGACATCGAACGGACGCTGGCAAATGATGCGCGTTGGATCCGTGGCCGGGTCCTCGCCTGGTGCGCAGGGTGTGGTCAAGTCGCGCAACTGCTTGACGTACCAGTTCGTGTTCAGGTAGCTCATCACGATGACTGTTACGTCTTTGCGCACGCCCTCCACTTCCTGCGCGTACCAGAGCGGGAACGTGTCATTGTCGCCGTTCGTGAAGAGTACGCCGTACGGCTCCACGCTGTTGAGCAGGTTGTACGCCCAATCGCGCGCGGAGTAGTCGTGACGCCGCGAGGCCCAGGTCCAGTTGAGCAGGAAGGGTAGCAGGGCGAGCACCAGCACGGGTGCGGCTTTGAGGGGTGGCAGTCCCTGGTCCGGCCGGGTAATGCGCAGATACTTCTCCCCAATCCACTGCCAGAGCGCCGCAATGCCAATACCGGCCCACAGCCCCCAGAGCGAGAAGCTCACAATGAAGAAGTAGTCGCGCTCGCGCACTTCCTTGGCATCCAGGCCCTGACCCGGGAAGCTGTACCCGTATTTGAAATTGAGATAGAAAGTCAGTCCGATGGACAACGTGGCAAACAGGACGGCGAAATAGGCAAAGCTTTTCTTGTCCCGTTGGTAGTGCGAGTACGCGCCAAAGAAGCCGAGGCCCACGAAGAGCATGGTGATGAACGGTCGCAGCCCGCCAAAGAAATTGTTGCCGCCATTGGCCGAGCGAGCCCACTGCCAGTCGAAGTACTGGAAGTAGTTCAGCATCTGGGCACTGAGCAGCCGAATGTCGCGCGGCAACTCCTGTTCCGGCGCAAAAATCGGATTGACGAACATGGACGGCTTCTGGTACTGCGTACGGGAGAGTGCTTCCGACAACGCATCACATCCGCTGCGGCCCATGGTGACTACGCTCTGCAGGGCCGACGCAACCGTGGGACACGTGGGGTCCGCTTCGTTGATGATGGGATCCAGCGCCGCGCGCAGCGGCAAATACATGTGGATGGAAAGCCCGAGCAGAACGGCAACGATCGCGGTGGCGTATAGCTTCCAGTTGATCAGGGTGCGCGGTTCGACCCAAAGGATGAACGTGATCAGGGCGGGCGCAGCCAGAAACGCCATCAAGTGGTTACCGACGGAGAGTGCCAGGATGAACACCATCAGCAGGATCAGGTTGTCATCCTTGCCTTCGCCCAGGTGATCGCGCCAGCGGAACGCCAGCCAGGAGAGCAGCGCAATGGTGAACAGTGTGACCGTGTAGACCTTCTCGTTCACGTTGGACTGGTTCCAGACCGTGAACGCAGTGGCGCTCACCAGGACGGCGCAGGCAGCACCAATCAAGCGAAACGTCTTGTTGGTATTGAAGTCCGAAAGAATGCGATGCACGAGCAGGAACCAGCAGCCATGGGCCAGCGCGCTCATGGTGGCGCTGAACAGGTTGACGCGCACGGCCACGGACAGGCCCAGGGGCGCCAGCACCAACTCCCAGGCGCGTGCAAACACCACGAACAGCGGATTGCCGGGTGGATGCGGGATGCCAAGAATGTGCGCCGTCGTGATGTACTCGCTGGTATCCCAGAACGCCGTGGTGGGCGCCAGCGTCAAAGCGTACAGAGCCCAGACCAGCACCGTGGCAATCAATGCTGCCAGGTACGGCGGCCGGTAAGTCTGCGCCTCCAGCGGCGGTGTAGTCTCGTCGGATCGCTTCATCACTCTTTTATCAGTCACGCCGGAATCAGAAAGCCGCATAAGGTACGTTTGTTGACGGGGATGAGTCTACTAGAACAATCCAATCTTCAGGCCGACCGTGGCGAACAAGTCGTTCTGCAACTTGCCGCCGTCGCCACCCAGCATTTCGAACCAGCTGATGTAGTCACTGACTTCGGCCGCAATGGAAAGCGGCCCCAGCTTCAACCCCAGACCGGCGCCCAGGTGCGCCATCCAATCGCGATCATCAGGGAAAGAGAAGAGGGCGGTGGCAAAGGCATTGTCGAAGTTGTACTTCTTGACGCCGGCACCGGCCAGCAAATACGGCTGGATGGGTGAGACGGCGGGCAACAATCGGAAAACCAGATCTCCGCTCAACAGCAGCAGCGCGTTGTCGACGTCCAGGTCGCGATCGTTGATCGCGGCATCGGCGCCCGGCACATACTCGAGGTTGCCGCGCAGGTTGATGGGCAAAAGGGGCAGTTGAAGCTCCACCGACATCCCAAGTGCTGTGGCACCGCGCAGCTCCGCCGTGCTGGCCGCAAATTCGGCCAGCGCGCCGACCGGTTTGTAAACGCCAACGCGGGGGAAGAGCGTGAGCTCGATGCCCGGGATCTGACCGCTGGCCAGGCCGTTGGCGCCGCCCAGCAAGGCTGCGCAGAACGCGATCGTCCTTTTCATGATTGCCTTCTCGGGTTCAACTACGATTTCCTCTCCCGGACCGCCTCTTCCGCCCACTGGTACGAGCACGCTTTCGAGACCGGCCGGCCACGGGCTTACTCCTGACCACCGGAGTGGCGACCAGATTACCCATGCGATCGACCCGTGCGTTCCAACCCGGCGGCAACCAGGTCGTGGAACTGTACTCCGTGATCACGGCTGGACCGCTCACGCGTTGACCGGCAGCGAGCGTCTCACGCGCGTATCGAGCAGCCTGCACGGTAGAACCGCGCCAGCCCACCATCTCTCTACCGCTGGGCTTCGGTGCTGCAGCCCGCGCTGCAATGGTGCGCTCCGGCAGCTCAGGCAGTCGGGCGGTGCCGGCGACGCGCAGGGTCACCGCCTCCACCGGAGCACCGGGCTGAGAATACCCATATCGACTGTGGTGCGCCTTATGGAACGCGTCTACCCAGTGTTGGGCGGGCACGCGCAACTCGAAGCTCTGCCCGTGATAGCGCGCGTCCAACCAGCGGGTCAGCGTTGCATCTTTCTTTGGGACCTCATCTTCCGCCAGTCCGGCCAGGACCTGCCGTTCCAGCTCGAGGAACGCCGACTCCATACCCGCCTCACTGCCGGCGCGGATCAGCACGGTGCGCGCAGCGTCTTTCCGGACGGGCGAAGCCAACATCCCGTAGGCGGAGAGTAGTCCTGGATCGCGGGGCAGAAGGATGTCGGGAATGCCCAGCCGTTCGGCCAGCTCCACAGCGTGCATACCTGCCGCGCCACCAAACGCGACCAATGTGAACCCGACTGGATCATAGCCGCGCTCGACCGAGATCACGCGCAGGGCCCCTTCCATAGCGGTGTTTACCACTTCGATCACGCCTTCGGCCGCCGTTTCCGGCTCGGTCCCAAGCTCGCGGGCCAGGCGAGCCAGCGGTGGAGCAATGGCCGAACGGTCGAGTGTTACCTGTCCGCCCAGGAAGGCATCGGGTGGCAAACGGTTGAGCCAGACCTGCGCATCGGTGACCGTGACCTCGGTGCCGCCGTGCCCGTAACAGATGGGGCCGGGAGAAGCGCCCGCACTCCGAGGTCCGACGCGCAGCGCCCCGCCCGGATCCAGCCAGGCGATCGAGCCACCACCCGCGCCCACAGTATTGATGTCGATGACCGGAATGGCGACCGGCAGACCGTCAATGCTCCATTCCCGACTGTGCAGAATGCGACCTGGGCAGATGGACGCATCGGTGGACGTGCCGCCCATGTCGAACGTGACGATGCGATCGAAGCCGGATTGGCGAGCAACGGTGAGCGCGCCGGCCACGCCACCCGCGGGACCCGATAGCACTGTTTGGACCGGCTCACGGCGGGCGGCACTGACCGGAATGGCGCCACCACCCGAGCCCATGATGCGCAAGCGGGCCGCACCTGCCTGCTGCTCGAGTTTGGTCAGATAACGAGCCATCAATGGCGCT
>JBOHRF010000387.1:0-5080 GCA_050732575.1 Longimicrobiales bacterium
CTCCGGTGAGCTGTGTTCCAGCATTACCAGTTGCGCTGCTTCTCCATACGGAAATGGATCCAGCACCACCCGCCGCACGAGCGTGTAGATCGCCGCGTTCGCGCCGATCGCCAGCGCCAGCGTGAGTACCGCGGCTATGCCAAACACGGGCGTGCGCAGCAGCCGCCGCAGCGATTGTCGCGTTTCCTGCACAAGCTGGTCTCCCAGCGTCGTCCAACCGCGTAAACCCAAACCGCTGCCCCGCGATCGACCGGCTCGCCACCCGTCCCAGCGCGCTCGCAGCGCGGCCCGGCCAAGCGATAGGCCTTCTCGCAGCCAGAACCTGCTCAATCCATCACCACGCTGCCCCGCATCAGCTGCACGCTGCGCCACGGTATCAACCAGATCTGCCCCGTACTCTCGCCGAAAATCCTGCGGATACAGTCGCACCAGCCACCCTATGATCAGCGGAATCTTGCGCATGTCACCTCACACCTTGGCCGGGTACAGCTTGCGCTCTCGGGCCGCCGAAACCAGTGCTTCCAGCCGTCGCGCCTCCGCCCCTACCGCCCGCCGGCCCGCAGCCGTCAATTCGAAATATTTCCGCCGCGCATCAACCGCGCGCTCTGGACCGTCCGACGGTTGCACCAGTTGCGCATCTCGCAGCCGTCGCAACGCCTGATAGAGCGCGCCCGTCGTCGCGTCCAGACGCCCGCCCGAGCGCGCCTTTACTTCCTTACCGATCGCGTAGCCATGCGCCGGTCCGCCGCCCAGTGCAATCAGGATCAGGAAACCCAGCTCGCCCAGCTCCCGCATCTCGCCGTTCATGGGTCCTCACACTATAGTTGTTGCTACTATATAGCCCCAGCACCTGACCACGGCAAGGGGGAACAGCGGTGGGCGCGTGCCTACGAATGCGCAATCCCAGCGCGGTAAGAAACAACGGCGTACGATGAGAATCCGTTGCGCTGAGGCGGCGCAGTTGCGCAACGATCGTAGCGCAGGCCGCGGGTGAGCCGCGCACGCGGATGGTTGGCGTGCATGTGGCCAGATTGGTTGTGCAAGGGATGTTAGCTCGCTGATTGCGCGTGGTGGCAACGCGGTAACTGCGCGAGGCCTGTGAGCCGTGCTCGTGGCCTGTCGAATGCACTGCTACTTGGGTATAATCAATGGGCGTTGCGCCCACCAGCAAACCACTCCAAACAAATCGAGGGAATGTATGCCCGGGTCGGTGAGACGTTTTGATGCATTGGCGGCGGTGAAGACGTGGCAACACCCCAACGCCCCCACCGACAAGGAGCAGCAGCAGTCAGCCAACGGCAAGTCGCAGAGCCTCGAGGAGATTTTCGGCGTCAACACGTTTGGGCTGTCGGAGATGAAATCTCGCCTGCCCAAACAGGCGTACAAGGCGCTGGTTGCCACCATCGATCATGGTACCGAGTTGGATCCGTCGGTGGCGGACACGGTCGCCATCGCCATGAAGGAATGGGCGATCGAGCACGGTGCAACACACTTCACACACTGGTTCCAGCCGCTAACGGGTTTGACAGCGGAAAAACATGACTCTTTTATCACGCCCAATGTGGGCGGTGGTGCAGTAGCCGAGTTCAGCGGTAAGGAATTGATCCAGGGCGAGCCGGACGCGTCATCGTTTCCGTCGGGCGGACTGCGTGCCACGTTCGAGGCGCGCGGCTACACGGCCTGGGACCCGACCTCGCCGGCGTTCATCGTGGAGGGACCGCAAGGTGCCTACCTGGCGATTCCCACGGCGTTCACATCCTGGACGGGCGATACGCTGGACACCAAGATCCCGCTGCTGCGTTCCATTCATGCACTCGATGTGCAGGCGCGGCGCGCGCTGAAGCTGTTCGATGTGCAGGCAAAGCGGGTCATGGCGACGTTGGGCCCGGAGCAGGAGTATTTCCTGATCGATCAGGAGTTCTACTATCGGCGTCCAGATCTGGTGACCACGGGTCGCACGTTGTTTGGCGCCAAGCCACCGCGCGGTCAGGAGCTGGAGGATCACTACTTCGGG
The DNA here is from genome assembly GCA_050732575.1 of Longimicrobiales bacterium. Classification (GTDB taxonomy): domain Bacteria; phylum Gemmatimonadota; class Gemmatimonadetes; order Longimicrobiales; family RSA9; genus JBBDWZ01. Next base: position 2,015 of record JBOHRF010000387.1, read on the forward strand.
ACGATTCCCGATCGTGTGCTGGCCTGCATGATGGAAGTGGAGCAGGAGCTCTACAAGCTGGGTGTTCCGGTCAAGACCCGGCACAACGAAGTTGCGCCCAGCCAGTACGAGATGGCGCCCATCTACGAGAACGCCAACATTGCCGCTGACCATCAGCACCTGTCGATGCTGATGTTGCGCAAGGTTGCACGCAAATATGGTCTGGTCGCGTTGCTGCACGAGAAGCCGTTTGCGGGCGTCAATGGCAGCGGCAAACACCTGAACTGGTCCTTTGCCACGGAAAACGCCAATCTGCTGGAGCCGGGCGACAATCCGCACGACAACATGCAATTCCTTTTCTTCTGCACGGCAGTTCTGCGGGCGGTGGACCGGCATCAGGATTTGTTGCGCTGCGCCGTTGCCTATGCGGCCAACGACCATCGTCTGGGCGCCAATGAAGCGCCGCCGGCCATCATCTCGGTGTTCCTGGGCGAACAGCTGATGGATGTGTTCGAGCAGCTGGAGAAAAGTGGTTCGGCCAAGACCAGCAAGAAAGGCGGACTGCTCGGGCTGGGCACGCCCATTCTGCCGCGCCTACCCAAACACGCGGGTGATCGCAACCGCACCTCGCCCTTTGCCTTTACCGGTAACAAGTTCGAATTCCGGGCCCTGGGCTCCGGGCAATCCATTTCCTGGCCCGCCACCGTGCTCAACACCATCGTGGCCGAGTCTATTGACGAGCTGTGCGCAGAGTTGGAAGGAAAGATAGCCAACGGCAACGACCTGGAAGGAGCGCTGCAGGCGGTGCTGGTGGCAGAAATCCCCAAATTCAAGCGCATTCTTTTCTCCGGTGATAACTACACATCGGAGTGGCACGCCGAAGCAGAGCGGCGCGGATTGCTGAACCTGCGCTCTACGCTCGATGCGCTCAAATATTTCACCGCGTCCAAGAACGAGGCGCTGTTCGAGAAATACGGCGTGCTCACCAAACGCGAGCTCGAGTCACGGGAAGAGATTGCCGTCGATCAATACTTCAAGACCGTAAACATCGAAGGCGAAACCACGGCCGATCTGGCGCGCACCATGATTCTGCCGGCCGCCGTACACTACCTCAACGAATTGCTCACGGCCTCAGAACATAGCCGAGCGGCTGGTCTGCAGGCCGACGGTGTGCTCAAGACCGCGCACGAAGTGAACGGTTTGATCAATGAGCTGACCGCCGTGCTGGGCGAACTGGTCCAGCAAAACGAGGAGCTGGGCGGTGATGATGTGCACTCCAAAGCACACCACATGCACGAGCACATCATTCCGGCCATGACCGAGGTGCGAAGCGTTGCCGATAAGCTCGAGCGGGCCATTCCTGACTACCTTTGGCCGCTGCCCCGCTATCGCGACATGTTGTTCGTGAAATAAAGTGACGGTGACGGTGACGGTGAAGGAATACGTTCTTCACCGTCACCCTCACTGTCACATTTCGTTAAGATTGGCGATACGTTTTCGCTCTCGGTGCGCCACGAAGGTGATGCATCCAAGCAGGTGAGAATCCTGCCGGAGGAATTAACGGTTCACCTCCGAAGCTACGGGTAGACTGGACGAAGCGATTCGTACGGTCAAGCTATCCGGACACACGTTCTCGTCAGGAGGGCCAGCGGCTCTGCGGGCCGTAACGCGAGTGAACTCTGAGCAGGCCTCGAAAGTCGAGTTGCGAGGGCCGACCCGTCCGAGAGCCGGGGAAGGCTGCCACATGCGGGCCCAGACAACCGTTGCGGCCCGCATGCCTCGTCGGGGTGATGGAGACAGCACGCAGAGAAGGGATGCTTTGCAACGTGGGAGATCCGCGCGGGCGCAGAGGTCGCGCTCTGCAACGAATCGGAGGATTCGGTCTGAGCGGAAGTCGGAGGGGCTCGTAGTACCGAAGAAGCTGAGGAAAGGCAGTGGAGGGAAGGAGCCCTGCTTCGGGTGCGCTTCAGGGGGAGCGGAGGAGAGGAGATTGGGCACAGGCCTGGAAACTCCAGAAAAGATCCGGATGCTTCAGCTGAAGCTGAACGACAAGGCCAAGAGAGAGCCAGCGTTCCGCTTCTATCTGCTGTACGACAAGGTGTATCGACCGGACATCCTGCAGCATGCCTACGCGCTGCGCCGCGGTAAGGGCGGAGCGCCGGGAGTGGATGGGATCGCGTTCGAAGACATCGAGCGGGCCGGAGTGGAAGACTGGCTGCGCACGTTGGGCGCAGAGTTACACGAAGGGAGGTATAAGCCGCAACCGGTTCGGCGGGTGCTGATTCCGAAGGCGGGAGGCGGAGAACGGCCGCTGGGGATTCCGACGATTCGCGACCGTGTCGTGCAAACCGCCGCCCTGTTGATCCTGGAGCCCATCTTCGAGGCGGATTTCGAAGCGAACGCGTACGGCTACCGGCCGGGACGGAGTGCGCAGCAAGCCGTGGTAGAAGTGCTGGCGGCACTGCGGTCCGGGGAGAGCAACGTGGTCGATGCGGATCTGTCGAAGTACTTCGACACGATTCCGCACCACGAACTCATGCAGTCCGTGGCCCGTCGCATCTCCGATGGCAAGATGCTGCATCTGATCAAGATGTGGTTGAAAGCACCAGTAGAGGAGAAGGATGAACGCGGACGAACGAGGCATACCGGGGGCAGACAGTCCAGCCGGGGGACGCCACAAGGGGGAGTCATTTCTCCGTTGCTGGCGAATCTCTATATCCACCGCCTGCTCCGGGCGTGGACGAAGTTTCGATTGCCCGAAAGGCTGGGAGCGCGGATCATCAACTACGCGGATGATCTCGTGATTGTATGTCGTACCAGAGCGGGCGCGCAGGCTGCGCACGCCTGGTTGAAAGCAATCATCGAGAGATTGGGTCTGCAGCTGAATGAACAGAAGACCTGCATCCGTGATGGGCACCACGAATCGTTTGACTTCCTGGGGTACACGTTCGGACCGCACTGGAATCGTCGCACGGGAGGCTCGTATCTGGACGCCACACCCTCCCGGAAGGCGATCGCGCGGGCGCGGTGTTCGCTTCAACGCATACTGCGCCCGGGGAATCAGGCACCGCTTTCTGAGGTGGTCAG
>JBOHRF010000388.1:0-5063 GCA_050732575.1 Longimicrobiales bacterium
GCGATGGAAAGCGTGAGCCTAAGGCTGTGTCTCGTGATGGCCGCATCCTGTGCTTCCCGAGCATCCTACGGGTATTGCCGTCGGACACGGTCGTGGAAATCGATCGGAAAAAGGAAAGGCGGTTGCGGCCGAGCCTGATTGCGCAGGAACTGAAGAAACAGCAGAGCAAGAGGACTGGCATACAACCCGAGAAGCTGATCGAAATCCTTTACGACGGCTACGCCGCACTGGTCGCGAATCAGAGGACACGAGTTTTGCGGCTGGCTGCGATCTACGATCTGCTGACCCTACTTCCGTCGGCCGGTGAGTACTCCAAGCAGGAATTTGCGCGTGACCTGCTGCAGCTGGACATGAGTAAAGTACGCGCGACGAAGAACGGCAAGCGAATCCGGTTTCATGCATCTACCTCGGCCAAGACGGGTGCCGTGCTCACAACCATCAGCCCGGAAGGTGAGGTTAAGATCTACTCGAGCGTGGAGTTCGACGAATGACGGCCGTGACGACCTATCTCGATTTCGTGGCGGATGAGTACCTGGGCGGCTTCATTCGGGAGGGTGGTGCGGCGGTGAAATTCGTGATTGCACCGGATGGGAACGCCGCGGATGAAATGCGCGCGGATCTGCGAGCGCGAGCCGAGGCAGCCGGGTACGTGTTTGCCCTGGTTGATTCCGCGGCGGTCAAGGTTCATATGATCGACCAGGTGTTTTACGAAATTGCGCGTCAGGTTCCCTGGGACCAGCTGGCCGAAGCGGTAGTGGTGAGGACTCTGAACGAACTGAAGTTTGCCGTTCCACCTGACGAGCCAGTTTCCCTGGAAGCGATTGCGCGTCACAACCGGTATGATTTTCAGGAACTGCGAAAGGAATTCAACCGGCGCCTGCAGCAGGAGATTTTTGACGATAAGGCCATGGCCCAGGAATTTCGCATCGCCATGATGCGCCTGTGTCAGGCGAAGGCGAGTGCGGGCCCGGCCGGGCAAGCGGGCAGGGAGGCGGTTCTCCACTGGCTCAAGGGCGAACTCAAGCAAATCGCCATGATCAAGCCGCATGGCATCTACCAGAAGATCGCCCGCCACAACGCCAGGTATATGCTATTCTCGCTTTCGCGCTGGCTGACCAAGGCAGATCGTGCGGGCCTGGTCCTCAATCTGGATATTCGGCAGTGCGCGGTGCCGGCACGCAGCCTGACCGAGAAGCTGTTCTATACGAAGGTGGCAGTGATGGATGTCTACGAGGTGCTCAGGCAGCTCATTGACGCGACCGACGAAATGACTTCTTGTTTCGCGCTGGTCACCTGTGGCCCCGACTTCATTTCGGATCCGTCGAGAGGTGTTCAACAATACATCGCTCTCCGAATGCGCATCCTGGATGAAGTTCGGGATCGCACGCGGACCAATCCGTTTGCGTCCATGATCCGCCTCGAAAGGGATATGGCTCTGGCAGGAGGCAGGTCATGATCGAACAGAAGCGAGCCATTGAAGCGCTACGTTCCGGTGTGCCAAACCGGGACGCCGTGAATTCACTGGGCACGTCTCAAGATGCGATTGTCGAACACTTCGAAACCAATCTGGAACGGCTGAGCCGGAATGAGCGGCCGGGTGGTTTCATGTTCAAAGGCGAGTTTGGTTCCGGCAAATCCCACCTGCTCGAGTACCTACAGCACATCGCCGAACGTCAGAACTTCGTCACGAGCAAGATCGTGATCAGCAAGGAAACGCCGCTGCACGATGCGGGGAAAGTGTTTCGTTCCGCCATCGAGAATGCGCGGGTGCCGGGGAAGGTTGGATCGGCACTCACCGCGATCACGGAATCGTTGCGCTACGATTCACGGCAATACGCCGATTTCTACCGCTGGGTCAACGATCATCGAACGGGCCTAAACGAGCGATTTCATGCTGCCCTCTACCTGTTCGAGAATCTGAAGGATCTGGAATTCTCGGATCGGATCCTTCGCTTCTGGTCGGGCGACACGATTGCGGTGGGCGACCTGAAGAGAAAGTTGAAAGAGTGTGGCGAAACATCCACGTACAGCTTTTCCAAGGCCCTTTCTCGCGATCTCGCGGTACAGAGATTCCGATTCCTGGCCCGTCTGATCACGGCCGCCGGCTACCGCGGCCTGATCCTGCTGTTTGATGAAGTCGAATTGATCGGGCGGTATTCATTGCTTCAGCGCGGGCGTTCGTACGCCGAGATTGCTCGCTGGATCCGCGGATTGGGAGGGCCTCCCATCGAGGGCGTGACCACGGTCATGGCCACGACGGGTGACCTGGTGGAGATCGTGTTCAATCAACGCCATGATTTCGATGACGTTCCCAACAAGTTCCAGGAACGAGGCGATCCGGGCACTGCGGAGCTTGCTGAACTTGGGATGCGCACGCTGCGCGATGATGCCAAACCGCTCGAGGACCAGACCGAGGAAGCAATTGAACGAGCCTATCAGAAGCTCAAGCAGATTCACGGCGCAGCCTACGGCTGGAGCCCGCCTGAGGTTCGGTCCTTGAGTTACCAGGCAACGCGGCAGATGCGCGAATACGTGCGCAGCTGGATCTATGCCTGGGACCTGATTCGCCTGGATCCAACCTACACGCCGCAGATCGAAGCGGATAAGGTTGAGCTTCCCTACACGGAAGATGGCGACCTCGGCGGGGATGACCAGCCGCTCTGGGAAGAGCCGTGAGGCCCCATTGAGCCTCGCGTTCAGAATCGACGACGACGTCGCGCGGCTGGATACTGCCGCGTATGTGCGCACACGCGCTGGAGCGGTGGCGTTGTCGGTTGCCGTGTTGCGCGTGAATCCGAGCACGGAATGTATCGATTTCAGGTCGAGCATCAGAACTGCAGTGGGCCTCTCCGCTGACGATCGCCGGGCGATCATCGGCGATACAGTCGAATCTCTACTGTCCGGCCACTCAGCCGACAACGTCGTCGTGGTGGGTGAAGGAGATCCCACGGTGGAAGTGCTTCGAGGTAGCGCACGCAAAGCCGTGGCCGTCCAGCTGGACCACGAAGCCGCTGAAAGCCCTCGGCCAAAGATTGGTTGGCTGGGGAATCGGCCGGACCAGGATTCTCCGCAACGCGCGCTGCTCAGGCGCCTGGCTGGCAGGGGTCTTCTGCTAGAGCCGTTCCACCGACTCGAACGTCTTCTGGACGTGCCTGCGGACCAACTCACGACTCGTGATCTGGCGCCGCCAGTGGCAAGCTACTTTATGCAACACGGCGCGGTTGACTGGCCGCACGAATTCATGCCCTTCCAGCAGGAAGGAATTCAGGCACTCATCGAGCGGCTCAGGCTTCTGCTGGCAGACGAGATGGGCCTCGGCAAGACGGTTCAGGCTGTGGCTGCGCTCCGCATCTTGTTGCGCACGGGCCAGGTCGAGAATGCGCTAATCGTGACACCTGCCGCCGTGCTGCGGCAGTGGTACAGAGCGCTGCATCATTGGGCCCCCGACCTGCGCGTCAGCCCGATTCATGGGACGAATCGAGCCTGGCGCTGGAATGTCGCCGCGCACGTGTATCTGACCACGTTCGAGACGCTGCGTTCTGACTTTACCAGCAACCCGCAGTCGCCGCCTCGCCGGCGCGTATGGGGGGTAGTCGTGCTGGATGAAGCGCAGAAGATCAAGAACCGGGACATCGACTTGACGCACATCTGCAGGCAGCTGCCGCGCGAGCGGTCGTGGGCCCTCACTGGTACGCCCCTCGAGAATCGATTGGATGACCTGCGCTCGATCTGTGAGTTCCTCGAACCGGTAACTCGCGGTGCCGCCCTGAGCAGTAATGAGCAGCTGCGGAGAGTGCACGGGCAACTTCAGCTTCGGCGCCGGAAGCAGGAGGTCCTCACTCAGCTGCCCCCCAAGCAGGTCATCGAGGTGCCACTCGATCTCGGGCCGCGTCAACGTGTGACTTACGACCGTGCGGAACAGCAGGGAATCGTGTGGCTGCGCGAGTTGGGACAGACAGTAACGGTAACGCATGTGCTCGAGCTGATCACCCGGCTGAAGCAGCTCTGTAATTTTTGTCCGGAGACCGGTGAGTCGGCAAAGCTGAACGATCTAACCGAGAGACTCGCGCAGCTGAAGGCCGGTGGGCACCGCGCACTCGTGTTCTCGCAGTACACGGATGACCGATTCGGAATCCGCGCGATCGGCCAGCGGCTGAGCGACCTCGAGCCAGTGTTATATACCGGAGATCTGAACGCCGACCAACGTGACCAAAGCTTGCGACGTTTTCGGGAGACGATCCGTCCGCTGCTGATTTCGCTCCGCGCAGGCGGCCAGGGATTGAACCTGCAGGAGGCTTCTTACGTTTTTCATTTCGACAGGTGGTGGAATCCTGCCGTCGAGAGGCAAGCCGAGGATCGCAGTCACCGTATCGGGCAAACCAAGGGGGTTACGGTTTACACCTATACCTGCCGAAACACGATCGAGGAACGGATTGCCCAGATTGTTCGCTCGAAGGTCGCGTTGTTCAATGAATGGGTGGACGACGTGACGATCGACCTTGCTGCTCGACTGAGCGAGAAGGAGCTGTTCAATCTCTTTGGGTTGGTGCCGCCGCGACCTTCCGCAGTGCCGGTTCGGAGCGGGACGGACGTTGTGAATCGCTCAGACCACGACTGAGACGATCGAATGGCGCTCTTCCCCGCGCAGCTCCTGGAGGCACAACAGCGCACGCAAGCGGGAAGCGCCGCAGTGGAACTGACGGTGCGTGATTTCCTGCGCTGGTTTGGCGCCCAACGGCGCGGGTACTTCATTGTGCAGACCCATCCGGAGTTGCCCGGTTGACCACGGTTCGGGTAGAACGGTCTGATTGGCGGCCGGAAGGCGAGCGTGCTAGCCTTCTGAGCCGATGCGCCGAACAGGTCGCGACATAGAAGCTGGCTTTAGAGAAGCCCATGCTATTCACACAAGTCAAACTGGACAACTGGCGGAATTTCCGGCAGGTGAACGCGCCGCTCCAGCGGCGGATGTTCATCGTTGGTCCGAATGCATCGGGTAAGTCGAACCTGCTCGATGCCTTCAGATTCCTGCGGGATGTGGCCGAGCCGGAAGGTGGGTTCCAGCG
>JBOHRF010000389.1:0-5053 GCA_050732575.1 Longimicrobiales bacterium
CAAGTTCAGGTCGGACGGCTTTGATGGCAGACTCGGTGTCGATGTGAAACGCGAGACCGAGCCACAAACATGCCGTTACGAGGTCAACTGGGCAGGAAAGAAGCTCGGATTGTAAACCGAATCCTGCGAACAAGCTGAACTCTTGCAAGCGCTTTCGGCGTCTGTTCAGGGAGGCACGTTGGGAGGAATGCCAAAAGCGAGTTGCTCGAGCTGGGAAGGCAATACCGGCAGGCAATAAAGACGGCGACGATGCCACACTGCGTCTCACGGACGATCCCTGGGTAGTGACGAGCGCCAAGGGTGTGGCCCGCATCGATCGGCAGACCTGCAACCGGATGTTGGAGGTCAACACGTTGCCCCGATCCGAACCTTCGGATGACCCAGAGATACCTTGGTGGGTGGCCATGCTGCGATCCTAAGCCTACAACCTTCGCGAGAAGCTCACCGCTGATGGTGAGCCCGTAGCTGATGCCGTCGACGCCTCAACCTGGCTGCGCCGCGACGCCGAATGAGAGTGCGCGCGACAAACCGAGTCCATCACGGGCGATCCTTTCGCCGCCACCGGACCGCATCGAAGCTGAAGGACGCCGCATAGTCGACGACGCGGATGGCTCGATTCGAGTTCCGCTGGGTATTGCGCGCAACGCCTTGGCGCATCGACACGACCGGATGTGTCAGCCTTCGTCGAGTGTAATGAGATCGGAACGCGCACTCCGCTCACACAATCTCCACTTATTGCTGCTCGGAGCTACTTCGAAGGTTCTGCGCGCCGTACGCCGGCCTCCGGGACTTGTGTAGCAGAAAGCGCAGCCTTCACTGCACACAAGGCCGCTCATGGCCGTCGTCTTCTTTTTGTGTCTGAACTATTTCTTAATGATTGCCGGTGCGTTTAACGTCCCATCGTCGCTATGGAATTGCTCATGCGCACCGTGATCGCGCCTGTTCGTCGTGCGCTGTCACGCGACATGCTCGATGATCCTTGACATCCTCCGTCATGTAATGCATCAATGCAAACGCCAGCGCGGGAGCTGCTTCAGCCCCGCGCTTTCGTTTTGCAGGATGCCATCCGAATTCGATGCGGTTGACCGGCATAGGTGTTGAGTACCGAGATACCTTGAACCGGGATTTACCCATGAACCGAATCATTCCCGCCGTGCTCGTCACACTGATCACCTTACTTGCATGTGACAAGTCGGCACCGCTGTCGCCCGACGCGTTCGTGCGACCTCAATACGTGACAAGTGAAAACGACAACCCGACCGATGAAGAGGAGCAGGAGTTGCTAAGCTCCGCCCGCATTTCTGGATATTCCTCGGCTGCTGGTAACAACGGGAGGGTAACCTTATGATGAAGATCAGTCCATTTCTTTTGCTCGTCGTGATCGCAAGTGGAGTTACCGCCCTGCCGGCGTGCGCACAAGCGTCGGACAAGGAGATTCTGGTGGCAGTCGCAGAGACTCCGGGCATGGCCGCGTCGGTGGATCCGGATATTGCGGCGATTGTTCGCCCCTACGGAGTGTCGCGAGACATTATCATTCTCAGCCCCAGACACGCCAATAACGCGGGCGTCTTGCAAGTCGCGCTCGCTTTTGTGAGGAGCCGGAGGGACCCCGCATACAAAGGACCAGATCGACTTACAATAAGAGCGAGTTTAGTTGGCAGTAAGGTGAAGGGATCATCCACGGATCTCGAGATTCTTGAGTCCGTCAAGCGGCAACCGCGCAAGAATTTGGAGGGGTTCGGCTCAGTGAGGTTTGTCAAGGTCAAATGACGTTGCGTTCGTGGCTTAGACGCTGCAGGCGGCTATAGGTAGGTATGTCTTCTCCAACCCTGAAACGAACGACGTTTAGCGTACCCGGTACGGATGCGGTGGCACGTCCCAAAGTTGGTGCGTGGTAGGTTTTCTAATGCGCCTCTAGGAGCGGTAATAATGCCGCGCCACTCGCCATGGCTGGCCCGATTGGGCCTTAGCACAATCGTGCTGCTAGTGGGTTGCACCGATCCTCGTGACGAGAGATCTGAAGCATCGGATGCTTCGCGTCAGCGTCAAAGCTGCAGCACGAGGAAACCGAGCGCAATCACGGTTGCGTACGCGCTGCCCGATAGGGCTCACGTTTTCGAAAATGCAGGAATAACGGCCGTTCGTGGGAGTTGGGTGGTTGCAGGGATGCAAGTGAACGCGACCGAGTCAGTGGCTCCTGAGGCCGACGTTCAACCGGTGATTGTGCATCAACGGCTTGGCCAACTACCCCTCCCTCCCTACGGCGCTTTTCGTCACATTCACGATCCAATTCCCGTGATGCTTTCAGATTCCAGTTGGGGTGTGGTGTGGGCGGATGCCGTTGTTGTAGCGCCCTTTGTGGGCACGTGGCCAGCAGATCAGTTCAACGAGCTATGGACATCTGAATACAACGCAAACGGGTGGGGACCGGCGCGGCGCCTTCTGCGAACCTCATGGTCGACCAGTTGGCAAATGAATCGGAATGTTGTCGCAGGTCCACATTCCGAAACTTGGATCGGCATCATCGCGGACGAGAATATCCTGAGTCGTCGCCTCGTTCTTGGACCTGTATCTGCGGAGCTGCGTACAGTAGAACTGCCGGCCGGTTTAACGCCTCGAGCGGCTGGCTTTGTTTTCAGAGACTCAACTTCTGTCGACGCTGTCGTTCATGTCGGCCCAGAAGGAATGCCTTCAGTAAATGGACCGCTGTTGTTGCTCGAATCAATGGACCAAGGCCGCTCGTGGTCGAGGCCACGTCCCATCTGGCAACCTTCCAAAACTCATACCCAGACCGTTCGAATGCACTACGACCGAGAGCGAACACTCCATATACTATGGCAAGCGGATGATTATGTAATCCATCATATTTCACGACAACAAGACAGTCAGGTCTGGAAGGCGGATAACGTGCCGCATCCTGACGCCCCATTATTAGAATGGGTGTCTGGAATCGATCGCTGCGGGCGGCTAGCGGTGATGGCGTTCGTTTTACGCACTGAGGTTGATTTCACGGTCGCGCGCTGGACAAGTGGCAGATGGTCGAAGGCTACGGATGCCATTCCGCAGTTGTTTGGAGTGCACTTGTTTGACGGTGTAGGAACTACGGGTGCGTGGTTCACTGGTTGGTCTGGAGTGCGAAAAGGTAGCGACTCAAAGGAAAGCGCGAAAGTGTGGTTCATGAACCCGTAATCACTCAAGAGTGAATCTGCTGCGGTTCGGTGTGCGCGACCGCCCGCATCTCGTCGGTGCGGCTGTCGTCCAACCATTCGTCGGGCACCCGCGCGAGCGACTCTGGTTCAGTACCTTCTTCGAGGACAGTAGTAGGCCCGTACTCTTCTCCGCGTTGTTGGATGTGTCGATCTGACGCGCGCCGCGTTACCCCCGTGACAGCTACGACGCACGCGCGTAAGACACGTTCCTGTCCTGAGCGCCGACAGGTGGATGCCATGACAGCTCCGTAGGTCGAACCTCGAAGCCCCTCATTATACCGCTGGCCAACAAAGCTCGCGCGGAACTCGCGGTTAACGGCAAGCCGTAAGCCTCTAAGCGTGAAGTATCAACCTGGGTTCGGGGCATCGGACAATGGGCGTGCGCGCTGACATGCAGAGTCGATCATGGGCGGCCCCCGTTGGGGGTCGGATCGATGCGAACCGAGTCGAGGCTGAGCAGCCGGAACAAGCTGCGTCGCGATTGGTCCGGTTCGAATCATAGTTGATATCCAACGCACTCGCTCAAAGAGATTCCCACCACGGCGTACATTCCGCGGTTCCTCGGGGATCAGCCAGCCGCGCGCACAACATTATTCAGCAACACGACGGGATGCTCGGCGCGCCGACCCGTGCCCTGCGCAATCTGCTGGCGGCACGAGACACCGGTTGCAGCGATCCGCGTTTCCGGCCGCGCCGCGTTGATGGCGGGGAACAATCGCATGGCCCCGATCTGCATGGACAACGCGTAGTGCTCGCGCTCGAAGCCGAACGAGCCCGCCATGCCGCAGCAACCAACATCGAGGGAAACCACGTCACCATTCGAGATGCGTTGCAGAAGTTCCGTACTGGCCGCAGTTGCACCGGCTGCCTTCTGGTGACAATGCGCGTGGAAAAGCGTGCGCTGGTTGTGAGCAAGCCGATCGATTTCGAGGCCGCCATCAGCGAGGGCCTGGACCAACAGTTCATCGACCAGCCGGGCTTGCCGCGCAATGACGGCCGCGCCGGCATCACGGGGCGCCAGCGCGGGCAGCTCATCTTTCAAGGTGAGCACACATGACGGCTCGACGCCCACGATCGGGATGCCCTGGTGTGCGGCAGGTGCAAGTTCACGGATCAATTTGGTGTGCTCTGACTTGGCGCGCTCGAGCAGACCCTTGGAGATGAGAGCGCGCCCGCAACACACGCCGGCAGCCAGGTGGACCTCCCATCCGGCCCGCTCGAGCAGCTCGATGGCCGCGCGCCCGATCCAGGGCTCGGTGTAGCTGGTGAACGAATCCGCCAAAAATACGACTGGCCCACGCTCTCCGCGCGGTTTGGGTGGACGCGCGGCAAACCATTTGGGCAGCGTCGTGCCCTGAAAAACTGGGATGGGCCGGCGCGCATGGATGCCGAGCAGGGCATGGGCGAAGGGCAGACGCGCCAACCAGTTGGAAAAAGGAGCGAGCGCGGAACCCCAGCGATTGATGATTCGGATATTACCAAACGCATGCGCACGCAGCGGCACACCGTGTCGCTCGTAGTGATGCGCCAGCGTTTCCGCTTTCAGGGCCGCCATGTCGATGGAGAGCGGACACTCGCGTTTGCAGGCCTTGCACTCCAGGCACAGGTCCAGGATCTCGTGCAGCTTGGCGTCACCCAGCGCGGCCCGCGGGTCAGGCGCTGACAGCGCTTTGACCAGCGCATTGGCCCGCCCCCGCGTGGAGTGCTGTTCATCGCGCGTGGCCATGAAAGATGGACACATGGTGCCGCCACCATCCGCGCTTTTGCGGCAGGCGCCAATGCGCGCGCAGCGATTGGCATGGCCATGCATCCCCTGGGCAAAGGCAAAATGCGTGGTGAGTGGT
>JBOHRF010000390.1:0-5022 GCA_050732575.1 Longimicrobiales bacterium
CGAGAGCTTCTGGCAACGTGCACTGGGTGCGGACCGCTCGCTGCGCGAGCCGCTCATTATCAATGGCTATCCGTTCACGGTAACGGGTGTGGTGCGCGCATCGGATGTGTATCCGCGCGACACGGAGATATGGCTGCCAGCGCGCTACCCGGTAGGCAGCGGTGCAACGCGCAACTGGATCAACTACGCCGCGCTTGGCCGGTTGGCTGCGGGGGTCACGATTGCGGATGCGGATCGTGATCTGGATGCGATTGCCGCGCGCATTCGCCGGGCCGATCCGGTGGGCATTTATTCGTACGGTGTGGGTGTGGTGCCGCTCAAGGACGACCTCACCTCGAGCGCGTCGGAGTATTTGCGTTTGCTGTTGGGCGCGGTCGGTTTTGTTTTGCTGGTGGCCTGTGCCAACCTGGCGGGCATGAACCTGGCCCGCGGTGTGGCGCGCAAGCGCGAGATGGCCGTGCGCCTGGCGCTCGGTGCAGGGCGCGGTGCGCTGGTGCGGCAAGTGCTGATCGAACATCTCACGCTGGCACTGGTGGGCGGACTGATCGGAGTTGCGTTCACCTTTTTGTTGGTACGCGCCACCGTGCGCGCCGCGGCCAGTGTGCTCCCCCGTGCTGATGAAGTCACCATCGATTGGCGCGTGCTCGGTGTAGCCGCCGCCATCACGATCCTGGCCGGGCTCCTGACCGGACTGTTTCCAGCGCTGCGCCTTTCCGGCACATCACTGCGCCAACAGATGGGAAGCGCGCGCGGCGCCGTGGGCGGTGGCCGTCAAACACCGGGTGCCGTACTGGTTGGATTGGAAATCGCGCTCGCGCTGGTTTTGCTCACGGGTGGTGGACTGCTCCTGCGCACCTATCGCATCCTCATCGAGCGGCCCATGGGTTTCGAGATCCGCAATGTGATCACGGCACAAGTCGATCTACCGTACGCACCCTATCGCGCACCGGCCAAACGCATTCAGTACTGGCAGGACGTGGAAGCCCGGCTGAAAGCCCTTCCGGGTGTTACCGCCGCGGGCGCAGCCAACTGGGTGCCGCTGGGGATTGGCGGTACATCGTTCATCGAAATCGAGGGCCGTACCGAGACGGACCTGGGCTCTGGCTACCGCGCGGTTTCGGACGGCTACCTGGAGGCGATGGGTGTGCCGCTCCTGGCCGGACGAGCCTTCCGTGCCGCGGATGATCTGGGCACGCAGCGCGTGACCGTCATCAATCAGCGCATGGCCGATCTGTACTGGCCGGGTCAAAGCCCGCTCGGACGGCGCGTGCGCGCCGTCTCGATGGAATCCGTGCCCGACGGACCACCCCCCGCGTGGCTCACCATAGTCGGCGTGGTGGGCAATGTTCGGCACTATGGACCCGACACCGACATGCGGCCGGAGATGTTCACCAGTTATCGACAGATCCCGTACTACGGCTTTTCCATGACCGCGGTCATCAAGACGAGTGGCGATCCCAACCGTCTCATTCCTGCAGTGCAGGCCCAACTGCGCGAAGTGGATCCGACTACGGCCGCGGATTTCAGTACACAGCAGGAACGGCTGGCCGGTCTGTTGCGCTGGCGGCGGCTGCTGATGAACGTGCTCACCGGGTTTGCCACCGTGGCACTGCTCCTCGCCGCGCTGGGCATCTACAGCCTTCTCTCTTTTTCCGTGGCGCAACGCACGCGCGAGATCGCCGTACGCGCCGCACTCGGGGCCCGGCGCTCCAATCTTTTGCGCATGGTGTTCGGTCAGGCATTCACGGTCGTTTTGCTGGGTGCCGGCGCTGGACTGGTCGCGGCCTTCGGACTGACCCGCTTCATGACTACACTGCTCGTTGATGTGAGCCCACTCGATCCCATCACCTTTGCCGCAGTCACGGTGTTCCTGCTGGCCGTAGCAGGCGTGGCCGCGGCGTTGCCCGCGCTCAGGGCAACACGACTGGACCCGCTGGTCGCTCTTCAGGCCGAATAGTCACCGTTCGTAGTGCGGCCTTCAACGGATTCGGGAGCGTAGAGCGGAAGCGGGAGCGGGAGCAGGTGGGAGCGGCGATTCGATCGCCCGCGCCTGAACCGCTCCTGCTCCCGTTATGCGCTCCCGCTCCCGAGTCTGTACTCGCGGTCCGGATCCGTTACCAAACCCATAAGACAACCCTTTCCGGCCCTCTATACTCTAACAGAGCATAGACGTCCCGACCGTGGAAAAACCCAGATGAGTGAACTCACAACCCTCGACCTATTGACTCTGGCCGCGCTGGCCGACCAGGCCCGCTACGGCTACGAACTGGTACAGCGCATCGAGGAGCTGACCGACGCACGCATCTCGATTCGACCCGGCAACCTGTACCGCGTGCTGCACCGGCTGATGGAACGTGGGCTGGTGGTCGAGACGGAGACTGCGCGCGTGGCGGGTGCGGATGAGCGGCGTCGTTATTTCCGCACTACGGCGCGCGGGCGCAAGGTGGCAGCGGAAGAACTGGCCATGTACCAGCGCGTGCTCAAGCGCACGCCGGCACTGAAGGAGTTGCTGAGCAATGTCTGAGCGCGGACCCGCCCAATCTCGCCGCTGGCAATGGTTGCAACGGCTGCTGCCCCGTTGGTATCGCACGGCCTACGCGGGCGAGCTGCTGCGACTGCACGTCGATCGTGCACATGGCCGCAAGAATGGACTGGCGTTCTGGTCGCACGTGTTCGCGGACGTGGTGGTGACTTCGCTGCAGCTGCGCCTGGACCACGCACGCTCGGCGGCCGGTGCAACCACATTCGCACCGGCCGTGCTGTACGACGCGGCCAGGCAAAATATTCGGCTGGCGCTGCGCGGGTTATTGCACGCGCGCGGCTTCACATTAGCTGTCTTGCTCACGCTCGGGTTGGGCCTGGGCGCCAACGCGACCCTGTTTCGTGTGCTGGACCGCTTGCTGTTGAGCCCACCCGAACACGTTGTCCGTCCGGAGCAGGTGAGGCGCGTATCGGTTTACGGTCCCAGTTTTTTTTCGACCACAGTGGGCTACCAGGATGCACTGTCGTACCCGGACTATCGCGACCTGTCCAGCGTGCGTGGCATGGCTGCCATCGCCGGGTACAGTCCACTTTCTCTCACACTCGGTCATGGTACGGAGAGCCAACGCGTAGCCGTCGAGATGACGTCTGCCGGTTATTTCCCTCTGCTCGGCGTCAAGCCGTTGTTGGG
The DNA here is from genome assembly GCA_050732575.1 of Longimicrobiales bacterium. Classification (GTDB taxonomy): domain Bacteria; phylum Gemmatimonadota; class Gemmatimonadetes; order Longimicrobiales; family RSA9; genus JBBDWZ01. Next base: position 3,173 of record JBOHRF010000390.1, read on the forward strand.
TCGGTTTTATCTCGAGTCCGAAGATCGGGTGGATGCCAACGCACCCGCGGCCGTGGTGAGTTATGGTTTCTGGCAGCGGCACTTCGGCGGTCAACGCGATGCGTTGGGTCGCGTACTCGATCTGGGCAAAGGTCGTTATACGATCGTGGGCGTCGCGCCCCGGGGATTCACGGGCGTGAACGTGGCGCCCGTGGATGTGTGGGTGCCGTTGTTGACGGCCCAGACCATCGAGGTGGGCAACACGACCTGGTTGGATGGACGCAACTGGTACTGGTTAGTCGCGGTTGCACGTCTGGACGGTCGTTTCAGTGAGGATGCCGTACTCGCCGCCTGGACCGCGCGCTACCAGGCGGGCCGATCGGCCGATACGCGGCCGCCCGATTGCCGGCCCGGAGAGGGTTCTCGTGGCAGCTGCCAGCCGAGCGCCGCGACCCTGGGAAAGGTCGTGGTGACGCCGCTCATTGCCGCGCGCGGGCCCTCGCCCTCGCGGGAATCGCGGGTCACACAAGCGCTGGCCGTGGTCGCGTTACTCATGCTGCTGATTGCGTGCGCCAACACCAGCAATCTGTTCCTGCTGCGCGGCGTTCAGCGGCGCCGGTTGCTGGCCGTGCAGAGTGCCTTGGGTGTGGGCCGTCTGCGCCTGATCGCGCAACTCCTCACGGAAGCGGTTCTACTTTCTGCGGCCGCGGGCGCGCTCGCCTACGGCATGGCCGGAGTGGCTGGCCCCTTGCTCTTCCGCACGCTGCTGCCGGAAGCAACGCCGTCAGCCAGCGGCGGTTTGCGCGTGTTGCTGGCTACGTTTGTGCTCACTCTCATCACGACCGTGCTCACCGGCATCGTTCCGGCCATTCGCTCGAGTCGCGTCGATTTGATGGAGACGTTGCGCGCCGCGCGCGGCGGCACGCGCGGTTCCGCGCTGCGCCGCGCCCTGCTCGCAGTGCAAGCTGCACTCTCCGTGATCCTGCTGGTGGGTGCCGGTTTGTTCGTGCGCAGCTTGCAGCGTGCCCACCAGCTCGATACCGGCGTAGACCTGAACGCGGTGGCCGTCACGATCGAAGTCGCGTCCGGAACCAGCTTCGGTCGCGAGCGAACGCAAGCCGCGCGTGCGGCGCTCGAGCGGGTGCGCGCGCATCCGGCCGTGGCCAGTGCGGCACTGACTTCCATGTTGCCGTTTCATGGTGCCTGGGGTTTGGGGATCGATCTGCCGGGCCCTGACTCTGCAGGCGGCTACTTCTACGCGGCCAGTCGCGATTACTTTCGCACGCTCGGCATCCCGATCCGGCGCGGCCGCGCGCTGACCGATGCGGATGATGCCGCGCGCGTGGCGGTGGTGAGTGAGCGCATGGCCCGTGCTGTGTGGCCCAACCGCGATGCGCTCGGTCAGTGCTTCATTGTGAATCCGGGCGAGCATCAGCAGTGCACGACCGTGGTTGGTATTGCGGGCAATGTAATGCCCAACATCACGGCGCTCGAACCAAGAGTATCCTATTACTTGCCGCCGCGCCATCCGGACACCCAACTCGAGGATGCCGGTTTCGTATTGCTGGTACGTACGCACGACCAGCCCGCAGCACACCTGGCCAGTATTCGCCAGATCGTGCGCGCGGCCTCGGCCGACATACGCTACATCGATGCGGCCACCATGGCGCAGCGCACGGCGCGCGAACTGCGCTCGTGGCAGCTTGGCGCTACGCTGCTCACGGCCTTCGGCTTGCTGGCGCTGCTGGTTGCGGCCGCTGGTCTTTACAGCGTGTTGGCCTTTGATGTAGCGCAGCGCCGCTTCGAGCTGGGCGTGCGCGCTGCGTTGGGTGCGCCTGCACCGCGCCTGGTCCGAGCCATCATGGCCAGGG
>JBOHRF010000391.1:0-5017 GCA_050732575.1 Longimicrobiales bacterium
GCACCGTCGCGATCGTACGCCGGGCGAGTACCAGCACGATATTCTCGCGCTGTTTGGCGCTATGACTCTGGCCTGGCTTCCCAGTGGCTTCGACGACATGGTCTATGTGACCGTCTTCGGCTGGCTGGCCGCCTCGACCATAGGCGGCTTTTTGACCCGCTTCAAGTGGCCCTGGAAAAGAACCGACCCACCGAGCGCACCCACGGCCAGTCTGGCGCTCATTCTGCTGGCCTTTTCGGCCGCCACCGTCAGCGCGCAGCGCATCACAGCGCCCAGAGAAGAATTCGGCCGCAACTTCGGCGACGATTATTTCCTGGCCAACTACCAGCAAATCGCCGCGTATTGGCGTAAGCTGGACGCGGAGTCCGAGCGCATGATGGTGCGTGAGATCGGCAAGACCGCGGAAGGCCGGCCGCATCTCATGGCCATTGTCACTTCACCGGAGAATCATCGCAATCTCGCGCGCTACCAGGACATCTCGCGCCGCTTGGGTTTTGCCGAAGGCTTGACGGATGAGCAGGCGCGCGCGCTGGCGCGGGAAGGGAAGGCCGTGGTCTGGATCGATGGCGGACTGCATGCCAGTGAGAGTCTGGGTGCGCAGCAGCTGGGTGAGATGGTCTACCAGATGGTGAGCCGCAACGATGAAGAAACACTGCGCATCCTGAACGACGTCATCATCCTGTTCGTGCACGCCAACCCGGACGGCAACGACCTGGTGGCGGACTGGTATATGCGGCGCAGCGTGCCCGAGCAGCGCAGCCTGGCCCAGCTGCCTCGCCTCTATCAGAAGTACATTGGCCACGACAACAACCGCGACTTCTTCGCCTCGACCCAGGCCGAGACGGAGAACATGAACCGCGTGTTGTACCACGATTGGCTGCCGCAACTGCTCTACAACCATCACCAGAGCGGTCCGGCAGGTACCGTGGTGTGGTCGCCGCCGCTGCGCGATCCCTATAACTACAATCTGCACCCCATGCTGGTGTTGGGCTTTCAATCGTTGGGCGCGGCCATGCACACGCGTCTGGCGGCAGAAAACAAGCCGGGTGCCACTATGCGCTCGGGTGGTCCGTATGATGGCTGGTGGAACGGCGGCATCCGCAACACGGCCGCGTTCCACAATGTGATTGCGCTGCTGACCGAGATGATCGGCAGTCCCACGCCCATGCGCATCCCCTTCGTGGCCAATCGCCAGATCCCATCGGCCGACCTGGCCTTCCCCATCGCGCCGCAGGAATGGCACTTTCGCCAGTCGGTTGACTACTCGGTCACACTGAATCGCGCGGTGCTGGACTACGCATCGAACATGCGCCAGAACCTGCTCTACAACATCTATGTGATGGGCAAGAGCTCGATCACGCGCGGCAGCGGCGATTACTGGACGGCGAATCCGCGGCGCATTGCGGATGTCATGATGAAAGCAAGCAGCGGCGAGGGCGGGGGAGGACGTGGTGGGCGCGGGGGTGGCCTGTCACAGGGCGCACAGGATGCGATCTGGGCCGACCTGCGCAAGCCCGAGCTGCGTGATCCGCGCGCATTTATCATTCCTTCCCAGCAAGCCGATGTCCCAACCGCCGTGAAGTTCATCAACGCGCTGCGCGAAACGAACATCACGGTGCAGCGCGCCACGCGTGAATTCGATGTGCAGGGTAAACGCTACCCGGCCGGATCTTTCGTGGTGTTCACGGCGCAGGCCTTCCGGCCCCACGTGATGGACATGTTCGAGCCGCAGGCGCACCCGGACGTATTCCCGTTCCCGGGCTCACCGCCCACGCCGCCGTACGACAACGCGGGCTGGACGCTCGCGCTGCAAATGGGCGTGCAGTTCGATCGGATCCTGGAAGGTTTTGAAGGACCCTTCGAGAAGGTCACGGACTGGAACCTGCCACTGCCGCCGGGCAGAGTGACCAGCGCGGGACGTGTGACCGGCTACGTGACTTCACGTGAAGTCAACAACGCGCACATCGCGGTAAACCGCCTGCAGAAAACCGGGCAGGATGTCTTCGCGCTCACACAGCCGCTCACGGCCAACGGTGTGACGCATCCCGCAGGAACCTTCTTTGTACGATCGAAAGCATCGACGCGCGCCGCTCTGGATCGGATCGCTACGGATCTGGGCGTTTCCTTCACCGGCATTCCCTCGCCGTCGCCCTCGCCGTCGCCCTTGCGGGCCGTGCGCATCGGTCTGTGGGACCAATACGGTGGCTCGATGGATGCCGGTTGGGCGCGCTGGATCCTGGAGCAGTTCGAGTTCCCGTTCACGCGCGTGTTCCCGCCCGAGCTGAATGCCGGCGGTCTGAAGCAGAAATACGATGTGCTGATCTTTGTAGGCGGCGGCATCCCCGCGAGTGGGCGCGGTGTGGGTGGTGGTGGACTACAGCCACAGCCGCAGTCTGACATTCCCGCGGAGTACCAGAATCACCAGGGCCGCGTGACGGTCGACACGACCTTGCCACAAATCGAGCAATTCGTCCGTGATGGTGGCACCGTCATCACCATTGGAGAATCGGCGACCAACCTGGCCGCGTTTCTCAAGCTGCCCATAGAAAGCCATCTGGTGGAAAACGGCACGGCATTGCCGAACACGAAGTTCTACACGCCTGGATCCGTGCTGGCCGCGCGCGTCAATACCGCGCATCCGGTCGCTCTTGGCATGTCCGAGTATACCAACGTGTTCTTCGATGACAGTCCGGTCTTCAAGATGGGCGCAAATGCCGCGGCTGCCGGCGTCACACGCATTGCCTGGTTCGATAGCAGGACACCGTTGCGCAGCGGCTGGTCCTGGGGCCAACACTATCTCGAGAATGGCGTTGTTGCGGCAGAAGCCAGGGTTGGACGCGGACGCGTGCTGTTGTTCGGTCCCGAAATCCTGAAACGCGCACAGCCGCACGGGACTTTCAAATTGCTCTTCAACGCAATCCGTTCCTAATCCTAATCCTCACCTTAATCCTAATCCTCAGCACTCTCCTCCTCCTTCGACACGACGAAGGAGGAGGAGAGTGCTGAGCTGATAGGATTAAGGTGAGGGGGAGGATTAGGAACTTCTTACTTCTGCCTCACCCTCACCGCATGCGCATCTGCACGTTCCACCCCTGTTGCATCCACATTGCTGATGCGCAGGATGGCGACCAACTCACCATCCGAGCCCTGGCGATTGAGGGCAATTACGCCCAGTCCGGGCGAGTTGCCCGTGGCAATGTGCGGATCGCCGCTCAAGGGCGTAGGGCCGCGCAGCGCGACGAACAGGAATCCGCCGGCCGGTGATACGTCGACCAGATCGGGTGCGGGGTCGCTGGAGAGTGGTCCGGCGAGTGGCACCGTGTTCACCCGCTGTCCGGTCGCGGTCGAGATGACTTCCGCAAGATTGGCGTGGCGGTCCATCACCCACACGTGCGCGTTGCGCACGTTCACCATACCATGCGAATCGTGCTCGCCCGGTGAGGAGAACAGCAGCTGCGGCCTGGGTTTGGTTGCGTCCGTGTAACCAAACACGGGGAAGCGGTAGACATCGAAGCCAAAGAGGTCGAGGTGGCTGAGATTGCCTGGCCGTCCACCGGAATTGACATACATGTGTGGACCGACCTGCGCACCGCCGCAACCATTGCCCTTGACTGTGGCTTTGTCGTAATCGGCAACCACCTCCATGGGTGTCTTGCGCGCATCGACCACCAGCAGACCGCCGCCGCGCAGGGTCACGAATGCATAGCGGCTGGTCGCCTCCACGATCGGACAGATGGGCGCATTGTCGGGTCGCAGATCGGGCGCCTGACAGGGCGTTCCCGAAGGTGTGGCGCAAGTGGTCAAGTCCAGCGTGGCCGCCGGATTCAGGGTAAACGTACCGGCCCGGAAATCGACATCGATGCGCTCGAGTCGCTTGCCGTTCTGATTGGCGATCACGACAAACGTGCCGTTGGGTGCGGGGAACGCGGCATGCGCCTGCCGTCCGGTTGCGCTTTGTGATGTGCGCACGCAGCCGACCGGCCGGCGCGTCTTGGCATCGATCAACGCCACGTGTCCACTGGCCACGAACGACAGGATGGCATGCGTCTGCTCGCGGTTGAACACCAGCATGTGGGGCCGTACCGGATTGGCGCCCGTAGCCGTGTTGCACAGCGTGCCAATTTCACCCGCCAGGTCGATGCGCTCGCGGGGCGTGACGCTGGCTGGATCATCCGCATCCAGGTCATCGCTGTCGTAGACGTATAACGTGCCGCCGTAGTTGACGCCGCGCGAGTCTGACTGATCGATCAGCCATACTTCGAAGCCGCGCCCGTCGCGGTCCGGCCCGGTGAAGATGCTGCAGCTCGTGCTCGTCCAACTCGACAACAGTGTAACGAGGACGATCGCTGCATGGCGGTATCGCCCTGAGGATGCGTGCATGGTCGTTCGCTCCTGAAGGTTGTCTTGATCTGTCCTTCCAAGAAGCGAGACTTGCGCGCAACGCGGCTCAGGTGAGCAGTACAACGGCGGTTGATGTCAGGCTAGCCCGGCTTCCGAATTCCGGGAATTGCAACCCCGACACGCCCGACTCGCCCGTTACTTCTTCGCCTTTGATGATGGAATGGTTGACGCTACCTTTGTACTCAACTTCACTCTGCTCGCGTGCGGCAGGTTGCTCGGGGCGGAGTGACTCGCCCGAGGAGCCGCCCCATGTTTGCAGCCCGCGCCAGATGCTTCCAGCCGCACCATGCGTTCGCCTGCCGGCTCTACGCCCCGCCCATGATCCGCGCTGTTCCTGAGCTCACCGGCCCCCACCGCTGCACAAACGGTAGGTCACGTCTATGCCGCGGAAGGCGACTGGCGGCTGGCCTCATTGCCCGGTCGCGCGCTGGCGCGCGGCGATGCGATTGCGAGCGGCGATTCGATCCGCGCGCCGGCCTCGGCCGAAGGTGAAACACTTGGGCGTGTGACGGGCGTGACGGGCGTGACGGGCGTAACGGGTGTGACGGGCGTGACGGGCGTGACGGGTGTGACGGGCGTGACGGGCGTGACGGGCGTGACGGGCGTGACGGGCGTG
>JBOHRF010000392.1:0-5014 GCA_050732575.1 Longimicrobiales bacterium
CAGGCTGGGCCAATTACAACAACATTTACGGTCGCAGCGATCACGCGCGTTACGCGCGTTACAACATTCCCATCGCATTCTTTTTTACCGGTCTGCATCAGGACTACCATCAGGTGACCGATGAGCCCCAATACATCGACTACCCGCACTACACACGCATCACGAATTACATTCGAGACCTGGTGAACGAAGTCGCGAATCGCGACAAGCGGCCCGTCGTGGACAAGGCCACAACGTAGAAAACTCGTAAGAGAGGAAGAAAGGAAGAAGAGAAGAAGAGCAAGAACGCAATAGCACAAAGGGTAAGACCGGGCAACAACCCGATCTTACCCTCTTCTTCCTGGCCGCACCGGCCGCCGCAAACCTGGAGGGACGCTCTACGCGTATTCGCAAGTCTGCGCGGCCGGCGCGATAATTTTTCTTCGTACTCGCGTACCCCACACGCGCCGACCAGGTGGGCGCTGTGACTCGCCCTGCAACGCAACCGCCGGGGGGTCGCTTGCGTCACCGCCAGTCCCGTAAGGTTGCGCGTGTGGGGTATAGTGAACCGAATCGAAGTGCGGCTGGAACAGGGGGACAACCGCATCGATTCCTACGCCTCGGCGGGCACGAAATGGAAGACGCGTGCCTCGGAGCGAAGGCCCTGTTTTTCGGTCGAGCGCACGGAATTCTTTGAGTTTACGAGCGCGAGCCAGGGTCGGGTCTGCGCCGGTCAGTGGCACCGGCTACACACCTGGAGCGTGCGGGCCGCAACCCGGAATTCAGTCGGGTGTGGCCTGGCCCAGGTAGCGGGTCTGGAGGATCTCGCGGTGATGCAGCTCGTGACCGGCAATAGTAAACGCCAGGGCCCGGACCGAGACCGGGTAGCTGTTGGCCGTGCCCGAGCGGGCCCAGGCCTCCTCGGGCAGGTTTTGAAAGAAGGATGCAGTCGAGGCGCGGGTCGCCTCCAACTCGGCGAGCAGGCTGCGCAACGGCCGCTGGTCAAAGCCGGCGATGTCGGCGTACACGTTTTCGTTGTAACCGGGTAGCGGAGTCTGGTCGCCGCGGGCAATACGCAAGGCGCGGTACAGGAAAATCCGTTCGGCATCGACCACGTGACCCACGACCTGCTTGATACTCCACTTGCCCTCTGCGTATCGGTAGGCAGACTGTTCTTCCGTGAGGGGGCGCAACATGGCCATGGTGTCGGCCAGCTGCGCGCGTAAGATCATGCGGATATCGCCGTCGGGGACCCGCTCAATGTAGCGGTGATAGTACGCGGCGTATTCGCTTTGCTCGGGCCGCTGCGGGTCGCTCATCCGAACCTCCCCTGTTGGCTCGATAGGGCTGCGCGAATAAGTTAGCCGGACCCCACCCTGAATCAATCCGGAGTGCCCATGAGACGAATGTTTCTGCTGCTGGTGCTGCTGGCGGTTGCGGCTTGTGACAGCGGCGAGTCCGCCACGCTGGTGCTGCGCAATGGCAAGGTCGTCACGGTCGACTCAACGTTGCCGGAGGCACAGGCGATTGCCGTACGCGGCGCCACCATCATTGCGGTCGGCACGAACGAGGAGATCGATCGCCTGGTTGGCAATGGGACGGAAGTGATCGACCTGAACGGCCGGCTGGTCGTGCCTGGTTTCATTGAAAGCCACGGTCACTACATGGGCTTGGGCCGCGCCAAGATGATCCTGGACCTGACCACGGCCAAACGCTGGGATGACATTGTGGCCATGGTAGCTGCAGCCTCGCGTGATGCCAAAGCAGATGCCTGGATCAGTGGTCGCGGTTGGCATCAGGAAAAATGGGAGGTGCCGCCGCCCGGTGCCGTGGAGGGCAATCCGGTGCACGATGCGCTGTCGCGCGTTTCGCCCAACAACCCGGTATACCTGACGCATGCCAGCGGTCACGCATCGTTCGTGAACAAGCGCGCCATGGAAATCGCCGGGATCACACGCAGCACACCCAACCCGTCAGGCGGAGAGATTGTAAAAGGACGTGATGGCGAACCTACCGGCTTGCTGCGCGAGACCGCGCAGCGTCTGGCCAGCGCGGCGCTGGCCCGCGCGGACTCCTCGCGTTCAGTCGGCGACATTGATGGCGAACGCCGCCGTCAAGTCGAGTTGGCCGGTCAGGAAGCGTTGTCCAAGGGTGTGACCAGCTTCCATGATGCGGGCTCGTCGTTCGAGATCATCGACTTTCTCAAGACCATGGAAGCCGAAAACGCGTTGCCCATCCGATTGAACGTGATGGTGCGGCGCGAATCGAACGAGGTCATGGACCAGCGACTGCCGCAGTACCTCATGCCCATCCAGGGCGACGACTATCTCACGGTCCGTTCCATCAAGCGTCAGATCGATGGCGCGTTGGGCGCGCATGGCGCCTGGCTGCTCGAGCCCTACATCGACCTGGCCAGCAGCCGCGGCCTTACCCTGGAGGAGGTAAAAGACATTGAGGGCACGGCCGAAGTCGCCATCAAACACGGCTTTCAGGTGAACACTCATGCCATCGGCGATCGCGCGAACCGCGAAGTGCTCGACATCTACGAGCGCGTCTTCAAGGCCCATCCCGACAAGTCGGATCTGCGCTGGCGCATCGAACATGCGCAACACCTGAATCCAGCCGATGTACCGCGCTTCAAACAACTGGGCGTCATTGCTGCCATGCAGGGCGTGCATGCCACGTCCGATGGCCCCTGGATTCCCAAGCGACTGGGTGATGCGCGCGCCATTCAGACGTCGTACGTATTCCGCGACCTGATCGCCAACGGCGTCGTCATTGCCAACGGCACCGACGTGCCGGTCGAAAACATCAGCCCGATCGCCAGCTTCTACGCCAGTGTGTCACGCAAGACCAATACAGGCGAGGTGTTCAGTCCGGGTCAGAAGATGACACGTGATGAGGCGTTGCGATCGTATACGCTGAACGGCGCTTATGCCGCCTTCGAAGAACAGCAGAAAGGATCTATTACCACGGGCAAGCTGGCCGATATCGTGGTGTTGTCCAAAGACATCATGACCGTGGCGGAAGATGAGATCCCGACCACGCTGGTGGACCTGACCGTGGTCGGCGGGAAAGTTCGGTTCAAGCGGCAGTGACGCGCGACGCGTCGCGCGTCCCGCGTCATTCAATGGGCGGGCGCGGTGCGGCCCAGCTTGACACCGAAGATCATGAAGCCGATCCAGGAAGCGAGCAGCACGCCCGGGATGGCGAGCAGGCTGGCAAAAACCATGGCTGCCAATGCTGGCATCATCGCACCGAGCGTAAGCGCAAGCCCATTCCAAAGGGCTACGTGTACGGCGCAACTGGCCAGGAGTCCCAGCATCTGACGCAGTCCGGTACCGCCCTGCGGTTCGATCGTGGTTCCGCCCAGGAAAATGGAGCCGAACAAACCGAACAGGCACACCGGGATCAGCCAGGCGAACATAATTCGAATCTCCAGAGAGTTGGATAGATACAAGTAGCATGGGGTGTCCGTCATGGGCATGGCAAGGGCCCGTGCCTGCCGGTACTCAGCCGACTCACCTTCGCGCGCAACCCTTCCCGCATCGAACGATCTATTAGCAAGATCCCTTCAACGCGAGTTTGAGTCATGTCAGCGGAAATGAGCCGTCGCGAGTTTGCCGCCGCGTTGAGCTTGCTTCCCTTTACCACATTGCAGATCGGCGCGGTGGCAAAGTGGACGCCCCTGGCGCCTGCCATCAACAAACCGGACGCGACGTTTCTGGCCGGACTGGATCGGCTGATGGAATTGGCGGGTGTGCCGGGGGTGGGCGTTGGTCTGGTGCAGGAGTCGCGCATGGTCTGGCAGCACCATGCAGGGGTCACGGAGCTCAACGCCAAACCGCCGGTCACCGTCGACACGCTGTTTCCCGCAGCTTCACTAGCCAAGCCGGTATTCGCGTATGCGGTGTTGCGCCTGGTCGATCAGGGCCGGTTGGACCTGGACCGGCCGCTCAAGTCATATGTGCCCAACCATACGCCGGCCGACGGGCGCGGTGATCGCATCACGGCGCGCCACGTGTTGAGCCACTCGAGCGGTTACCGCAACTGGCGCAATCGCACCGACCAGCCGCTCACGGCGCAATCCTATAGCCGTGACTTTGCCAATCGGCTGCTGGCGGTTGCTGAGAGCAGCGGCAAACCACTGGCTCGCTGGACGCACGACGAGATTGTGGCGGCCATGGAAAAGATGACACCCGCACCGCCCGCCCTTCCCAATTTCATCATCCCCAATGCCGCCGGCAGCCTGCTGACCACGGTCGCAGACTACAGTCTTTTCCTGGGCCAGCTCCTGACTCAATCGAATACGACCGTGGCCTTGAAACCGAAACGCTGCGCATGATGCAAAGCGCACAATCGCGCATCAATGGCGCGCTGTCCTGGGGCCTGGGTTGGGGTCTGGAACGGGCGCACGATCGTGACTATCTCTGGCATTGGGGAGACAACGGCGCGTGGAAGAACTTCGGGCTCGTACATCCAGCAAGTCGCTCTGCCATTGTCGTATTTACCAGTGGCGCCAGTGGATTGCGTGTATCCGAGCGCATCATCGATGCCGCCAGCGGACACCAACACGCCGCGTTTTTGTGGGTCTGAGAAGCCCAAGGCAAGGCGACACCCGATCAGGCTATCTGCTGAAAAGCTGACGTTGCGCAAGGCGAGAGTGCAGCGCACACTTCGCGCTGTATGACTCAGCACGCCAATCCCAAAGAGCGCTTCGCCGACCGCGTCCAGGACTACGTCCGCTATCGGCCGCGTTACCCGCGCGAGCTGGTGCCCCTGCTGCAGAGGGAGATCGGGCTGGTCGCCGACTGGCGCATAGCCGACATCGGATCGGGCACCGGGTTTTCCGCCGAACCCTTTCTGAGCAACGGGAACCACGTGATAGGCGTCGAGCCCAATGCCGAGATGCGAGCTGCCGCCGAACAGCGCCTCGCGCAGTGGCCCGGCTTCACCAGTGTGCACGGCAGCGCCGAAGAAACCGGACTGCCCGATCACACCATAGATCTGGTCGTGGTTGGACAGGCCTTTCACT
>JBOHRF010000393.1:0-4998 GCA_050732575.1 Longimicrobiales bacterium
ACGTCCGGTTCGATGAGCGGGCCGAGGAAACTGAGCCATGGCTGCGCTATTGAGGCACTCCCACACGGAAACTGGGAGTCAACGGCTATGCGTAGCCTAAAGCTGCAGCGCCTCGGCTCGACTCTACTTTTCGTTCACGAAACAAACTGCCGTGAACGTTAGCGAGAGCGAGAACGTGAACGTGCTTTCACCCCGATACGCCCGACACGCCCGACAACGCCCGATACGCAGGTCATTCAATCATTCCCCGCGATGTATTGCTGAATCATTTGTCGCCACCAGGGCCAGTCATGGGCCCAGCCGTCCCACAAACGAAAGGCATGCCAAACACCCTTGCTCCATAACACGTCGGAAAGATGCTGGTTGTCCTTCAGGTTGGGATCCTCTTTTCCAATGGCCAAAATGATGTTCATTCGGCGCAAGGCCTCGAGTCGGCCCGGATCCGACTCGTGAATCATGTAGTGAGACGGGTCATGCACGTACACATTGGGGTCCTGATACCCGCTCAGAATCTGCTTGATGTCGTACAGGCCGCTCAAGCCGATGACCCGGTTGATGGCCTGCGGGTAACGGAACGCCAGGTTGAGGGCATGATAGGCGCCAAAGCTGGCGCCGGCCACGATCAGGAACGGGTTGGGGTTGACCTGCCAGGCCAGCGGAATCACTTCATCGAGTACGTAGCGCTCATACTGTTGGTGGCGTGCGGCGCGCTCGCCCGGGTGTTTGTTGCGCGCGTACCAGCTTTCCGCGTCCACGCTGTCCAGGCAAAAAAGCTGGATCCAGCCGTTCTCCAGGTGTTCGCTCAGCGCGGCCACCATGCCGCGGTCTTCCCACTCAAAGAATTTGCCCAGCGAGGTAGGAAAAACCAGTACGCGCGCACCGGCATGACCAAAGACCAGCAACTCCATGTCGCGGCCCAACGACGGACTGTGCCAGCGATGGTACTCGCGTTTCGCCAAGAAAGGGCCTCCCCAGAAAGGTCTGGCAACTTGGGTTTTGCGTGAGCGGGCGGAAAGACCACAGGGAATTTCGAAAAGACCGAGGGCAAATGAGTAGGGGAAGGGGAGGGTGGTAGGGATCGTTCGATCAGTGGGTTCCGTGGCGGGGCAGGCTGGCTGGCCGGGCAGATCGGTCCCTGCCACCCTAAATCCTTCCCCTACTCCTATGGCCTCGATTCGTTGCGCAGTTCAGTTACCGGGCCAGCTTCTCATTGCTGAACTCCGGGTCATCCGTGACCTCGCGTTCTACCAGCGGCTTGAGCCAGCGGGGCAGCTCGATGACCTGGTCTTCGGATTCCAGTTCCACTTCGGCCAATACCAGCTTGCGATCGAGGAAACGATCGATTTCCCAGCGCAGACCGTTCTCTTCTACGATGTAGCGGCGTTTGCGCACGCGCTGGCCTTTGGTCAGCGCGAACAAGCCCTTGAACACATGCTCGTCAATCGTTTCTTCGATTTCCAGGCGGGTCAGGCCGCGGCCGGCCTTCAGCGTGCGATAGAAGGTTCGGCCATCGTTCGACTCGATGCTGCGCACGCGCTCACGGATGTCCGAGCCGGGCAGGTATCCTTGCTGAATGTTCAGCTGTTGGGCGTTACGCAGGCGGGGAAATCGCGTGAGCAGGAATTTGCGTTCGATCTCGCGGCTGCGCGCGGCGCGCATCAGCTCGCGCTCGGCCGTGCGTACGCCATCCAGCAGCAGCGCCGCTTTCGATTCGATGTATTGCCGGCGAACCTCGGCAAACAATACGCCTCGCCAATCACGTACGCGCTGGAGCACGGCCGCCAGCGGGACCTGGGCCTGAACGTCCGCGTCGCGCAGCGCCGACTCCGCTTCCGTCATCAAGACGTGCACGTCGTGCAAGTGTCCAAAGTCGTCTTGCAGGGTCTTCAACGCCTGTACCGCGTCGGCGCAGGCTCGAATCTGGGGCGCGAACGGCTCGAGCAGGTAGCGCAACTTCTTGCCGACGATGCGTGCTTCGTGCGCCTGTTGCTGGTGTTCGATGGTAAACACGGCGCCCAGGGTGTTGCGCAGCTCCTCACGAAGTTGACCACACAGGCGACTGGCTACCGGCCCCAAACGCTCGGTCGGGCCGTCCTCGATCTGTAGCCGCTCGAGGTAGCTGGACAGGCCGAGGCGAAGCTCACGCGACAAAGCGGGAAATTCTTGCAACGCCTCGCCTCGGAACTCCTCGACGGCGCCCAGCATTTGCTCGAGAAAGCGCTGGTGCAGCATGGTGCTGCCCGCCACTTCCAGGTCCTCCTCGAACGTGAGCTCGTCCAGGCGCTCCATCAGCACTTCGAAGTCGCGGCTGGGGTTGCTGGCGCGTGAAATGCGCCGTAACTGCTGTGCGTGTTTCTTGTCCACACTCTCGCGCAACCAGGGGCGGTAACTGCGTGCATGACTGCGCAGGCGACGTAGCGAAACCCGAAAGTCGTGCAGGGCTTTCGGGTCAGTGCTGGTACAGAGTCGGGAAAAAGCGGCTTCGGCCTGCTGCAGCAGGAAGAGGGCAACCAGGCGAATGCCGCGCCTGGCTGGAGCGTCCGGCAATTGACGCAGATGCCTGCGTTCGATTCTCACCGCTCGTCGGTGTGGCCGGTACGACCGTGGGCACGCGGCTGGGATTCGCGGGCTTGTTGCATGAGCAGTTCCTGGTACCAGCGTACCGGGCCATCGGTCGGCGGCTGGCGCAGCAGATAACGTCCGTCCGCACGCAGCTCCCAAGCTGAGCGATTGTCGTTCAGTGCGGCGTCCAGCAAACGGTACAGTCGATTCTGCAGCGCTCCATCATCAATGCGAACCATGGCTTCCACGCGTTCCTCCAGGTTGCGGCGCCGCCAATCGGCGCTGCCGATGTAAACCCGGGGCTGGCCGCCGTTGTGGAAATACCAGATACGATCGTGCTCCAGGAAACGGCCCACAATGCTGATGAGGCGAATGTGTTCGCTGAAGCCGGGCAACTGTGGGCGCAAGCGCGAATGGGCGCGCACGATCAAGTCAATGCGCACGCCGGCGCGCGAAGCACGGTAGAGCGCCTCGATCATACCCACGTCATCAATGCCGTTCATCTTGAGAATGATGCGACCCTGTTCGCCCCGCGCAACTTCCTCATCAATCAGGCGCAACAGGGTCTGCCTCATGTCGCGCGGCGCTACCAGCAGATGCGTGTATTGTTGTGCCGGCGCCAGCCCGGTCAGAAAGTGGAACAGGTTGACTACGTCACCGCCAATTTCTGGCGATGCCGTGAACAGACCCAGGTCGGTATAGAGGCGTGCCGTGCGCTCGTGATAGTTGCCCGTGCCAACATGACAATAGGTGCGGATGGCATCGGGCTCCTCGCGTACCACCAGCGTGATCTTGGTGTGTGTCTTCAGCCCGACCACTCCGTAGGTCACGTGCACACCCGCTTCTTCCATTCGTTGGGCCCAGTCCATGTTGCGTTGTTCGTCCAGGCTGGCCGTGACTTCCACCAGCACGGCCACCTGTTTGCCGGCCTCGGCGGCTCGAATCAGCGCACGCGCCACGCGCGAGTCATCGGACACGCGATACAGGGTTTGCTTGAGCGCGAGCACGCGCCGATCCGCCGCCGCCTCCTCGACGAAACGTTCGACACTGGCGGCAAACGATTCGTAGGGATGATGGACCAGCACGTCGCCGTTGCGAATCACGCTGAACATGTCGGGTTCGCTTTGCGAGCGACCGACATTCAGCAAGGCAAAGGGGGTGACCGGCTCCCAGGGCGGGAAGTGCAGCTCGGGTACCTCCAGGTCGGCAAACGTGTTCAAGCTGGTCAGATCGAGCAACCCATCGATCTCGTAGACGTCGTGCGGCTCGATTTCCAGCTCGTCTACCAGCAAATCGCGAATGGCGGCTGGCGTGCCTTGTTGTACTTCCAGCCGCACGACCGGCGCAAAACGCCGTTCCCGCAATTCTTCCGAGATCATCTGCAGCAGGTCTTCCGCTTCGTCGCCACCCCATTCCAGCTCGGCATTGCGCGTGACGCGGAATAGATGCGTGCTGCGCACCTCCATGCCACGGAACAACTCACCCATGTGTTGGGCAATCAGGGTCTCGATGGCGAGGTAGCGCCGGCTGGTGCCCAGCCGGATCCAGCGGCCGCGGTTGAGCGGAATCTTCAAGCGTGCAAAGTGTTCGGTGCCGCGCGTGGGATGCGCGAGCGCGATGGCCATGGACAGACTGAGATTGGAAATGAACGGGAATGGGTGCCCGGGATCGACGCCCAGAGGCGTCAGGATCGGATAGATGTTCGAGCGAAAATGCGCCAGCAGCTGCGCTTGCTCCTCATCCGTCAACTCCGACCACTCGACTACCGTGATGCCTGCCGCTTCCTGGATCTGGGGCCGCAGCTCCTCGCGCCACGCTGCGCACATTCGGCGCTGCATCTCGACCGCGGCCGACCAAACCAGTTCCAGCTGTTGGCTCGGTGTCCGACCATCGGGAGCCGGCGTGCTGACGCCTGCGGCCAGCAGCGACTTCAGACCGCCCACCCGCTTGGCAAAAAACTCGTCCAGGTTGCTTTGTGTGATGGCCAGAAAACGCGCGCGCTCCAGCAGCGGCGTGCGCGTGTCCAATGCCTGGTAAAGAACCCGCCAGTTGAAATCCAGCCAGCTCAGCTCGCGATTGAAGTACAGGCCACTCTGTGACAGCGGCCCATCCTGCGACACCGCCTGGGGCGATACCGCCACCGGCAGGAGCGGACCCGCATGCGCTGCCACCTGGGGCTCGACGTCACCCGCAACCTCGCGTTCTCTTGCACTCATCGCGTGATACTCAACCCCCAGGACAGACCCCGACCAACCCCGTTGTCGGTTCCGACCCCGACCCCATCAACTGGTTCCGCATTTCAATTTGCAAGTCGGCGGCCGGGCAGGGATGGCACGACCGGTAACAGCATCGCAACATCGGGTTTCCGGGCTCGAGGGGGATCCGGGGAATCGGGGGATCGGGAGATCGGGTGAGGAATCGGGAACGCATCTCGGG
>JBOHRF010000394.1:0-4989 GCA_050732575.1 Longimicrobiales bacterium
TCAAATCCAACGTAACGCAACTGGTGGATCGTTTGGAAAACGATGGTCTGGTGCGGCGCATTGCGGATCCCAACGATCGGCGCAGTGTCCTGGCGGTGGTGACGGACCTGGGACGAGAGCGTTATCTCGCAGGCGTTGTACTGCTGGCTGCTGCTGAGCGTGAGCTGCTGGCCGAGTTGCCGGCAGCACAGCGAACTCTGGTTGGTGAGTTGCTGGATCAGGTCAGCGCTTTTTCTATCCGATCAAGTTTCTGAGCAGGAAGAGAACGTTCGCGGGCCGTTCAGCCAACCGGCGCATATACCAGGCGAACCAGGCCGAGCCGTAGCTGATCAACACGCGGACTCGGTAGCCCTCGCGGCCAAATTGCTCCTGCGCGCTGCGCTGAATGCCATAGAGCATCTGGATTTCGAAAGCGTCTCTGGCCACGCCCAGTTCGTGGGCCGAAGCGGCGAGTTTGCGTAGGAGCGCGGTGTCGTGAGTAGCCAGGCCGGGCGGTGCTCCAACTTCGCGTCCGGTGGCTGCTTCCTCGAACATGCGTGTGGCCAGGCGAGTGAAAGCGGCATCGACATCCTTCTTGTTGGGAAAGGCGATGGCAGCGCTTTCGCGGTACGCTCCTTTTACCAGGCGGATTGCGGTGGTCATCTCGAGCAGGTTCTCCAGGTCCTGCGGCGTGCGGTGCAGGTAAGCTTGTAAGCACAATCCTACGCACGTATGCCGAGCGCGAATCCGCTGAAACAGCGTGATGGTGCGGTCGACGTAGGCACTGGACTCCATGTCGAGCCATACGAAATTGGCGGAGCGATCTGCCTCTTCCACAATGGCTGCCAGATTGGATGCACAGAGTTCCGGATCGATATCCAAACCGAGTTGAGTTGGCTTTACCGAGATGTGAGTACTTGGTCCAATGCCAGCGCGGATCTGCATGACGTCGATGTAATGGTTGCGCACGTCTTCGGCTTCCCGCGCTTCGGTCACGTTCTCGCCCAGCCGAGAAACCACACTGAATAGTCCGTGCTCGCGCAGAGTGTCACTGGCGCGCAGAGCATCGTCCAGCGTCTCACCGGGCAGGAACCGGGTGACCGCCCGGCGCGCAAAGCGCAGGGTAGGAAGCCGGCGCGCCAGCGTGCGGTTTTGGGCAGCCCAAAGTAGAGTGGTTCTCAGCATTTCGCCGGCAATCGGCACTCGTCTTGCACCCATCGACGCGGTACGGGCCGATGGAGGGCGGCCAGATTATCAACTTCGCGGAGGAATCTGATGAACATACTGTGGATGATCATTTTCGGCGCTATCGTGGGTGCGATCGCCAAGCTGATCATGCCGGGTCGCGATCCGGGTGGCATTATAGTCACGATCATCCTCGGCATTTTGGGCTCGATCCTGGGCGGCTTCCTCCTGGGAGTGCTCTTGCCCGGCCGGTCGGCCAGCGATCCAGCCGGTTGGATCGGCTCGATTCTGGGCGCAATCCTGTTGTTGTGGATCTATCGGATGGTGGTTTCGCGGAGACACCCGCCGGCCACGCCCAAAATCTGAGCGATCCCCACACACGTGGCAGACACTTCCGCGGAGCGCGTGCTGCGCCTCCGCGGAAGTCGTTTTTCGTGATTCCGCTACCGCGACCTGGTTAGCGGTAGCTTGATTCCAGTTGATCGAGCCGCGCCTGGATTTCACTCCAGGGCAACCACCGGCCATGCACCATGACGCCCGACTTGCGCGCCATATTTTTGATGTCCTGCAGCGGATTGCCATCGACCAGCAGCAGATCCGCACGCCGACCAGCCGCAACGGTACCGGCTTCACTGTCGATCTTGTAGTACTTCGCCACATTGATGGTGCCGCTCTGCAAGACCTGAAACGGTGTCATTCCGGCCGCTACCATGGTTTCCATTTCGCGCTGCAAAGAAAAGCCAGGCACGCTGTACGCCTGCGGTGCATCGGTGCCCAACAAGATCGGTACTCCCTGGTCGCTCATGGCCTTGAGGATCTGGTTGCGCAAGTCGATTTCGCGCCGCGCCGCTTCCGGCGTGGTATTGCTTTGCGCACCGCGCGCCTGGTTGGCCCAACCCTGACGGGTTTGCGGCGGCGCGTACTTCAACTCAGGCCGGTCATTCATGCTCTCGGGCGAGTGCAGTCCGCGCAGGATTTCCCAGAGCGGCATGGTCGGCACGACCGCAACACCGGCATCCCGGGTAGCGCGTACAATGGCCGGAATGCGCGCTTCATTGCGCTCGATGGCGTCCACATAGTCATCGAGATGATCGATGGTGCTTTGCTTCGCGGCCAGTGCACCCGGTACGCCAACGTGTATCGAGACGTGGCCGCCCCAGGGTAGTCCGACCTCGCGGGCCGTGCGCACGATGGCGTCATAAACTTCCTTGGTCACGCCTTCTTGAATCTTCAAGTGATCGTAGCCGGCCTGCTTGGCTTCCCGCACACGTTGTTCGGCCGTGGCCACATCGGGCACGCTGGTGCCACTCAATTGCGGCGGACAGAGATAGAGCCGTGGTCCGATCAGTTCACCGCTTTCCACGCGCTGGCGCAGCGCGAAGTGCGCAAACTGGCCCTGCATGCTGCGTACAGTCGTGGCACCACCGGCAATGTAGAGAAACAACACGTTCTCTACGGAATAGGCGCTCGTTGGGCCGGGCACATGGCCGTGCATTTCGGCCAGACCGGGCAGCAGGAATTTGCCGCGACCATCAACCCGCAACGCATTGGCCGGCACAGCGGCGCGCGCGGCCGGACCGACCGCCGTGATTTTTCCGTTTTGCACGATCACGGTCTGGTCCTGCAGCACGGTCTCGCGGTCCATGGGCACCACGTTCACGTTGACAAATGCGACCGCGCGACCCTGCGCGAAGCTCAACGCCGGCGCGAGTGCCAGCGCGGCCCATGCGCCGAGAAAAGTTGCCGTTCTCACGCTTGCTTCTCCTGATCGGGTACATTAGCGGTTCCCACTCCGAGCAACTGACCAGATGGCGCGCGTCACCGCAAGCGGTGAGTGATGGACCGGCTTGACGCTCTGTGCTCGGGCGCGCAAGGTTCAGCAATCCTTTCGACGTTCCCCAGGAGACTCCTATGCGTTCCCTGTCCAGGCCCGGGCTGGCCCGCTCCTCCGTGTTTTTGGTCCTGACCCTGTGCGCGGTCATCGATGCCAGTGCGCAAGCCAACCGGTTTACGGTCGATGACGCACTCGACATCACCAACGCCAGCGTAGCCGATCTCTCAGCCGACGGCCGCTGGTTGGCCGTAACCAGCTCGACATTCCGCGACCGCCTGGGCAATGACAACCGAAGATTCGGCGACCCATCGTACATCCCGCCCGGTTCCATGGACTTGCTGATCATCGATACCAGGAGCGGTGAGACGCGAAAGGTATTTGCCGACCGGCGGCTGATCCGTTCACCCCGCTGGTCTCCCGACGGCAGCCGCATGGCGCTTCTGGCCCGCAAGGGCGATGGCTTCGAAGTGCTGGTCTGGGAACGCGCCACCAACCGGACTCGTCCGGTCGTGCTGCCGCGCGATCGCGTGCCGGCCGATAACGCCAGTCTGCAGTGGAGTTCGGATGGTCAGCAGCTGTTCCTGACCGTGCGCGCCGCTGGCTGGCGACAGCAGGCTGCAGATGGCTTTGCCCGCATCACCAGTCAGCCCATTGTCGTGCACTCCAGCACGCAGCCTTTCCTGGCCTGGGAGAATCTGGGTCGGATCTCCCTCGAGCAATCGGTTGCGCTGCACGATCTGCGCACCGGCCAGACGCGCGAGCTGGTGGCCGGCGCCAAGCTTCGCTCATTCACCGCATCGCACGATGGCAGCATCGTGCGTTATCTCGATGATGTCACAACCAAGACCGACTATGACGTGATTGGCGGGAACGACAACAAACTGCAGGTCGTTGCAACAACGGGCGGCGAGCCGCGCACCGTTCTGGCTTCCACCAAGGGCTTGAATCTCCAGTGGTCGAACGACGGACGGAAATACGCCTACGCCCGTGAAGGCGCCGTTTTTGTTGGCACGATCGACGATAAGGAGCCGCGCCGCTTGCTTGGTCCAAGCCAGGAACGGCCCGATTCCAGCGCCCGCGCCGACACGACGGCACGCGCCAACGAGCGCTTCAGCGTGACCCGAATCTCCGTGGATGGCAGCCGCTTGATTGCCAGCAATCGGCAAGGATTCTGGCTGGTCAACGTCGCCGACGGCAGCAAAGAGCAGTTCCTGATCTCGCCTCCCGAAACCGACGAACAAGCGCCGCGCTATTCGGTCATGGAATGGAGCCGCGCTGGAAACGCCATCTACCTGTCCTATACGGCGCGCACCAGCTGGGAACGCGGCATCTTCCGTTACGATGTACCATCCAAACAGATGCGGGAGCTGGTCAAGGATGGCCGCATGTATAGCGGCTTCCGACTCTCGGATGATGGCAGCACCATCATATTCACCATCGCGGAAGGCAATCGGCCGGCCGACATCTTCACGGCAGACGCCAACTTGCAGAACGTGCGGCGCCTCACCGATACCAATGCCCGGTTGCGTGAGAAAATGTTGTCCCGCACCGAGCTGTTTTCCTACTTCGATACCGATGGGCGCAAACTGCATGGCGTTATCTATTATCCGGTCGACTACGAAGCGGGCAAGAAATACCCGGTCGTGTTCAATGTCTACGAAACCTTCTTCGATGATAACTTCAACTCGACCATCAACGTGCTCACGGCCAACGGGTATGCCGTGGTGCAACCATCGGTCAACCTGGAAAACGGCTATCCAGGCGAGGCCTGGGTGAAGGGAGTGACAGCCGCAGCCAACAAATTGATCGAAATGGGAATCGCCGATCCAGATCGGTTGGGGGTTCAGGGTACCAGCTATGGCGGCTACGCCACCAACCTGCTCATCACGCAAACGGGTCGATTCAAGGCTGCCATCAACATCAGCGGCAAAGTCGACATGATCAGCTTCTACACGGACTCGCCGCGTCTCGGTGTACGCAACATCCACGCA
>JBOHRF010000395.1:0-4983 GCA_050732575.1 Longimicrobiales bacterium
TGCAGACGAAGTTGCCAGGGCGCTCGTCATGTTCGGCTCCAATTCCATGACGTAATCCGCAATCTGCCGGAAGGCCGGCTGATGGGATACCAATAGAATCGTGCGATTGCCTCTCAATTCCGCCAGTGCCGCGACGATAGCGTCCTGCGTGGCGGGATCGACATTGGCCGTGGGCTCGTCCAGCAGCAGAAGCCCCGGCTCATGCACGAGCGCGCGCGCCAATGCCAGGCGCTGACGTTGACCGCCGGAAAGCCGGTACCCGTGCTCACCCACCAGGGTATCCAATCCGTCCGGCAAAGTTGCCACGAACTCAGCCGCACGTGCACAGCGTAGCGCGGACTGTAGCGCCTGATGGGGAATGTCTTCACCCAACATCAGGTTGTCCTGCACGGACGCGTGTAACAACGCGGGCTCCTGCGTCATGTAGCCAATTTGCCTGCGCCAGGCATGAAGGTCCTTTTCCTGGAGCGGCATGCCATCCACCAGAACCTGGCCTGACCAGGGTGAATAGAGTCCCGCTACAATGTCGAGCAGTGTCGTTTTGCCCGCGCCCGACGGTCCTGTTATCAGCACGAGCGCACCGAACGGAACCGTGAGACTGATGCGTTCTAGCACCCTTTCCCTATCGTACCCTCGCTCGTAGCCGAACGTCACATCGGCGAGTTGCAATTCACGCCATGACATACCCGGTGCGTCCGACTCGCCGGGCGCCATGCCTGGCCGTTCCGGCCGCGCTCGTGCACTCTCGATTTGTGCGCGCATGGCACGGAACGCGGCTTCGTCCCAGACCAGTCCCTGGTACTCGAGCTGAATCACATTGACTTGTTGGAGCACGCGATAAAACAGGAGGCCGAGAACGAGCAACTCAGCGGCCGACCGGCCGGCGATCGAATAGGCGCCGAACAGAGTGAGGGCGACGGCCAACGCGATCACCGGCTCTCGCGCAGATATCAGGATCTCATTGGCGTGAAGCTGCGCGGATTCCGCGTTGCGCAGTGACCGACTCGCATCGTCCAGCGCGCGGCCCAGCGCGGCCTGTCGGCCCATGGCGCGCGCGGGCTTGATGGTGTGCGCGGTATCCGCAACGCGCGCACTGAGTGCGCGCGTGCTCTCCGTTTGCGCTACACCCGCCGTTCGACTGTTGCGCACGATGCTGCGCAGCAGGAACGTGATCGCGCCTCCTATGAGCAGTGCCGTGAGTCCGACCCAGGCCGAAATCACTGCGACCAGCACGACGGTAAACGCGAGTTGTAGGAACGCGGCCAGCACGGCGCACGCGCGTCGATAACCGAACGCAGCGCGGTACGCTTCTGAGGCCACTGCAGTAGCCAGATGCGCGGCTGGCGTTTGCACGAAGAAGCTCCAGCTGGCGGCCATCATGGCTGCGTGCAATTCCGTGCGCAGTTCGTGGGCCACGGCGACCACCGCGTTGGCCACCTGGCGCATGGCCAGCCAACGCAGCAGCGCCTTTACCAGCAACAATGCGGCAATGAAGGCGAGTAGTGCCGGGACCGTAGTCGGGAACCAACCGGGCAGCCGTGCAAGCCCTGGGCTGCCGGGCGCACCGGTCAGAATGTGGAGCAGAGGTAGCAGGCTGGACAGGCTGACGAAATCGAGCAATGCGGCGAGCCAGAGTAACGCGACTACCGCACTCGTGCGCATCCGGTAGTGCTGCCAGAAATAACGAAACAGCTTACGCATTCACTCAAGATGTTGAGGCCGGCGAGGCTTCGACAGCCGGGCAGCAGTGATCAGTCGGCGGCCATGTGGTGCTGCGCGGCATCCGGACCGGTCAGCGGCAATGAGAAAAGCAACGTGGTACCTTTGCCGAGTTGACTCTCGGCCCAGATCCTGCCACCATGCGCTTCCACGATGCCTTTGGCGATGGGCAGCCCCAGGCCGGCGCCGCTTCTGCCGCTGCGCGCTTGCCAGAAGGGATCGAAAAGGTGGGGCTGGTCTTCCTCGGATATACCGGGCCCGTTGTCTTCAACGGAAAAACGCAACTCATGTTTGTCCTGCGCCACATGGAGACTTACGTGGCTGCCTTCCGGGCTGAACTTCAGCGCGTTGCCAATCAGGTTGGAGAAAACCCGTAACAGACGGTGACGATCGGCACACACCGAGTGTAGCCGCTCGGGCATTCGCAAATGCAGTGTGATGTTGCGTGCGTCAGCCAGAGCGCGATGCAGGTCAATGGCTTCGCGCGCCAGTGCCGCCGGGTCGATCAGCCGCATGTCGAGGTGCAGCTTGCCCACCTGCAGGCGCGCCACATCGAGCAGGTCCTGGATCAGCAGGTCGGCCTGGGCAATCGACCGTTCGATGATGCCGAGCGATTCACGTGCGCGCGCGTGCTCGGTGCCCGGCAGCTGTTCTTGCACGGCGCCGGCCGTGAGTAGGATCGTGTTCAACGGATTGCGTAGGTCATGCGCAACCACACGCAGCACTTCATCGCGCAGGCCGGTGGCCACGCGCGCCTGCCGGTACAGGCGAGCGTTATCCATGGCGAGTCCGGCACGCGCTGCCAGTTCCTGTGCCATTTGCAGATCGCGTGCGCCGTAGCGGTGCGTAGGCGAGGTCAGCAACAGGCTTATGGTGCCAATGACATTGCCGTGCGCCAGCAGTGGCACGATCATCAGGGAGCGCGGCCCCAGTTTCCGGGCGAGTTCGAGGTGCTCGCGGCTGCGCGTCATGGCCTCGAGCCCGGCATCGGTCAGCTGGGCAATCAACATGGGCTCGCCGGATCGTACGACTTCAGCCACACCCGGACCTTGTTTGCTGCCCACCGGATATTTGCGCAGCTGCTCCAGCAAGGACTGTAGCTCCGGATCGCGGTGTGCCAGTGCGACGCGTTCGATGTTCCCATCGTCCGCGACCAGGTCGATCACGCAATAGTCCGCCCATTCGGGGACCACCAGCTCGGTGATGCTCTTCAGCACAGCATCGGCTTCCAGGGAACCGGAAAATGCGCGGCTGGCCTCCAGCAGAAAGCGCTGCGCGTCTTCCGTTTGTTTGCGATCCGTGATGTCGCGCATGATGGTGGAGAAATAGTCGACTTCACCACCCGGCCCGCGATGCGCAAGGATGACCTGAGAGACCGGAATTTCCTCACCATCACCGGCGATGAGTGCGGACTCGCCCGTCCAGAGACCGTCGCGTATGGCGCCGGGCAACCCCTCATCCAACACGCGCCGCGCCGCCCAGTTCGGATGAAAATCGGGTATCTTCAGGCCCGTCAGATCTTCATTCGCAATACCGGTCAGCTGGCGTCCCCCGCTGTTGAGGAACAAAGCGCGCGCCTGTGCATCAGCAATGCCCACAAAGTCGGGTGTGGCTTCCAGGATGGCCGTCAGTCTGCGTTGCGCTTCTTCGGCTTCCTTCCGTTCGGTAACATCTTCGACCACGGCAATCCAGAATGCGGGAACACCCTGGTCGTCGCGCGCCAACGACACGTTCAGCTGCGCCCACACGACGTGTCCGTCTTTGTGTATGAATCGTTTCTCGAATCGGCGGGAATCCTCTTCATCCTGCGGAAACATCTGTAGCAGCTGTGTATTTGCCGGTCCATCTTCCGGATGCAACAACGAGGTAAGCGACAGATTGGCGAGCTCGCCCTCCGAATACCCCAACATGTCCTGCAAGGCCAGGTTGGTGGCTACGGGTTTGCCGTTCAGGTCGAGCAGTCCAATACCTGAGCCCGCGTTATCGAAAACGGCACGCAGAAAGCCTTCACGTGCGGCCAGCGCACGCGCTACGCGGTTGCGCTCAGAGTCGACCCTCCGAATCGTGCGTGCACTCAGGCTGAGCACGAGCAGCAACACCACGACCATCAGGCTCACGACCAGCGACAGCGGGTATTCCAGTCCGTAAAATCCGCCCCGCACGGCCGGCAATCCCAACAATCCGAATGCAACCGGGACCAGGACGGCGGCCGGCAGCAGCCGGCGCGCCAGACGGCCACTCGTGTCGCGATCGAAGAACAGCGCCACGAATCCCCTTTCCGGCCGCGCGTACAGCAAGCCCAGGGAAAGCACCAGAAAGCAGGCCGCCGTCTTGGGTGCCATGGGATCCAGGATCGGCTCTCCAAACATCCGCCAACGGGGTGCATACAGATCCGTCTCGCCGAAGGCGTAGCTGATGCACCGCTCCAGGGCCATGAAGATGACGACCAGCGTGAGGATCGCAGATGTTCGCGCTAACCAGGGCGACCGCGCATTGAGCCACAGCAGCGCCAGACCTGTCGCCATGAAGCACAACGAACCAGCCACCGATGCGCGTCCCGGCAGATGGGCGACCAGGGTGGAAACCGTGTCACGGAAAAGCAGCAAATCGATGCCGACTTCAATGCGCAACGCGTATTCCAGGAGCACGAGTAGGCCAAAGAGCAGCGGCACAGCCGCCAGCAATTTCGCCAACCGGCGCTCAGACTCCGATCGGCGCTGGCCCGGGCGTAGCAGCCACAGCGAGGCCGCGCAAAGCAAAAGATTGGCGGCCGTGAGCGGCATCATCATGCCGATATCGGAGGGCGTTGGAAAACTTACGAGGGGTACGTTCCCCGTTGCCCAACCGACCAACGTCAGCCCGCACAGCACCACGATGGAAATGCACGCAGCCGTGACAACGCCACATGCCACGCGCTCGTTTTGGGATTGCTGCGGCGCGGTGGTTGGGGCGCCGGCGCCGAACGAACTCAAGGCATGCTGCTTCCACAAATTCAACACATCCTGGACATGCACGCGCAGGTGGGCGCAGGACTATCAATGGCAGGCTTTGTTCCATCGTGCGCTGGCGCGCACGGGCGCGCTTCGCGGGCGCACTTCGTGGGCGCGCGGCCCTGCGGGCGCGGGCGCGCTTACGCGTATCCCGGACCTACCACCTCCGCAGCCGTAAGA
Organism: Longimicrobiales bacterium; assembly: GCA_050732575.1. Classification (GTDB taxonomy): domain Bacteria; phylum Gemmatimonadota; class Gemmatimonadetes; order Longimicrobiales; family RSA9; genus JBBDWZ01. Next base: position 4,890 of record JBOHRF010000395.1, read on the forward strand.
ACGCGCGCCGCCAGGCGCCGCAGCCGTGAGAACGCGCGCCGCCAGGCGCCGCAGCCGTAAGAACGCGCGCCGCCAGGCGCCGCAGCTGTAAGAA
>JBOHRF010000396.1:0-4979 GCA_050732575.1 Longimicrobiales bacterium
CCGCCGCCCTGGCCACCGCCGCGTCCACCTTCGGCTTCCGGATCACCTGCGGCGGCTGCGCCTGCACCCGCACCCGCACCAGCGCCACGTCCACCACCGGTCACGGGAGACTCACCCGCGCGCTCCACCCATGCGCCAGATTGGCCACCTCGTCCACCGCCGCCGCCACCACCACCGCCGGCACGACCGCCGCCGCCGCCCCCACCTGCGGTGCGCAGCTGGGCAATGACGCGATCGACCTGTTCTTTCGCGGTGCCCGCCTTCACGAGCGAATCCGACACCACGGCAAGCCGCCGCTCGGTGTTGATGCTATCGCGCCGTTCCGATGGTGAAAGTGCGAGTGTCGGCGGCGTGCGGCCGCGCACGTTCCAGCTCACACGCTGCAAACCGCGCGCGGATGAACCGGTCATAGTGGCCATAGTATCGCCGCGCGCATCCGTGATGACTACGCGTGCTCCGCCTTGCTGCGCCTGACCGAGCCAGTACACGATGTCCGCACCCGGCCCGGGCGCCTGGGATTGCCAGTATTGTTGACCGGTGAATTCACCACCGGTGGGCGGCGAGCCCCAGTTGCTGGCCGGCCTGGGCAGGAACAAGTGTGCGTTGGCAGCGATGATGGCCGGCGTCAGCTCCTGCAACGGAGCAATATCCACGATCCAGATGGCACGGCCGTGTGTGCCCGCAATCAGCTCGCGCTCGCGCGGATGAATCTTCAGATCATGAACGGGCACGGTGGGCAATCCTTCCATGAAGCGCTGCCAGGATGCGCCCCGATCGAGCGAGACATAGGCGCCGACATCCGTGCCTGCAAACAACAGGTTGGGATTGCGCAGGTCCTCACGCACAACGTGCACGAAATCAGGCCCACCGGTGGGCAGGTTGCTCGAAATCGACTTGAACGTGCGGCCGCCATCCGTGGTCATGAAGATGTAAGGCTTGAAGTCGCCTGTGCGATGGTGATCGAAAGTGACGTAGAAACGATTGGCATCGTGCGGCGAGGCTTCAATGCGACTGACGTACGAAGTGTCAGGGACCAGGCCCTTGAAACGCGCCGTCAAGTCCGTCCAGTTCCTGCCGTCATCGGGCGAAAGCCACACATTGCCATCATCCGTGCCGGCATAGAGCAAGCCGCGCTGCACGGGCGACTCCGTTATCGACGCGATGGTGCCGTACGTTTCGGCGCCCGTGGCATCGCGCGTAACGCCGCCCGTCTCACGCGTGCTGATGCGGATCTTGGTGGCATCCTTCTTCGACAAGTCCGGAGAGATGGGCACGAGCCCTTCACCTTTGTTCGTGGATTTGAGCACGCGGTTGGCGCCGGCGTAGAACACGTCTGCGTTGTGCGGCGAGAGGATGTAGGGCGTGTTCCAGTTGTAACGCAGATCGAGGTCGGCCGAATCGCGGGACGCGCGCCGGCGCAGGTCAGCCACGCGCTGACGAATCTGCGACGATGGTTGCACGGTCGTATCCGGCCACAACACGGCAATGGAATCCATGTACTCGCGATGCGAATCGCGCCAGTTCGGCTTCTGCAGCGTGATGCGCTCACCAGTCGCGTAATTCAGGCGACCCATGTTGCCACCCTGCGACTCGGAATAGATGATGTTCGGGTCGCGTGGGTCCTGCGCGGTCACGAAGCCATCACCACCGCTGACGCGGAACCAGTCGTGATTGGTGATGGCGCCGCCCGCTTTGCGGCTGGGCCCGCACCACGAATAGTTGTCCTGCAGGCCACCACAAACGCGGTACGGCGTGGCCAGGTCATAACTGATGGCGTAGAACTGGCCTACTGGAAGGTGGAAGGCCGAGGCCCAGTTACCGCCGCGATCGAAGGAAATGGCTACTCCACCATCGTTGCCGATCACCATGCGATCGGGATCGTTGGGGTCGATCCAGAGCGCGTGGTCATCGGTGTGCACGCCCACTGACGTATTGCGCACGGTGCGGCCGCCATCATCAGAGAAGTTGATGGGCACGGAAGAGAAATAGACGCGGTTGGGATTCTTGGTGTCGACCCGTACTTGCGAGTAGTAGAACGGGCGCGTGTTATTGCCGTTCATGTACTCCCAGATTTGGCCGCCATCCAGTGAGCGATACAGGCCGCTGCGCCGCTGTTCACCCGCGCCACCGCGCCCGCCGCCGCGACCCTGTGCTGGTGCATTCGTGCTGGCCAGCGTTCGGCTGGCGGGTGTGGGCGCGGCCTCGACCATTGCATACATGATGCGTGGTTCGCTCAGGGCAATGGCGATACCGATGCGACCTTTCTCCGTCTCCGGGAAGCCGCCGCCCTTGATTTCGGTCCAGGTTTCGCCGCCATCGATGGTTTTCCATAGCGCGCTGCCCGGACCGCCACTCTTCAAGAAGTAGGGACCGCGCACGCGCTCCCAGCTGGAAGCAAAAAGCACATTGGGATTCTGCGGGTGGATCACCATGTCGATGAAACCGGCTTTGTCACTGATGAACTTGACCAGTCGCCAGGTCTGGCCACCATCCGTGGTCTTGTAGAGACCGCGCTCCGGGTTGTGCCGCCAGGTGGCGCCGGCTGCGGCCACCCAAACGATGTTCGGATTGGTGGGATGCACGATGATGCGGCCGATGTGCTCGGTCTTGTCCAGACCCATGAGCTTCCAGGTGAGCCCGCCATCGGTCGACTTGTAAATGCCACCGCCCGGCGAAATGGAATTGCGCGCATCCTCTTCGCCGGTGCCGGCCCAGATCTGCATGGTGTCACTGGGCGCTATGGCCAGATCACCCATGGAGATCACACGCTCGTTCTGGAAGAGCGGCCGATAGGTCACGCCGTTATTCGTGGTCTTCCAGATGCCGCCCGTTACGGACGCGACGTAGAAGGTCTTGGATGGGCCGGGCAGCCCCTCGACATCGGTGACGCGGCCCGCCATCACCGCGGGGCCGATGGAGCGCCAGCGCAGGGAACGCAACAGCGTCGAGTCGAGTGTTTGGGCCTGCACCGCGCCGGTGCTGACCAGCAGCGCGCACATGATCAACATCAGGCGACGTGGCTTCATGGAAGGTTCTCCGGAAATACTGGATGGTGGGAACGAATAAAGACCGCAGCCTAAGCATGAGCGTTAATGCCGACATCGGCAACTCGTCCCCGGCGGGCCTCTTCTTCGAGATGCGCGAGTCAGCCGCGCCCAACGAACTCGGCCAGATCGCGGCGGCTACCGTGGGGTCGAGCGCCGCGTGGGCGAGGCATTACCCAACGCGATCATGGGCCAATTCCTCCGGGGGCCGAACCGTGCGAAAGGAAACGAACAGCGCGAGATCGTACGCCGCCTTCAAGAGCGCGCCCACCATGAGTGGTGCGCTCAGGCCGGCCCAGCTCATCGACAGGCCGGCCAGAGCCGGGCCGACGGCCCAGCCGACATAACGCACCAGGTTGGTGAAGCCGAGGGCCGCGGCACGTTCGTGCGGCGCGACCACGGCCGTGACGTAGGATTGTCGAGCCGGCACATCCATCTGCACCAGGCTCTCGCGCAGAAGGAACAATGCCACTGCCCAGAACGCCGTTGGCATCCAGGGTAGCGCGAACAGCATCACGCTGGTGGGCAGATGCGTGTACACCATGGTGCGCACCAGGCCGATGCGGCGCGCCAGTGATTCCGCCAGGAAATACGATCCCGCATTGAGCACGCGCGCCGCGAAAAAGACGCTTCCAATCGCTGCGGCTGATAATGCGAAGCGCTCGAAGAACCAGTACGTCAGCAGCGTGCCAGCCAGAAAACCGCCGCCCAGGCTGTCGAGTGCGAACAGGCCGGACAGCCCGGCAATCCGTCGTCGGCTCTCGGGTGATATACGGGGCAAGGCTTGGGCGCTAGCCGCAATTCTGGGCAACGGCGCGTACAGGAAAGCGCTGATCAACATCAGTGCACCACCGGCGGCCAGCAGCGCACTGTAGGGTGGCGCAGCAAAGCCAGCTTGCCGCTGTATCCATGGTGCAAGTCCCGCCGCCAGTGCGCCCAGCGCGCCCCCGACATCTTGAGCCACGGTGTAGCGCACGAAGGTCGCGGTGCGTCGATGGGGTGGCGTTGCGTTGGCCAGGATGGCCTGCTCGATCGCTTGCGCGCCGCCGCGATCGCGTCCCATGCCATTGACCATCCCGAGAAACGCTGCGGCCAATATCAGGAGCGGTTCGCGCGTACCCGCAAGCAGCAGCAGACCGAGACCCGAGGCAACGGCCAGCGCAATCAACACGCGTGGTTGTGCGGCCCGCTGACCCTGCCAGGCCAGCAACGCAGCACTGAGCGCATTCGCAGCCATGCCAACTGCGACCGTGCCGCCGATTTCGGCGGGCGAAGCACCGATCTGTGCCAGCCGTAGCCCGAGCACGATGGCGCTCAGCGAAATGACGCCGGCGCGCAGGCCTGCCGTGACCAGGATGAAGGAGGTCCCGATATGCCACCGTCGAGGGTCGAAGAGCGTGATTTGGATTCAGCGCATTTAGTTGGTGCGATCGAATGCGGCGCGCAGAGTGTCTTGCTGCCAGACGACGATACGACCTGCGAGTCCCATTCAGCCAGCCCGACAGCGATAGGAGCCGGGGTAGCCCAAGGGCGCAGGAGGTCCCGAAATTGACTGCATGTCCGACCCCGGCACCGCGTCCGCGTTCAACCGGTTGTTAGAAGACCACGGTCCAGCACTGACGCGGATGGCCTCGAGCTACGCGGCCGACCCGGCGGATCGTGACGACCTGCTGCAGGAAATCCTGGTGGCGATCTGGACTGCACTTCCGCGCTTTCGCGGCGAGTGCACCGAACGGACCTTCGTGTTCCGCCTCGGGCACAACCGTGCCATCACGTTCGTGACGCGCCGGCGCCGGCAAGAGCCGCTGGAGAGCGCGCTGGCGATTGCCGATCCGCGCCCGGGTCCGCTGGAGGATGCCGAACGCGCCGAGCGGCAGGCGCAGTTGCTGGCGGCCGTGCGGCAGCTGCCCGAACTCCAGCGGCCGGCCATCATTC
>JBOHRF010000397.1:0-4971 GCA_050732575.1 Longimicrobiales bacterium
CACCACTACAGGCGGAATGACCCAGACCACATTGTGGTGCAGTACGTCGACGATCTGCGCGCTGAAGCGCAGCACGGTGTCACCGTCTGCGTAAAAGGCGCCGGCCACGACGGTGCCTGCTCGTGCGCGCCGAGCCAGTGCCTCGAGCTCGGTGGCCTCGTCCGTGGTGCGGCGCCCGCCTGCAGCGCGCGGGCGCGTGCCCGTCCGCACCCCGTTGGGCACCAATTGCACCAGACTTTGCGTGATCCGCTCCGCGGCCATGGGCCCGAGTGGGTCGAGCGAAGGTTTGCCGGTACGGTTAACAAACGGAGCCACAACTACGCGTCTTGCCGCAGGTGCTCTGAATGCGCGTAGCGCTGTGCCGACTGCCAACGCGATCAGAATCCCGCCGGTCAGCAGCACAAGCGCACGCCCGGGCAAGAATCGCGCATCACCATGGTTGCGAGACGGGGCCACCGGTGTGGAGGACGCGTGTACATCGGCCGGCGCATTCACCAGCACGCTAGTGCGGTCTGCGGAGCCGTTGGCAGCAGTTCGTGCCCGGATTCCTTCCACCAGCGCCTGTGTTTCGGGCGCAGGCAACACATCGAGCTCATGTGCAATGCGGCGCGCAAAATCCTCGAAGGCTTGAACGGCGCCCGCTCGATCGCCCGTGCGATCCAGAAGAGACAGATAGCGGCGAAAGCCGGCTTCATCGTAAGGCGCCAGGTCTACGGCGAGCTGGCCACGCAAACGAGCGTTCGCCACATGACCGGCTGCTTCTTCCGCTTCTGACAACCCCCAGGCCGCTCGTACGGCCAGCGCTTTCAAGCGAGCGCGCTCGGCTTCCAACCAATGCTCGAACCCGGATGTGCCGGAAAGGAAGAAACCAGCCAGGAAATCACCGCGATACAGGGCAAGTGCTTCGTCGTGCCGGTTCGCCAGCACGGCTGCTTCGAAACGCACGGCATCACACGTGTAGCTGAACGGATCGAGCCCGAGCTCCGCATCACCACGGCTCACGATCACGCGCTCACCGAGCGAACGGCGCAAGTAGTGGATGGCTCGATTGAGGGCTGCACGCGCGTGTCTTGCATCCTGCTCCGGCCAGAAAAGACCGAGCAGCTCGTCGCGTCGATGGAAGCCACGGGGCTGAGCAACCGCGAGATAAGCAAGCAGGGCGAGACGCTTGGGTTGGGCCAGGATGGGACGGATTTCGCGACCGTCAGAGCCGCGCAAGTCCAGGTTACCCAGCGTCGAGAACTGGATCATGTGGTACCCCGATTTGATACCCGAACCTGCGATCAGGTCAGGCCCCGGGGAGACTCAGGGGAGTGTACCGCCCCGAGCCAAGCTACGGAGAGCACAAGGCGAATGCAACGAATCAGGTCATTTTTCGATCACATGGTTCGGCTGGACAATGCGGACGACAGTTGCGTTTTCGACATTTGGGCGAAAACGGGCCTTATCAGGGACAAGTGAGAGGCTCGTTTCATAGCCGAAACGGTCGGATTGATAAAAAAGCAACTGTCGTCCGCTAGCCGTTCTGTCAACGGATGCGCCAGCCACGCACGGGGCCGCCATGGAAGAACGCGCCGGGCGTCATGATGCCGTTTTGCTTGAAGACCAGTCCATCCTTGAGCACGAATTGCACGTCACGCAGAGCGTCGATGCTCTCCAGCGGATTGCCACGCACGGCGATCAGGTCAGCGATCATGCCCACTTTGATGGGACCGCGCGTGCGCTCGGTCTCGCTCGCCTTGAAACCAGTGATGGTCATGGCGCGCAGAATGTCGACCGTGGGAATACGCGCTGCCTTCCACGTCTCAATGAACTCAATAGCAACCTCACCACGCGTCTTGCCTGGCACGTAGTAATCGGCATCAGTGGAAAACGTGAGCGCTACCTTGTTCTCGTACGCATTGCGCAGACCGGCGACCGTGCGCTGGTAGCGCTGCTGATTGGTGTGGCCCGTGAGCGAGATGGGCGTTTCCGTGCCCGCACGAAAGATGCCCTTCTGCGCCATCAACTTGTGCATCTCATCATTCAGGCCGTTGTCGTGCGCAATGGACCAGATGCCGGCTTCAATCGCGCGGCGCGCGCCATCCACGGTCTGCACGTGGCCTTCGACCTTAAGATTGGCCCTGGCCGCCTCGCGGATGAACAGCCGAATCTCATCCGTGGAATAACCCCAGGGCTTGCAGTCCACGCAGATCTTGATGACCTTCGCGCCGAATAGCGCGTTCTGACGCACGGCCTTCACGATCTCATCCGGGGTATCCGCATCCAGGTATTCCGGATAAACAATTTTGTGATCGATCGCCATCTCCGGCGTCGGATTGAACTGACCACCCATGCCGCCGATGATGATGCCGGAGTTGATGATGGTCGGTCCGGGAATCCAGCCCTGCTCGATGGCCTGCCGCAGCGCCGTGTCTGCGTAGTTGCCGTTGTTACCCATGTCGCGCACGATGGTGAAACCCGCCGCCAACATTTGCATGCCATTGGAGGCCGCCTGAATGGCGCGCAGCGGCGAGGAGTCCAGCACGTAGGTCAGGTAATAGACGTTGCTTTCCGGTTCGTCTTTGTAGGTGAGCGCAAGATGGTTGTGCGCATCGACCAGGCCGGGCAGCACCGTGAGCTGAGAGAGGTCGATGACCTGCGCGCCCGTCGGAATGGCCACGTTTGCGCCCACCGCGGTGAAGCGGCCGTTCTCGACCATAATGACCTGGTTCGTGAGGACGGTTCCGGCTTCAGGATCGATGAGCCGGCCGGCGCGGATGGCCGTGACCTGGGCCAGCGCAGGTGATGTCACGGGGACGAGCAGCCCGGCGAGCAGCAAGCTCTTCAGAGCGCGGTGCATGGCGGACCTACCTGTATTGGAGGCTGGAAGCTCAGCGCGGCGGGCGCGCCTACACAGTGTGCGGGCAGTGTGTCGAGAATGAGCGAAACGCGCAAGAACTGACCGGCGTTACCAAGAGCAGCAACGCCGTTGCCAGTGCAGAATTAGCTGTGCCGTGATCAGGCGCTGATGCGCTCGAGTCCTGAGCCTTTGACTTCTTCAGCGGAAAGACCCTTGTTCTTCCGCCAGGCCGTCGATTCCTCGTACACTTGCTCGAACAAACGAGCAAAATCCGAAGCCGCAACGGCTTTCAACGCACCCGCCGGCCGCTCCGTGGTCACGCGCATGGCCAACATCGCCGGTGGCTGCCCCGGTGCCTTCACCATCGGGTGGCCAGGCCGCTGTTCCAGTGCATTGCCAGCACGTGCGCTCGAGATGGTAAAGCTCGTGCCATCCTCGTATCGACAGCTGACATCTGCCCAAACGCCTGCTTGCACGTGCTCGTACACAACCGCCACAACGCGATCCGCAGTCTTCACCATGAGATGCAGGTTGACACCCTTCATCTCGGGAATCACGAAGCTGCCTGCGCGCTCGAAACCGCGCCGCTCCAGCGATGAAACTGCGTTCATCGCTTCGGGCCTGATCGGGCTGGGCCCCGGCACGAGTGAGATGCGATCGGGTTGTTGGGCCAGCGCCTTTCGGCCAACGTCCTCGAGGCCGCTTTTGCCCAGGAAAAACATGATCACGCGATTGATGAGCCGCGCCGGGCCGAACTTGAAAAAGAGATAGAGTGCGGCGAGGAAAGCGATGTACTTGAGATCACCCAATGGATCCTCCCTGTGTGCGTTTGCCGCGGGGAATGGCCCGCGTACGGTTCCAAGGAGGCGGCACAATATCAGCGCTGGGCAGCCCGAGTGTAAATAGTGATGTTGGCGGGGCGCCCGGGTCCGTGGGCTTTTTCGAGGAGGTCTAAGTTGTTGCTTCCTAACGAATTCGGGAGCGGGAATCGGGAGATAGGAGCGGGAGCGGGCGGGAGCGGTTTGTAGTAGAACCCGCCCGCGCCCGCGCCCGTTCTACGCGCCCGCTCCCGATCGGCCGGCAAGCGGCAGGCTCCACGGCCCGAACCAGGTCGGACTCAGGAACGTGGCCGGCTCCCTTCACGCGCCTGCAAACCCTTCACCGCGCCCTCGATCATGCGATTGACAGCCGCCAGCGAAAGGCCGCCCGGGTCCTGAGAAGGAATGGTGGCAAAGCCAATGGCTGACGCTTTGGGGTAGCGCCGGAAAATCTGCTCGAATAACGCGGCCAGCTGCTGGCTGGATGGCCCGTTCGGCACCTTGTTGCCGTGTCCGCTGACTTCTGCGGGATCGAGCACATCCATATCGATGTGCACGTAGATCTTGTCGACCAGACGGCTCAAACGATCGAGCTGCGCAAAAACAACAGGTGAAGCAGAACGCAGATCATCCACACTCAGTTGTTCGATGAACGAGTCATCGAGGATGCTTTGCTCGAGCGGGTCGGTGAGGCGTACCCCGGCCATGACCACGTGCTTGTCGGAGAGGGCGGGCTCGAGCCTGGCATCGAGCCGCATCCGCTGCAGCGCCCGGCCCGTGGCCACGGCGACCGGCATGCCGCCCAGCGATCCACTGCGTGTAGTCTCCGGGGTGTTGATGTCCGGGTGTGCATCGAGCCAGAGCATGCCAATGCGCAGCGGCTCGTGTGTAGGTCCAGAACGTTGCAAGCCAGCAACCAGGCCGGGCATGGACGGACAGGTGGCGAGCAATCCAACCGTGAAATAACCGTCGCGCTCATTTTTCTCGACTACATCGGCAAAGTGACCGAGCGCCATGCTCAACCGCTTCCAGCCGCCGTATTCCGTGTTCTCTTCCGCTGTCAAACGCGCCTCATCCACACGCGTTAGAGCGTTCAAGCGGCCGAGCACATCCTGAATGCCGCCGTTGGCCATGGTGGTCGGGCCATTCGACGTGCCGTTGGGTGAGAACGGTTGCTTGCTCAAGGCAACACGCAGCCGACCGTTGGCATCGAGGTATTTCTGCGCGCTCGTTGTGGCCGGCCCGACCACCGTGAAGATCGCGACCAGTAGCGCAGCGTTCCTTACGATGTTTCTTACGTTTTTTCTTACG
>JBOHRF010000398.1:0-4925 GCA_050732575.1 Longimicrobiales bacterium
TATCGGGCGTATCGGGAACAGCGCACCGAAACCCCGTCACGCCCGACACGCCCGCTACGCCCGACACGCCCGCTACGCCCGACACGCCCGCTACGCCCGACACGCCCGTTCTCCGTGTGGGCTGGCGCCACATCAATGGTCTGGGCGAAAAAACTCGCGAGGCCCTGCACCACGCGGCCAGCAACGGTCCCTTCACCAGCATTGAAGACGTAGTGCGGCGCGCAAAGCTCACGCGTGCGGAAGCGCTGCACATCGCACGCTCGGGCGCGTTCGAAGCCTTTCAGCCCGGCCGCCGCAAGGCTGCGTGGGAGGCCTTGCGCGCGGCCGGTGATCTGTTGCCGCTGGCGCCTGCGCGCGTGTTGCCCTTCGATCCGCGCGAACTGAACGATGAGGAAATGGTTTTCCTGGACTACATCGCTACCGGCATTAGCGTGAACGGACATCCCATGCAGTTCCTGCGCGAACGGTTGAGCGCAGCAGGCGTTGCTTCCAGTAAGGAAATGGCGGAATCGTACAGGGATGGCGATCGCATTGTGATTGCGGGGCTGGTCGTGGCGCGCCAGCATCCGGAGACCGCCAAAGGCACGGTGTTCCTGCTGCTCGAAGATGAGTTTGGCTACATGAACATCATCGTGTCCAAGGACATGTTCGAGAAGTATCGGGAGACCGTGAAGTTCTCGGCGTTCCTGGTGATCGAAGGCCGGTTCGAGCGCGAGGATCAGGTCATGAACGTGATCGGGCGCCGGTTCCGCGCGCTGCGCACGCGCCCGATCGTGACGCGTACGCTGGACTTTCGTTGAGGGGCGTGTCGGGCGTGACGGGCATGTCGGGCGTGACGGGCGCTCAATGTTGTTCCGTTGTTCCCGTTACGCCCGCTACGCCCGTCACGCCCGTCACGCCGCGACAGTCGTAGAAAACGCGGCCCGGCGGCCCTACTTTGAGTCAGTCGTCATACAAGGAGCAGACGCGCAAGTGAACTCGCCCTGGAGCCGGAGAATGCCACGAATATCGAGTGCTGCCGCGCACCCTCGGGTTGCCTTACAGCTGGGACTGATGCTGGGCGCGCTTGGCCTGGCGGCCTGCACGCCCCGCGATGAGGCCCGCAATCAAAACACCGCTGCCACATTTGACTCGATCATGAATCCTCTGGCCGAACAGTACGTGCGCCTGGTGCTGGCCGTGGGCGAGCACGATGGCAACTACGTGGATGCTTATTACGGCCCGCCCGCATGGCGCACGGAAGTGCAGGCGGAGAAAGCGCCGCTGGACACGATCGCGGCGCGTGCCGCGCAGCTCTTGTCGGAGTTACAAGCAGTCGACACGGCACAGGCCGAAGAGCTGGTGCGCCTGCGTCAGGACTATCTGACCACGCAGGTCCGATCGCTGCAGTCGTACACACGCATGCTGAAGGGTGAACGCATGCGCTTCGATGAAGAATCCAGGGCGCTGTACGATGCGGTTGCACCCACCCATCCGGAATCAGAATTCCAATCGCTGTTGGACAGCCTGAGCAAGGTCTTGCCGGGCAACGGGCCCGTGGCCGAGCGTCTGGCTCGATACCGCAGCGCGTTCGTCATTCCCAAAGAAAAGGTCGACACCGTATTCCGGGCGGCCATTGCAGAAGCAAGGCGGCGCACGGCTGCCCACGTGACGCTGCCCGCCGACGAATCGTTTACGCTGGAGTACGTGACGGGCAAATCGTGGAGTGGGTACAACTGGTATCAGGGCAACCTGAAAAGCCTGATCCAGATCAACACGGACCTGCCCATCTTCGTCGATCGCGCCGTGGATCTGGGCGCGCACGAGGGTTATCCCGGCCATCATGTGTACAACCTGCTGCTCGAGCACAATCTGGTGCGCGCACGTGGCTGGCCCGAGTACCAGGTCTATCCGCTGTTCAGTCCGCAGTCGTTGATTGCGGAGGGCAGCGCAAACTACGGCATAGAGGTCGCGTTTCCCGGTGAAGAACGGCTGGCGTTCGAGCGCGATGTCCTGTTCGCGCTGGCCGGACTCGACCCGGCACGCGCGGCCGAGTACGCTCGCATCCGGGAGCTGACCGACCGGCTGGGTTACGCTGGGAACGAAGCTGCGCGTAAATACCTGAACGGAGAGATCAGCGCGGACAGCGCAGCGCACTGGTTGACCAGCTACGCGTTGATGGAGCCCGAGCGGGCGCGCCAGCGCGTGCGCTTCATCGACACGTATCGCAGCTACGTGATCAACTACAACTATGGCAAAGACATGGTGCGCGATTACGTCGAGCAGGGCGGCGCCTCGGCCGCACAGCGCTGGCAACGTTTCAAGGATCTGTTGTCATCGCCACGGTTGCCATCCACGTTGAAATAGGGTTTGCGAGTTTGGTATGGATGCTACCGTGATGGCAACCCGACGGCGCATCAACGCCGCGTTCCTGCTGGGCGTGGCTGTGCTGGCGCGGCCCGGTTGTGTCAGCGTGAATGGGCCGAGCGGTGCGTTGCCACCCGGATTTTGGGGGGGCGACCACATCCAGATCGAAGTGCGCGCTTCGTTGGTACGCGTGGAATTCGATTGCGCGCACGGCAGCATCAATGTGCCTATCCTGCTGAACGATGGCGATTTCCTGGCCAATGGCACGTTCACGCACGAGAAGGGCGGTCCCATCATTCCCGGTGAAGAAGAGCGTCCTCAACCCGCCCGTTATGGCGGTCGCGTGGCGGGTGAGCGCATGAGCATCACCGTGATTCTGATCGATGAAGCACGCGCCATCGGGACCTTCGAGCTGCTACGCGGCCGCAACGGAAGAGTGTTCAAGTGTCAGTGATACGCAGCGCGTGCTCGGTGTGCGCGCTCTTGTGGCTGGTTGCCTGCGCGGATCGCGCCGAAAATGCCGCCCAGAATGCGGCCGACAGCACGGCTATGGCACAGGACAGCGCGCCGGAGCCGGCGGCCATTCCCGCGGCGCCGGTGGCCGATAGCGGCGCGGCTAAACTGCTGCCCGTCGATGAAGCCGACAGCGCCTTTGCCGAATTCCGCCGGCGCGCACTGCGTGCACTGCAGCAGCGGGATACGGCGTTTCTGTATGGCATGCTGGCGCCCGAAATCAAGAACAGTTTTGGTGGTGATGACAGCATTGCCGGCTTCAAGCGCATCTGGAAAATGGATCGACCCGCTGCCAGTCAGGTCTGGCAGGCGCTGACGCGTGTGCTCACCCTGGGCGGCACCATGCAGGGCGCAACGTTCACAGCGCCCTACGTGTTCGCGCGCTGGCCGGACGGCATCGATCCCTTTCAACATGTGGCCGTAACCGACGAGAATGTGGCCGCCTACGCGCAGCCGGATCCCACCACCGAGGTCATGGGCAGATTGAGCCACAGCATCTTGCCGGTCGCGGAGTGGCAGGGCCTGGCTGACAGCGGCATACCGTTACCTACCGCATTTGCGCGTGTGCGCTTGCCGGATGGACGCAATGCCTGGGTGCGCGGTGCGCAGGTTTACAGTCCGGTGGGCTGGCGTGCCTTCTTCGAGCGACGCAACGATCGCTGGGTCATGACTCTCTTCGTGGCCGGCGACTGATTGGCTGATCTCCGACTGACCCTGGCGAATGCGCGTGCCCTGCATTTGGCCGCGCAGGGACTGCTGCGCGCACCGCGCCGCAAGGCGCGCAAAGAGGATGTGCTGGCCGCCATCCGGCACATGGGCGCGCTGCAAATCGATACCATCAGCGTGGTAGCGCGCAGCCCGTACCTGGTGCTGTGGAGCCGGCTCGGTCAATACGAGCCGCAATGGCTGGAGCAGCTGCACGCGGAAGGCAGGCTGTTCGAGTACTGGTCGCACGAAGCGTGTTTCCTGCCCATTGAAGACTTTGCCCTGTACCGCCACCGCATGCTCGATCCCCTGTCTCAAGGCTGGAAATATCACGCGGCCGCCATGCAGCCCGAGCTGGTGGCGCGTGTGATGGCGGCCGTGCGCGAGCAGGGTCCGGTGCGCGCCATCGATTTCGAGCAGAAGCGACCGGGAGGCGGCTGGTGGCAATGGAAAGGTGAAAAGCGCGTGCTGGAGAATCTGCTGACCGCAGGCGAGCTGATGGTGCCGCGGCGTCAGGGCTTTCAGCGCGTGTACGACCTGCGCGAGCGCGTATTGCCCGCCTGGGACGATGGCCAGCTGCCCGCACATACCGATGTGGAGCGGACGCTGGTTTTGAATGCGGTGCGCGCGCTCGGCATCGTGCGCGCCGGCCAGGTGGCCGACTACTTCCGTATGCGCAAACGAAGCACGCCCACCATCGTCCAGCAGCTGGCCACCGAACAGAGACTGCTGCGCGTGCGCGTGGCCGGCTTCGAGCACGAATACTTCGTGCATCCGGATCACGCCGAAACGCTGGACCAGGCCGCCGCTGGCAAGCTGAAGCCCGCGCTGACCACGTTGTTATCGCCCTTCGATCCCGTGGTCTGGGACCGCGCCCGCGCACGTGAGATGTTCGACTTCGACTATCGCATCGAATGTTACACACCGGCGCCCAAACGCATCTACGGCTACTACGCCCTGCCCATCCTGCGGCGCGGCGCACTGGTAGGCCGCCTGGATGCCAAGGCGCATCGCCGTGAAGGTCGCTTCGAAGTCAAGGCGTTGTACCTGGAGCCCGGCGTGAAGAGCAACGATGCTCTGGCGCGCGATGTGGCCAGTGCCATTGCCAACTGCGCGGCGTGGCACGGCACCCCCGACGTGCAAATCGGCAAGACCCAACCGGCAGCCCTGGCCAAACCGCTCAGGCAGGCGATTCGGCAACAACTACATCCTGCCTGACGCACGGAAACGGTCATCAGGAGCGGGCATCGGGAGCGGGAGCAGGAGCGGGCATCGGGAGCGGGAGCAGGAGCGGGCATCGGGAGCGGGAGCAGGAGCGGGCATCGGGAGCGGGAGCAGGAGCGGGCATCGGGAGCGGGAGC
>JBOHRF010000399.1:0-4925 GCA_050732575.1 Longimicrobiales bacterium
GCCCCCGATTCCCCGATCTGCCGCTCCCGAAAATCCGTTCCCGCTCCCACCTCCGCTCCCGAGGTCGTTCCCGCACCCGGCCCCCGATTCCCCGATCCCCGCTTCCGAAAATCCGTTCCCGCTCCCGCCTCCGCGCCCGAGGTCGTTCCCGCACCCGGCTCCCGATTCCTCGATCTCCCGCTCCCGAAAATCCCCGTCAGGAACCACGGATTTGCGTTCCGGGCATACCCACAGTACCGTAGGGTCGATCTTTGAGAATGAGTCTCAATCACAGATAGGTGGACAAATGCGGCTGCTTTCGCTGCTCGTAGCGACCACGGCTGTGCCGGCCCTGCTGACCGCGCAGGAGAACGTGGTGATGGTGTACTCGTCGCGCTCGCATTACGGCTCGGAGCCGGTGTTCGAGGCGTTCACGAAGGCGACCGGTATCGAGGTGAAATTTTTCAATGGCAACAACAACGAGGTTCTGGAGCGGCTGAAGGCGGAGGGCGCGCAGAGCCCGGCGGATGTGTTTCTGGCGGTGGATGCGGGGAATTTGTGGTTGGCCACGCAAGCGGGATTGTTGCAGCCGGTGCAATCGGCGGAGCTGGCCAGGAACATCCCGGCGCATCTGCGGGAGCCGCAGGGTCAGTGGTATGCGATAGCCATGCGCGCGCGCACGATCGTGTACAGCACGGAGCGCGTGAAGCCGGCGGAGCTGTCGACGTATGAAGCGCTGGGTGATGCGAAGTGGAAGGGTCGTTTGTGTCTGCGCACATCGAGTGCGGTCTACAACCAGTCGCTGCTGGCATCGTTCATAGCGATTCACGGCGAAGCGGGTGCAGAGCGCATCGTGAAGCGGTGGGTAGCGAACGAGCCCAGGCTGTTCACGGGTGATACGCAGCTGCTGGAAGCGATAGCGGCGGGTCAGTGTGATGTAGGCATCACGAATCACTACTACCTGGCGCGCTTGCTGGCGCAGAAGCCGGATGTGCCGGTGGCGGTGTTCTGGGCCGATCAGCAGGGAACAGGCACGCACGTGAATGTGTCGGGTGCGGGCGTAGTGAAGAATGCCAAACATCGGGCGAATGCCATCAAGCTGTTGGAATATTTGAGCCGACCGGAGTCGCAGGTGGTGTTGGCCGCGGGCAGCTTCGAGTTTCCGGCCAATCCAGCAGCATCAGTGCAGGAAATCTTGCAGAAGTTTGGCACGTTCAAGCCCCAGAAAGTGGGCGCCGCGGCAGCGGGGCAGTACCAGGCGGCGGCAGTGAAGCTGGCTGATCGTGCGGGCTACCGCTGAGCGAAGTGGCTGGACGCTCAGCGCGACGTTGCTCGCGCTGCTGGCCGCGGCGCCTGTCGTTGCGGTGGTAGTCAGCTCGTTCGATCCGCGCTGGGAGATCTGGCGACATCTGGCAGAAACGCAGTTGCTGCGTCTCTCGTGGAACACGCTGCGTTTGCTGATCGGTGTTCTGCTGGGCGCCGGTGTGCTGGGTGTAGGTTTGGGTTGGTTGATTGCCGTGCATCGTTTTCCGGGCCGCCGTTTTTTCGAGTGGGCGCTGGTATTGCCCATGGCCGTACCCGCGTACGTGGTGGGCTTCGTGCTGGTGGGCACGTTCGATGTTGCGGGTCCCGTGCAGACCTGGCTGCGCGCTGTATTCGGCGCGCGCGCGCATCTGCCTGACATCCGCTCCTGGGGCGGTGTTGTACTGGCCATGTCGCTGGTGTTCTTTCCCTATGTCTACCTGCTCGCGCGTTTGGCTTTTGCCGAGCGCGGCGTGCAGCTGATCGAAGCCGCGCGCAGTCTGGGTCAATCACCGCGCGCGGCCTTCTGGCGTCTGGCACTGCCTCTGGCTCGACCGGCCATTGCCGCCGGACTCGCCCTGGTGGCCATGGAAACACTGGGTGATTTCGGCACGGTGGCGGTGTTCGGCTACGATGCCTTCACCACGGCCGTATATCGCGTGTGGTTCGGCATGTTCGATCGCACGGCAGCCGGCCAGATCGCGCTGCTGCTCATGACGTTTGCCGCGTTGCTCGTGGTGTGCGAGCGATTGGCGCGCGGCCGCGCGCGGTTTAGCGTGGCCGATGCCGTGCGCGCGCGACCCATCCAACTCACAGGCGCACGCGCGTGGCTGGCCACGCTATGCTGCAGTGCCGTGTTGGGCGCTGCGTTCGTGCTGCCCGCCGGCGTGCTGGCCGCCTGGAGCCTGCGGGCGCTGCGCGCGGGCAGTCAAATCGATGCCTTCCTGGCCCTGCTGCGCAACTCGCTCACGGTTTCGCTGGGTGCGGCGCTGCTGGCCGTGAGCGCAGCCATGTTGCTGGCCTACGGGGGTCGACTCACGGAGACGCGTCGGTTCCGTGCTCTACGCTGGGCCGCACTGCTCGGTTACGCAGCGCCTGGTTCGGTGATCGCCGTGGGTGTGTTGCTCTTGCTGGCGCAGACCGAGCGTGGACTTGCGGCCGCGCTGCAGCGTTGGTTCGGCATCACACCCGGCCTGCTGGTGATTGGATCGCTGGCCGGATTGTTGTTTGCCTACCTGGTACGCTTTCTGGCCGTGGCCTACTACCCGGTGCACACCGGGCTGAATCGGATACCGGACGCATTCGATGAAGCGGCGCGTGCGCTGGGCGCGGGCAACACGCGTGTGTTGCGGGAAGTGCATGCGCCGCTGTTGCGCACATCGTTGCTCACGGGCGCGGTGCTGGTCGTGGTCGAAGTCATGAAGGAAATGCCCATGACCATGCTCATCCGTCCGTTCGGCTTTGATACTCTTGCCGTGGACATCTGGCAGCGCACTACGGAAGCGATGTGGGTGGAAGCCGCATTGCCTGCCCTGAGCATATTGCTGGTGGGCGCCATCCTGGTCGCAGCGCTCACGCGGCTGCAGCGACCGCGCGGCGGAGTGCACGCGTGACGCCCGCCGCGGTAGTCGTCTCCGGCCTCACGCGACGCTTCCCGGGTCGGGCCGCACCGGCCGTGGCCGATGTGAGCCTGACCGTGTCACCGGGCAGTATCCTGGCCCTGCTGGGACCCTCGGGCGCAGGTAAGACTACATTGCTGCGCCTGATCGCCGGATTCGAGCGAGCCGACTCCGGCTCGGTAGCGATTGGCGGGCACGTAGTCAGCGGACCGGGCGTGCACGAGCCACCCGAGCGGCGGCCGGTCGGCTTCGTCTTCCAGAACAGCACGCTGTTCCCCCATCTGGACGTGCGCCACAACATTGCTTTCGGTCTCAAGCATCTGGCTGCCATCGCCCGCGCGCGTTGCATTGAGGAAGTGGCCGCGCTGTGCGAGATCGAGCCGCTGCTGCATCGTCATCCGCACGAGCTCTCGGGCGGCGAGCATCAGCGCGCCGCGCTGGCCCGCGCTCTGGCGCGTAACACCAGTGTGGTACTGCTGGATGAGCCCATGTCCAATGTGGACGTACAGCTACGCGCCGATTTGGGGGCACAGCTGCGCGCCATTCTGTGTAACGCACATGCTACCGCCATCCTGGTCACACACGATCACGAGGACGCCTTTGCCCTGGCCGATACCATGGGTGTGATGCAGGCCGGTCGCCTGGAGCAGTTGAGCGAGCCCGAAACCATCTACGCGCGCCCGGCCAATGCCTTCGTCGGTCGTTTTGTGGGTGCCGCCAACTTCCTGCCCGCGCACATCACGGCGCACGGCATCGAAACCGAGATTCACACGTTCCCGCTCAACGGCATGGCCGGCACGAGTGGGCGTTGTGATGCCATGCTGCGTCCCGGCGAGCTGCGCCTCGTGCCCGACCCGCAGGGCAACGCGCGCATACTGCAGGTACGCTTCCTGGGCAGCGTGCACGTGTACGCCGTGCGCTTGCCATCCGGACTTGTATTGCGCTGTGAGATGGACGCGCGCTTGCATGGCGCACTCGAGCCGGGTGACGCCGTGCGCGTGTTGCCGCTGATCAGCTGTCCGCGTTGTTTCCCGAGTAACTACTGAGGGCGACGGCGACGGCGAGCAGTCCCGTCAGCCTTCGTTCCTCGCCCTCGCCCTCGCCGTCGCCTTATCGTTGCAACACCGCGCGCGGATCCAACGTGGTAGCGCGGCGCGCGGGCAGATAACTCGCCAGCAGTGCAATCGCAATCAAAAGCAGAGCCACACCGGCAAACGTGGTGGGATCGGCAGGGGTCATGCCGTACACCAGTGTACGCAGCAGCCGCGCACTGGCCAGGGCGAAGAGCGCGCCCACCAGCACGCCGGCCAGCACGGGTCGGGTGCCCTGTCCGATCACGAGTCGGAGAATGTCCCTGCGTTCCGCGCCCACGGCCATGCGCACGCCCAACTCGGTGAAGCGGCGACTCACGGCGTGGGAGACCACACCATAGATACCGAGCAGCGCGAGCAACAGCGCGCTGCATCCAAACAGAGCGGTGAGCCAGGCATACAAACGCGCATCGCCGAATTGCAGGCGCAGCTCGTCTTCCAGCGTGGAGACCCAGTGCAGCGGTGAGTTGGGTGCCAGCTGCGCTAGTGCGCGCTGCAAGGGCGCAATCGCCGCTGCGGGCTGGTGGTCGGTCAGCACGGCAATGGACAATACCGACTCGGGCTGCTGCTCCATGGGCAGGTAGAGATCGATGTCGCTGGTGCGTGCGGCCAGCGGCCCGTGGTACCGGACGTCCTCCACTACACCTACCACTTGCACGCGCAGGTTGGTAGGTGCGCCGGGCGTCTCCGACATGAACACGAACCGGCCCAGCGCGGCGCGCGCATCACCCTGGGCGATCAAGCGGGCCAGCGTTTCACTGACAATGGCCACGCGCGGCGCATGGGCATGGTCCGAGCTCTGGAAACTGCGACCGTGCTGGAGCGCGATGTCGAACAGGCGAAAGAACGTGGTATCGATGGAATGGCGAGGCAGTGTGCTCAACACGGGAAGCGGCGTCCCATCCAGGCTCAGTGATACGTCGTAATCGAACCA
>JBOHRF010000400.1:0-4879 GCA_050732575.1 Longimicrobiales bacterium
GTCACGGTGTTGTACACGCTCTTCCTCGTGGTGGTCGCGGCTGCCGTCATCGGAGTCATTCCCGCATTGCGTGCCACTGGCCGCCAGGTGCAAGGAGACATTCGCCAGCTGGGCGGTGGCAGCGGAATGAAGCTGGGCACGGTGTGGACGTTCATGATTGCGGTGCAGGTTGCGGTCGCAGTCGCGGCCATTCCCTCGGTCTTGAAGCTGGGCCTGAGTCAAATGAATCGCTCCTTCGAGCGGCCGAACTTCCACGGTGAATTCGTTTCGTTCAGCACGGGGCTGACCGAGGCGTACGACAGCCTGGACGCGGCTTCCGCCAATGCACTGTTCGGTGCGCGTGCTGCGAAGTTGATCAATCGAGTGGCGTCCGATCGCGACGTGGCCGGCGTAACCATCAGCGGGCAGGTGCCGAGGCTCGAGTTTCGGAAACAGATCGAGGTGGCCGGCGAGAGCGGCAAGCCGGTTTACGCGCCAAGCAATCTCGTATCGGTCATCGGCGTTGACACGGCGCGGTTCCACGTGCTTGGCTTGACGATGCTGGCCGGCCGCGGCTTCCAGGCAAGAGACACGGATGCAGGTGCGTCGTCCGTGATCGTGAACCGCACGTTCGTGCACAAGTTCCTGGGCGGCAGCAGTGCGGTGGGTCAGCGCCTGCGCTTCGTCAGTAATGATGAGAACGATAAGGAGGGACCGCCCAGCCGCTGGTACGAGATCGTGGGCACTGTCGAAAACATGCGTTCGAATCCGCTGAACCCGGACGCGGCTCGCGCTGACATCTACTTTCCGGTCGCAGCGTCACAGCTACGCGCAGCAGGCGTGCTGGTGCGGTTGAAGCCTTCCGTGGATCACACGCTGCCGCAGCGGTTGCCCGGCGTGGTCGCGACGGAAATGCCGGCGCTGCGTGTGGGTCCGATGTTGCCCTGGAACGGAATCGACAGACAGGCGCAGCTCGTCGTGCGGCTGGTCGCAATGATCACGATCCTGGTCATGATGAGTGTGCTGCTGTTATCGGCAGCCGGCATCTACGCCCTGATGTCGTTCACCGTCACACAACGCTGGCGGGAAATCGGGATTCGGTCTGCGCTGGGTGCCACGCCGCCGCGCGTGCTGGCGGGCGTGTTCACGCGCGTCGCCGTTCAGATTGGATTGGGCATGGTCGTGGGCATCGCCGCGGCGCTCGCCCTCGATCCTTTGACCGGGAAGGACGTGCCGCTGACGGGGGGTCTGATCCCGGCCGTGGTGGTGATCGTGAGTGTTGTCGGCTTCGTTGCGGCCGCGGGCCCGGCGCGGCGCGGCCTGCGCATCCAGCCCATCGACGCGTTAAAGGCACAATGAATTACATAACACTACTGGCTGGGGTTCTATGCTACGTGGATTGATCGGGTTTGCTCTGGCTGCCGGACTGTCGCTATCGAGCGCACAGGCGCAGGAAGTAGCAGGAACATGGGCAGTGGATTTCGACATGACCATTAAGCGGACTGCGGATGGGCGAGACTCGGTCGCCGCGCGGGGTAAGGCGCAACTGGTGATCGACGTGAATGGCGATTCGGCTTTCGGGACATGGACCACGGAGCTACCCAACGGTGAGAAGAACATCCAAAAGCTGCGGGGCACGCGAAAGGGCAATTCCGTCAGGCTGGTCTCCGACGTGATGACTGGCATGTCCATTACCAGGAGCCAGACCACCACGGTGACATTCATCCTCACGCACGAAGCGACTATGGCGGGTGATGCGATGGTCGGCACAACGACGTCTCAGTCGCAGAACCCACAGCCCCAGGCCATGCGCCCGCGCGTTCTCAAGTTCGAGGGCAAGCGGGAGAAGCCTCCATCTGCGCCGGTCCAGGCCCGAACCGCAGCCGACTACATGGCGGCGATCGAAGGTGCGAAGTCGCCGGCCGGACCGAATGGTCTGGGCGGACTGACGATCAGCGAGCTAATGGCGCGCTTCAACGTGCCGGGCGTCAGCATCGCCGTGATCCGTGACCAACAGATTCACTGGGCGAAGGGCTACGGGGTCGCGGACGTCGCGACGGGCGCACCGGTCAACGCCGAGACGATGTTCCAGGCGGCGTCGATCAGCAAACCGGTTGCGGCGCTAGGCGTGCTGCGCGCGGTGCAGGATGGATTGTTCACGCTCGACACCGACATCAACAAGATTCTCACATCGTGGAAGCTCAATGGTGGCGAGTTCACGAGGCAGCGTCCGGTTACGCCGCGCATGCTCACCAGCCATACCTCAGGCCTGGGCGACGGGTTTGGATTCCCGGGCTATGATCCAGCGGATTCGGTGCCGACGGTCGTGCAGATCCTGGAAGGGCACAAGCACTCGAACGTGGGTGTTCTCTTCATGGAGCGACCACCCATGTCGCTCATGGAATATTCCGGCGGCGGCGTCACGCTCATGCAGCAGGCGCTGAGCGATGCTCGCAAGCGACCGTTCGCCGACATCATGCGCGACGATGTCCTGCGCCCGATCGGCATGACGCGCAGCACCTACGAGCAGCCGCTGCCAGCATCGTTCGACCGCAACGCGGCCCGCGCGCACTCCGGCGAGGGCAAGTCGATGGGTGCGAAGTGGCACATCTACCCGGAGATGGCCGCGGCAGGTTTGTGGACGACGCCGAGCGATCTCGCCCGCTTTCTCATCGAGGTCCAGCGATCCGCCGTGGGCCAGTCAAACCGCGTGCTTTCGCGCACGCTCGTCCAGGAGATGCTCTCGCCGGTCGGCGTCGGCGATTACGCCGTCGGCTTCTCCATCTCGAAGATCGGCCAGGGCTGGTACTTCTCACATGGCGGTGCCAACTGGGGATTCCGCGGGACGTTGATCGCGCACAAGATCAAGGGATACGGCCTCGTCATCATGACCAACGCCGACCAGGGCGGCACCGTCGCCGCCGAGCTGAGTCGGCGTATCCAGCTCGCGTACGAATGGGACTCGTTCGCCGAGCCCGCACCGCGCGGGTATCGGCCGCCTGTCGCACGCACGGAGATCACGGTCGCCGAGGAAATCCTGCGCGCGTATGTCGGCGAGTATCAAATATCGCCGCAGCTGGCACTCACGATCACTCTCGAGAATGGCCGCCTGCAGGTTCAGCCTACGGGGCAATCGAAGGCGGCGATGTTCGCGGAGGCCCAGGACCTGTTCTTTCTGCGCGTGGCCAACGCGCAGATAAGATTCACGAGAGCTGCGTCCGGCGAAGTGGCGAGTCTGACCCTTGACCTGGGGGGCAGGCAGCAGACGGGGCGCAAGGTGAAATAGTAGCGAGATCGCCGTCACTTCCCGGCTAGTTCCATGATGCGCAGGCGCATGCGATCGAGCTCGCGCAGCGAGTAGTATTGATGGAGGCCCGACGGCCACGCGCAGGAAGGCCGTGCGATCCCGCTGAGCGAGTCCGCATTTCCCACCATCACCAAAACCGTTTGCCTTGATTCGCTGACCTTCGGCCCAATTCGCCATGGCTGTGCTCCGACGCGTACGCTAACTATCGGACCGCCAGAATCGGGAGCGATGTGAGTCTTGCCCCAGCAAGCACACTTTTTGGACTGGTGCAACTTGCACGTCGCTATGAGCAGTCAACGCGATCCCGGAAGGTTCGATCTGCGCGGTGGGGTCAGCTTGACGGCTCCAGGGGCGAGGATTCAGTCCCCAGATGCGCAACCACCGTCCATGGGGTCCGTTTGACGGCGCGCGGGCAGCAGAAAAACCGCTTCCTGAGTTTGGGCACGCCGATACTTCGGCGCGTAGCCGCGCGCACGACGGAAGACGGGCGCGTCACGGGAGCAGCACCACTGTGGCCGCAAGGTGCTCCTTCCTGAACAGCAACGGTGGGCAGTTGGCGACACGACGAGAGATCGAGAGCATCCTGCGCGAAATCGGGCAGGAGCAGCACGGGGTTGCCATGCGTGCGCAGTTGCTCCGCCGTGGCCTGGCATCCCACACGATCGACCGGATGGTGAGCGCGGGTCGGGTGATCGTTCTGCGGCGCGGTTCTGTACCAGATCGGCCCGCAACCGGCGGGGCGCGCGGCCGAAACTGCGGCTGTGCTCGCGTGCGACCCTGCCGGCAGAGTCAGTCATACGAGTGCGGCCGCATTTCACGGTGTGCTGGATGCGACCCATGCTCGAAGAACTGTGCTCGGGGCCTCCGACCGCGCGGAGCCTGCTTGGGCCTCGCGCTGGCGGCCCACGCCGTGTTGCCTCCGCCTCATCCCAAGGCGTCGGCGCTCCGGACATCCCGCTTGCACGGGATTCCCCTTTTCGCGGCTCCATACCCGGCCTGCACGTCCCCCTGTCAACGCTTCACGTGTACGGTCACCCGCACCCGCGCATGACTCGGGGCCAGTGTGGCTCGCTAGGCCTTCACCGTCTAGAACTTTCATCTATAACACCTCGCCGGCTTTGGCCGGCGCACAGGATGTCGAGGATGAAGAGCCCATCGCGTCATTGAACTCCACTAATTTTTCGATTCCCGAAACGTGTGGGTACAATACACCCAGCAGTGCGTTCTCGGAACACACGAACCATTATGTGACATACAACTTTCTCATCAATCAAATACTTGACTTTTGGAGTGCCGAGCCGGTAACAACGCGGGCCAATTCAACTTGCCCGATCACGCAGGAAGTTATCACGCCATACAATCCTCCTCCGGGTGGTTGTCCGTTTTCAGAACCTTTCCCCACTGGTTTTTCAAAAGCATGCCCCAGCAGGTCCGGCCACGTGAGTGTCGAAATCTGAGCTAAATCGGCTCCGAATGTCGAGGGCTCAGATTGGGTTTCAGCCTCCGTCGATAGGACTCCCCTTCGATCACCAGGTCATACGAGTTGCTGGTGAAGCGGTCGATGGCGCTCTGGGCGCGGACGGGATCGGCGAA
>JBOHRF010000401.1:0-4866 GCA_050732575.1 Longimicrobiales bacterium
CAGTCGTTTGACATACGTCTCGAACATCTCTCGCCGGGCTCCCGGCCGGGCACCGCTGATGGCATCAGCAGCCGTTACCAGGAACGTTTCCGCATAGCGGTGCGGCTCTTCGTCGTGGTGCGCCTTAATGGCGTTGAGCACCTGATCCGGCTCGTTGTACTTCTTGCACAGGTTCCAACCCAACTCGACGTGCGTGCCTTCCTGTTCGTGCGTCAACCCTTTACCCACGTCATGAAGAATGGCCATGCGCTTGGTCAGGGTAGCATTCAGGCCCATTTCAGCCGCCATGTTACCGGCCACCATGGCCACTTCCCGCGAGTGCAGGAGCTGATTCTGCCCGTAGGACGTTCTGAACTTGAGGCGGCCAAGTGTTTTGATGATCTCCGGATGCACGCCGTGAATTCCCAGCTCGTAGAGGATCTCCTCGGCCGCCTGGATCATGCCTTCTTCCACTTCTTTTCGACTCTTGGTTACAATCTCCTCAATGCGACCGGGGTGGATTCTCCCGTCCGCTACAAGCTTTTCAAGAGACAGTCGCGCCGTCTCGCGACGGATGGGATCGAAGGCCGAGAGGATCACGGCTTCCGGAGTATCGTCAATGATGACATCAACCCCGGTCGCCTGCTCGAACGCGCGAATGTTACGCCCTTCCCGCCCGATGATGCGGCCCTTCATCTCGTCAGATGGCAAACTCACCACCGAGACCGTGCTTTCCGCCGTGTGGTCTGCGGCAATGCGCTGAATGGCCAGGGCTATGATGTTGCGCGCCTCACGCTCCGCTTCCTTGCGCGCGTTTTCCTTGATCTCGCGGATCGTGTTTGCGGCCCGGGCGCGCGCGTGCTCCTCCATTTGCTGCATCAACAGCGAGCGAGCCTCGTCTGACGTCATGCCGGCCAACGATTCCAGCTTGGTACGGGCTGCGGCGGTCAAACGTTCGGCTTCCTGCGCCTCTTGCTGCACGGCCGATTGGCGGGCTTCGACATCCCGTTCGCGTTCACCGAGACCGCGGTCTTTTTCATCCAGGATATCGTACTTCCGATCCAGCGCCGTGCGCCTTTCCTCCACTCGCCGCTCGGCCCTTTCTATCTCCTCACGGCGCCGACCTTCCTCCCGTTCCCACTCTTCTTTTACCCGGTACGCCTCTTCCTTTCCTTCCAATTCTGCCGCTTTGCGAATTCGCTCAACATCTTGTTGCGCCGCGGCCAAAATTCCGGTGACTTGTGATTGAGCATCCGCTTTCGCGCGTTTCAGGCGTAGCCGTTCCAGGCCGCGGCCAAATAACAGGCCGACAAGCAGCCCGGCGCCGACCGCGACGCCGATCAGCCAGGGTGTGTCCATGATCGCTCCAGAAGGGCGCAAGCGCACCCGGGGTAGGCAACGTACTGTACGACATGTACTTGCGCGGGCACATCAAGCGCCCAACGCGGGTCAGAAACTATGAAAGCTCAGGAAGCAGCCGCAAGGTCGGAATCGGCCAGGCGAGCCTGTATTTCGGCTGTCAAGCTGGTGAGCGAGTCGAAGGTACCAACCTGGAGCTTTTCGGCCGCCGCTCGCGCCTGAAGCAATTGGTCGGTCAGGGCCAAACCGGCCAGGATCGCCACGCGCTCCATCTCGAGTGCGCCGGCCTGCTGGCGAATATCGCGAATCACTCGATCAAGGTGCTCGGCACATTTTCGCGTGTACTCGGGCGTGGCGTGCGCGCGCAGCGTGTACTCCTCACCCGCGATAAGAACTTTAATGACGGTGGCTTCACCCATGGTCAGCGGTCCTCGTCCAGGAACTGCAATCGTGCGGAAATCCGCTTTACGCTCTCCCGCGCCCGGTCCAGCCGGCGAGCCAGGAATCGGTTTTCCTGCTCCAGCGCCTGGACCCGATTGGCCAGTGAAACCGGGTCCACGCCACCGGATGTGACGTCCCGCAGAGCCCGCTCGAGTTCGCCCGAGCGCGCCTCTGCGGCAACTGCACGGCCGCGCCACTGTTCCCAATCGCTCAACAGCCGGCGCACCGCCGCAGTGAGCTGCGCCAGCTCGGACGCCTGGCCGGCGCCGGACATCTTATCCGCGACGTTCGATCCCGTACTCATCTTTCAGGCGTTTCAGAATTCGTCCAACCACGGTTCGCGTATCCGCATCCGTGAGGGTGCGCTCCGCAGACCGAAAACGCAACCGATAGGCAATCGAACGGGTGCCCTCGGGCACGCCCGCGCCATGAAACACATCGAACGGCATCACGTGCTCGAGCAACTCACCGCCGGCCGCGCGCAATAGCGCCTCAACCTGGCCTGCGGTCACCGTCTCGGGAACGATCAGGGCCAGGTCCTGATCGGTTGCAGGTAGTCCAGGAAGCGCCTGGTACCGCGCCACGGGCCCTTGCAACCCGACGTCCAGGGTCAACTCAAACGCGAAGAGCGGAGCGGCCCACGCGGGGGCGTCAACGCGTGACGCCTCAACTCGACCCGCCTGCCCAACAACCTGGCCTTCTGACAGTATCTCGAATGCAACGCTTGCTTCCAGAACGTTCGTAATACCATTCAATTGCTGATTCAAACCGGGCTGTACGGTCCAACCGAACCGCCGCCCAATGTCCTCGACCAGCCCTTTCAAGTCCCAGACGTCTGTATCGCCCGTGCCACCGGTCCAGTGGTGCGGGGTGCGCAGCCCGGTAAGTGCCACGGCCAGGTTGGTAGTCTCCGCGGGCGGGTCGTTGCCAACGCTGGCGCCGAAGACGGTGCCGATCTCGAACAACCGAACGTCACGAGTGCCGCGCGTGAAGTTGTACGCAATGCGCTGAACGAGGCCGGGCAGCAACGAGCGGCGCAAGTGACTCTCCGAAGATGACAGCGGCAATACGAGCGCAACATCGCCCTCGGTCTCGGGGGCAAAACCGGCCCGCCGAACCTCGAGCAAGCCGGCCCCAACCAGTTGCGTGCGCACCCCATCCTCGAGGATGGAGAGTGGGTGATCCGGCACCGAGCTGGGGCGGAATGGGCGCAGGTCGCTGGGGAATTCGTTGTAGCCGTAACGCCTGGCAATCTCTTCCACCAGGTCGATTTCTTCCACCACATCGAACCACCGATGTCCGGGCACGCTGACGCGCACACTCGCTTCGCCAGCCGTTATGCGCTGGAAGCCAATGGGCTCGAGCACGTCCAACATCTGCTGCGTGCTGAAGGTATGTCCCAGTACCTGGGCCACGCGCGACCTGCGCAGTTCCAGGGTTCGCGCTTCCGTCTTGCTGGCATACACGTCCAGCAGTTGCGGTTCGGGCGCGCCGCCCGCGCAGGCCAGAATGAGTTCGACTACCCGGCGTAGCGCACGCTCTCCGCCGGTAGGATCCACACCGCGTTCAAAGCGGTAGCTGGCATCCGTGGACAGATCGAGTGCTCGCCGTGTCGATCGAATCTGCTTCGGTTCAAAGTACGCACATTCGATGAGCACTTCCTGCGTGGCGTTGCCCACTTCACTCTCCTGGCCACCCATCACACCCGCCACGGCCGTGGCGCGCGCAGCATCCGCAATGACCAGCATGTGCGGCCGGAGGCTTCGCTTGACGCCATCGAGCGTGACCAGCGTCTCTCCCGCTGTTGCGTTACGAACGATGATTGCAGAGCCATCCAGCTTGGTGAGGTCGAACGCATGTAGCGGTTGACCCAGCTCCTGCAGCACGTAGTTCGTTGCATCCACCACATTGTTAATGGGACGTTGTCCTACCGCACGAAGGCGCGAGGCCAACCATTCTGGTGATGCGGCAACGCGCACATTCCGGATGACGGCGGCCATATAGCGCGGGCAGGCCTGCGGCCGATCGATGCGGATGCGTATGCCGGCCACCACACCTTCATGTTCGGTGCGGCTGACTTCGAGCCTGACCGTGGGCTCCTGACCGGGAAATGGCGGGAGCACAATTGAGCGTTCGCCGCCCGGCGCCAGCTCACGCGCAACGCCCAGGTGCGACAACAAATCGGGGCGGTTCGGTGTGACGTCGACCACGATTCGATGATCGTCCAATTCCACTGCCCGCACGAATGACTCGCCGGGCGAAAACGTTCCGTTCAGCTCCAGGATGCCCTCGTGGTCCCGACCCAGCTGCAGCTCGCGCGCGCTGCACAACATGCCCTGGCTCTCTTCGCCCCTGATCTTCCGGCGCTGAATGGCCAGGCCATCCGGCAGGTGAGCGCCTACCGGCGCAAACGGGTAAAACCGCGCGGCCTTCACGTTGCTTGCGCCGCACACCACGCTCAACAGCCCCTCACCGCCCGCATCCACTTTGCAAAGCGTAAGGTGATCCGAGTTGGGATGTCGCTGCGTTTCGACTACCCTGGCAATCACGATGTCACGAAGCGGTTCGCCCATGGCCACGAGTTCGTCGACCGGCGCACCATACATGGCCAGACGCTCGGCTACGCGCGCTGGCGTATCCTGCAATGTTGGGATGAGCTTGCGCAGCCAATTGTAGCTGATGTTCATGGCCGGCTAAGCGAATTGTTGCAGGAAGCGGACATCACTCTCATAGAGCAGTCGTATATCGGTAATGCCGTAGCGCGTCATGGCAATGCGCCCCGGCCCCATGCCGAAGGCGAAACCCGTGTACTTCTCCGCGTCATAACCAACGTTGCGGAACACGGCCGGGTGTACCATTCCCGCTCCCATGATCTCCACCCAGCCCGTGCCCTTGCATACGCTGCATCCCGAGCCACCGCAGATCGTGCAGCTCACGTCCACTTCCGCGCTCGGCTCGGTGAACGGAAAGAACGACGGGCGGAACCGAACCACCGCCGAGGGGCCGTAGAATTTCCGGGCGAATTCCGCGAGCGTCGCCTTGAGGTCTACGAATGTTATGCCCTCGTCAACGGCCAGGCCCTCCAAC
>JBOHRF010000402.1:0-4863 GCA_050732575.1 Longimicrobiales bacterium
GTCGTCGTCCGTCTGCGCCAATCCCAATTGCGCGTTAATGAGGTCGTCCAAGGTCAGCACAATCGTCCCAACCTTTTCAGGATTCAGTTCCACCACGAATGCCGAATCATCCTTTTCGTACACCACCGTCAACTTCTTCACCTTCACCGACATGTGACCCCCTTTTGTGGAGTAGAACTTTCGAGGATTGCATCCAACACGCGCCTCTGCGGGCTGACGTCTGCCTGCGCATCCGACTTCAGTCCGTCAATCCGACCAACGTCGCAGCGCATATCACGGTTATGCACACATCGGGCCAATCAGCGTAAACATACGAATGGTGGTCCGCCTGTCGGGTTGCCAACTCGGCCGAAGCAACTTCTTGAGCGGCTAAGAGCCAGCCGCTCGCAGCGATGATGACACTCTGCTCTTCCCAACCTGGCCAGGTGTTGGTGCCTGCGGTGGAAATATGAGCGGCGTTATCAGCGCCGATTCATTCATCGATCAGTGCGCGCACCGACGGATCAGATCGCCGTACGGCCGTGCTCGAAAGACTCGATCGTAGGGCGAACCACGTCTCTATTCTTGCTTGGTTAAGGCAACATGAGGCTCGAATGGCTCGGTCGACGAAGCGGATGGGCACAAGTTCAGCCGCGGCGGTATGTTGCCCGTTCGATGGCACCACAGAGCTTTGTAACTTCCCGGCTAACAGCCCGTTGTTGGGAGCCGGCTGATGCCGCACTGGCCCTGGAAGCGATCGGCGCCAGCCTGCCCCAGCTGCAGCTCTGGACGCCGTGGGTGGTTCCGCAGCCGTTCGAGATCGCCACGCTGGAGGGTCGCTTCCGACAATTTCACGAGCAGTTCCAGGCCGGGCAGCACTTCATCTATGGGCTGTTCGATCACGAGCAGACGCGCGTGATCGGGCAGGCTGGCCTCTATGGTCGCATCGGACTTGGTGCCCTCGAGATCGGCTATTGGATACGGTCCGATGCGACAGGCCGTGGCTACGCGTCGGACGCTACGCGCGCACTGGCCGCATTAGCGTTTCTGGAGTGTAGCGCGCAGCGTGTGCAAGTGCGGTGCGATCCGGAGCATGTCGCCAGTGCGGCCATTCCGCGCCGGCTCGGTTTCATCAACCGGGGCATCATACGCGAGCCGACAGCGCATGGGAGTGTCCGTGACACCCAGGTTTGGGAGCTGCTGGCCAGCGAATACGGACATCCCGCCGAAATTCCGTACACCATTGCCCAGTCCGTGCGTCGCTGATATCTCCAGGTTATCCGCGCCCGCACGCGCGCGAAGATTGCCAACAAAACCAAACCCGCGACAACGGAATCGACCGATGGCAAACCTGATCCTGATCCTTGCATCCCTGGCCCAGGTCCAGAATCCGCCCCAGCAGCTGCCGGCCTCGCCCGTTCAGCGCATTGTGGTCTCGCCTTCTCCTGCTACCATGATCGCGCAGGATACGCTGCGCCTGCACGCACAGGCGCTGGATGCCAACGGCCGGCCGGTGCCTGACGTGGTGTTCCGGTTTCTGCCGTCATCGGGCGCGCGCTTCGAGGGCACGGTGACCCAGGACGGACTGGTACGATCGGGCGCGACCGGTACGCTGCCGGTTACCATCGTGGCCAATCTGACCGGTTATGCGGAGGCCAGGGAACGGGTCGAAGTGAAGATGGTGCCGGCCGCGGCGGGTCGCATCGAAATCGTGCAGACGGCGGGCAAGCTGCTGGTCGGACAACAAGTGCAGCTGGCAGCGCGCGTGTATTCGATTCACGGCGAACCGCGCACGGATGCGGTCGTGTGGCGGACATCGTCTGCCAGTGCCAGTGTGACCGACGGCAAGTTGACGGGTGCACGGCCGGGCCGGGTGACGGTGACCGCCACGGTTGGATCCGCCAGCGCCAACTTCGACATCGATGTGGTGGCCAACACTATCAATACGCTGCGGCTGACACCATCGGCATCGGCCGCGCGCACGGGTGATGTGATCCGCTTCCAGCTGGAAGCACGCGACCGCGCGAATGCACGCATCACCGGACTGACGCCCACGTACAGTTTCTTCCCGGGCCACGGCGCCATCGATGAAGATGGTGCATTCGTGGGCTACGAGGCCGGCATCTACACGGTCTTTGCGCACCTGGGTGAGCGCACGGCATCGGCTACCATACGGCTGGCCAACCGCGCTGTGCGTCGGCCCGCGGAAGTGGTGGGCCGGCTGGGACGCATGTTGTTCAATACCGAAGAGGTGTGGCTGCATCCGAATGGCAAGAACCTGTACCTGGGCACGGGCCGGGGCGGCGATCGCATGTACACCGTGGACATCAGTGACCCGACCAAGCCGTTCGTGACCGATTCACTGGTGGCCAACACGCGCCGCGTGAACGACATCATGACCACGCCCGATGGCAAGTTCATGGTGCACACGCGCGAGGGTGCCGCCGACCGCCGCAATGGCATCGTGATCGCCTCTCTGGAAGACCCGGCCCATCCCAAGGTCATTGCCGAGTTCACAGAGGGTGTGGCCGCGGGTGTGCACTCGGCCTTCATCTACAAGCAGGAGAAGTTCGGCACCCACATCTACCTGACCAACAACGGCACCAGCGCGCTGCACATCATCGACATCAACGATCCGTACAATCCCAGGGAAGTGGGCCGCTGGCGCAGCAACAGCCCGTTCGGCGGCGGTTCCCTGCATGACATCGATGTCCAGGATGGCATTGTTTACGCCAGCAACTGGAATGAGGGGCTGGTCATTCTCGATGTCGGCAACGGCGTGAAAGGCGGCAGTCCCAGCAATCCGCAGCTCATCACGCAATTCAAGTTCGACCTGAACGACATGTATCGTGATGTGGAAGCGAGCGGTGGGCCCGGCTTCATCCGCGGCACGCACACCGCGTGGCGGCACAAGCAGTACGTCTTCATTGCCGATGAAGTCTTCCCGGCGGAGGGTGTGAAAGGCGCCAAGGGCGCAGCGGCCAACCGCGCGTACGGCCGCTTGCAGGTCATCGATGTGTCCAACATGGACAGGCCCAAATCCGTGGCCTGGTACGAGCCCGAGTACGGCGGCGTGCACAACGTGTGGGTGGCCGGCGATACGCTCTATGTGGGTGCCTACGATGCCGGCTTCCGCGCCTTTGATATCTCTGGAGAGCTGCGCGGCGACCTGCGCGCGCAACAGCGCGAGATCGTGCACGTCAACACGGCCGACCTGGATGCCGTGCCCTCCAGTGTGAATGAAGCCAATACCTGGGGTGTGGTGGTGCGCGATGGCCTGGCCTATGTCAACGACAACCACAACGGTCTCTGGATCATACGCATCCTGCCCAAACGTGCCACGACCAAGCCGGTGACGTGACGCGTGACGCGGTGCGCCATGATCGATGTCCTGGCCGGAGATCCCTCAGGCGGGGCAGGGTGGCACGACTTAGTTGCACAACGGACACGAGCCGAGGCTCGAATGTGGTACTACTGTCGGTATGCGACGGTAATGCCACAGCGGCCATCGCGTTGACGTCGATTGTGGCGTTAGGGACTCGCCCGTTGACGACCCTTGCAGAATGAACCCGTCGCCTGGCGCGGGTGCGATGCCAGGCAGGTTGGGTTAATAGCACAAAGGAGCTGAAGCGGTGATGCGGGTTGCACGGCTGGTAGTGGCGGCAATGGGTGTATGTGCGGCGCCTGGCGCGGTCGGTGCGCAGGCGCCGGAGCGCGACTATCTGGTATTCGTGGCATCGGAGGCGACGGACCGCGTAGCGCTGATCCGGTTCGGGCCGGCGGGTGCGCGCATCGAGCGCACGCGCGATGTCGGCTTCAATCCATCCGAGCCGGATGGACCGCACGGATTGGCCGTGGCGCCGGGCGGCCGCCACTACTTCGTCAGCACGGCGCATGGTGCGCCCAATGGTTATCTCTGGAAGCTGACGACTGTGGGTGACACCGTGCTTGGACATGTCGAGCTGGGCTCGTTTCCCGCCTCCCTGCAGATCTCACCCGATGGTCACTACGCGTACGTAGTGAACTTCAATTTGTATGGTGAGATGACGCCCTCGTCGGTATCGGTGGTGAGCACGGCCAGCATGCAGGAAGTGGCACGGCTGCAAACCTGCGCCATGCCGCACGGCTCGCGTTTCAATGCCAGCGGCAGCAAGCACTACTCGGTTTGCATGATGGATGAGATGCTGATCGAGATCGACCCGCGCCAGCTGGCCGTGGCCCGTCATTTCATGCTTTCACGCGGCAACGAGCATGGCTCGCCTGGCGAACCGCGTCACGGCATGAGCGGCGGGCACGCTGCGGGTGGGCACGCCATGGACGCGCCCGCCGCTGGCAACACGAAATGTTCGCCCACCTGGGTGGCACCATCACCCGACGGCGCGCGTGCGTATGTTGCGTGTAATGCCGCTAACGACATCGTGGAGCTGGATGTGGCGAGCTGGCGGCTGTTGCGCCGCATTCCGGCCGGCAATGGCGTGTACAATCTGGCGGTCACGCGCGACGGCCGTCAGCTGGTGGCTACCAACAAGCGCGACCAATCCGTTTCCATCATCGATGCGGCCAGCGGCAAAGAGCTGGCGCGCGTGCCTACCCAGCGCACGGTGGTGCAGGGTGTGGCCATCTCCGATGATGATCGCTATGCGTTCATCTCCGTGGAAGGAGTCGGCTCCCAGCCGGGCACGGTCGAGATGATCGATCTGCGCACGCACAAACGCGTGGCCGCGGTGGATGTAGGGCAGATGGCCGGTGGCATCGACTTCTGGAAGAGTGAGCCTTCAGTAGGACGCTAGTGTTGCGTCCCGGAAATTCCTTGGCATTCGAACGCCGCTGCATCCCGCATGGCAGCGTTGCTCCTTCTCGTTATAGCGCTGCTATGCCTTCGTC
>JBOHRF010000403.1:0-4859 GCA_050732575.1 Longimicrobiales bacterium
CAGCATACGAAGTCCGAAGCGTTGACGCTGCACTGATCGCCCTCATCATCGACTGGCACAACCGGTGAGTGGTACCTCATACTCTGCTCCACCGATAGTCACGGACCGCTCGCAGAGCTATGGGAAGAGGAAACAACAGCAGTCGATCATTGTCTCATCTGGCAGTACAGGCCTGCTAAACGGGACGGTCGCAACCCCGCGCGGGTCGCGTATTGCGAACGGCTGGTCGGGGATCGCCAATTACGTTGGTCGATTCCGGGCGCGGGCGAACGTAGTCCACGTTTCATCGATGACATGTTTGATTTGGTCGATTACCGTCATCGAGCCGATCAACTCGACCCGGACGAACCTGAGCCACGCCGCACCTGAAGCTGACGGGTTTCCTCCAGCGGCGTATGAGCATCTAGCACTCAGCGCCAGAATGATCGCTTTGTGCGCAACGGTGCGCGGATACCTGACGTGAATACAAGAGCGCTGATCGACAGGGCCAAAGTGTATCCATTGATGGAGGACCTCCAGGCATGAAGCAGGGCTTTGTTGTGCTCGGATTGATCAGTGTGTTGGGGCTTGCCGCGTGCTCCGAGAAAAGCGCGACCGATCCGCCGGCCACGGCGACGCTCGCCATTACTCTGGGATCGGCGACCGGTCAGATCACGCAAGCCGGCACACTCGCCGTGACCGTGAACGTCTCGCGCAGCAACTTCGAGGGGGCGGTGTTGGTCACGGCGACCGGTATGGATGCCATTACCGGGGCGGCTTTGACCATTCCGAGCAACGCCACGAGTGGCACGCTGACGCTTACAGCCGATGCAGCGGCAGGACCCGGAACCGGCACGGTCACGATCACGGCGACCGGGCCGAGCGGCACTCCGGCCGCGACCGCGACGCTGGCGATGACGGTAAACGTGCGTGGCACCTACACGCTCGCGGTCAACCCGGTCTCTCTCCCGCTCGCGGCCGGCGCGTCAGGCACGTCTACCATCGCGATTAACCGCGTAAACAATTTTGCGGGCACTGTGAATCTTGCGGTAACAGCGCCGAACGGAATCAATGCGACGGTCACGCCGACGGCTGCGACGGGCGCAGCTGCAACACTGAACGTGCTTGTTGCGTCGACCGTTGTCGCGGGGAACTACCCAATCGTGATCAATGGTGCGACAACGGGTCTAGCCAACCAGTCGGCGGCGCTTGCCCTCACGGTGACGTCCGCGGGCGCGTTCACCACCTCGTTGAGCCCGGTCTCATTGACGATGCGGCCAGGTGCGTCCGCCACATCGACCCTCCACATCGCACGCAGCGGGAACTTCACCGGCACGGTCACGGTCACAGCGACGGCGCCGACCGGGCTCACGGCAACGGTGGCCTCGCCGAGCGTGACCGGCAACTCGACGGCGATCACCATCGCTGCGGGCGCGACCACCGCGACCGGCAACTACACGGTTAACGTAGCCTCGAATGCCAACGGCATCGGTCAGCAAATGACCACACTGGCCGTGACCGTGGCGGCGCCGACCGCGCCTCCGTTCGGCGGCACCATCTTCATTGACCCGGACATCATCACGCCGAGTGATCCCAGTGCGTTTGTTGGACTGAGTTATGCCGGTCAGGCCTCACGTACCATGTTCGACCGGCGGGTCAACAATTGGATTACGGTCAACGCATTCCTTTTCAACGCTTCGTTCGACGACGGACTGACCGTCGAAGTACAGGTCAATCCGGAGTTCGGCACCGCCGCGGCGAGTCAGACGCACGCCCAGTTGTATGCAACTGCCGTGGGGCGGCTTCCGACCGCGCTCCGGCGCGACGTCAGGACCATGTGGATCCATCAAGGCGTCCAGCCGTTCGGCGGAGGAAACAACAACATCCTGATCCACGTGGGACAGGCGGACCTCTACGTGAGAGATGGCATTCTGGAGGAGACCCTGGTGCACGAGGCCGCACATAGCTCGCTGGATGCAAGCCATGCTGCTGCTCCGGGCTGGCTCGCCGCGCAAGCGGCGGACCCGGCGTTCATCTCCAATTATGCACGGGACTTTCCAACCCGAGAGGACGTCGCAGAAAGCTTCTTACCATGGCTGGCGGTTCGCTATCGAGCGGTTCGAATCAGCGAATCGCTGCGCACAACCATTCAGTCGGCCATACCGAACCGTCTTGCGTATTTTGATGGATTGGCGCTGCCGATGCACCCGATCCGATAATGGCCCTCATGCGAACGTCACTGGTATTGGCAACACCATGATTCTCGATCGAAATACGCTCGACCAGATAGCGCGTGGCGACGTGACGCTGGCATTTCGGAAGTGGCGCCGGCCCACCGTACGAACCGGCGGCACGCTGCTGACTTCGGTTGGTCAGCTCGAAATCGGCTCAGTGGCGGTGATCGAGACCGAGGCCATAACGGCGGAGGACGCGCGCCTGGCCGGCTACCCATCGAAGGAAGCTTTGTTGGCGGAACTCAACCGGCGGGAGGGCGTGATCTACAGAATCGAGCTGGGCGCCATCCGGCCCGATCCGCGGATCGCACTTCGGGAAACGCCGCTCGATGCGCGCCAGACCGAAGATCTACATCAACGCCTGAGCCGGCTCGATGCAGCGTCGCCAGAGGGACCCTGGACCTTGAAAGTGCTTCAGGTGATACGCGACCATCCGGGACTCCGAGCCGCAGATCTATGCCAGCTCGTGAGCCAGGAGCGGGACCGATTCAAGCCCAACGTGCGCAAGCTCAAGAAGCTGGGTTTGACCATCAGTCTCGAGGTGGGCTATCGTCTTTCACCGAGAGGTGAGACGTACCTGCGGGAGCGGTAACGTGAGTGGCAGCGTTTCATCGAGCACAACGCCGCTGTTGTCTCTGCAGCGGGTCTACCGCCCTGGCCACGGCGGGCGTCGCCCAATGGGATGCCTTTCTGACGCACGGCTACCTGGCAGAGACCGCGATGGTTTCACGGTCGACCAGCTCACCCCAGTGCAGTACTCGTAAGCGGTGCGTCGTTGGCAGGACGGCAAAGTCGTGCGCGAGCGATTCTACCACAGGTAGAAACCAACGGGAGGGCAACGTGCCAGATCGTCGGCAGTTCTTGCGTCGGGTGATGGCCGGCGCGTCGGGCGCCTATGTGCTGAGTCGGGGCGGCCTCGAGACTGCGACTGCGGCGCGGCAAGGTCAGTCACCACGACGTCAGGTGATGTTGAATGGCCGGCGCGTGCGCGTGATCGATGTGCATGCGCACTGTGTCATCCCGGTGCAGGAAATCGTCAATGGCACACCCCTGGCGGGTCGCGCTGGTGGTGGCGGGAACAACATCCTGGGACCGCAGCGTCTGCAGATCATGGATCAGCAGGGCGTTGACGTTCAGGCACTGAGCATCAACGGGTACTGGTGGTACGCGGCCGACCAGGATCTCGCTCGCCGCATCGTGCGCGCACAAAACGAGGGGCTGGCCAAATGGGTCGCCACCCACCCCGACCGTTTTGTCGCGTTCGCATCCGTCGCCTTACAGCTTCCCGAGTTAGCCGCCGAACAACTGCAAGATGGCGTGCAGCGTCTGGGCCTGCGCGGCGCTTCCATTGGTGGACACGTGAACGGCGAGGATCTCTCGCTGCCCAAGTACGACGTGTTCTGGGCCAGGGCCGCCGAGCTGGGCGTGCTGGTCTTGATGCATCCGGGCGGCGCCGAAAACATCATCAAAGAAGGCGCGTTCCGCGGCCGCGGCGACCTGGGCAACATCATCGGCAACCCACTCGAGACCACGTACTTCCTGTCCCGACTGATGTTCGACGGCACGTTCGACAAGTTTCCCGGCCTGCGTGTCTGCGCCGTGCATGCCGGTGGCTACTTGCCCTCCTATCTGGGACGCACGGAAGCGGCGTGCGTGGTGCGCGGCAACGCAAAACTGCGCCAACAAGCGGAAACCCAGCGAATACCTGAAGTCGCAGATCCTTGTCGACACCATGGTATTCTCCGAGGAGGGCCTGCGACATCTGGTAGCCGAGGTGGGCGTCGGTCAGGTCTTGTATGGCACGGACGTTCCCTTCAACTGGCCGGTCACGG
This sequence comes from Longimicrobiales bacterium, assembly GCA_050732575.1. GTDB lineage: Bacteria > Gemmatimonadota > Gemmatimonadetes > Longimicrobiales > RSA9 > JBBDWZ01. The sequence goes on from JBOHRF010000403.1 coordinate 4,046, forward strand.
TTGACCTGGTCCTGAATGCTTCCTTCCTGAGCGACGTGGATAAGGAAGCGATCCTGAGCGGGAACGCGTTGAAGCTGTTGCGGGTGCGTTAGTCTACCGGGAATCTCCAGCCACTGGCCGTACTGATACGGCAGCGGCCTTGCCTGTCTCTGCGGAATGCCCGCATCGTCGATTTGAGAGACCACGATGGCGCCTCGTGCAAGGAGCCTTCATGAAGATCCAACTCGCCGCTCTTGCCGCTGTGATTGTCACCGCCAGTTCATCGGCTCCGGCTCCGCGCGCGTCAACGTTCAAAATGCCCGCCTGATACACCCGTTCTGTTCCCCAATGCGCCCGACCCGGTCTACGTCTTGAACGCCAGGGCTGTCGATGAGGCCGTGGTCAAAGCGCTCAATGTCAAGTCTATCGAAAGTGTTGAAATCGTTTGCGCCCATGATGCGCACCGGGTGTTTGGTTAATTACTAAATCTGCCGGCCACCACGCACACCAGGCACGTGCACGGCATTTCAAAGCTGGCATCGTGGTGGACGACTACGACCGCACGCTCGCTACGCTGCGCGAGCGCGGCGTCTCCATCGTGATCGGGCCGTTCCCGGCTCGAGACGGCCAGCGCGCCAATGTCATCATTCGAGACGAGGCGGGAATCTGCCGGTTCTTCGAGCGGCGGTAAGGCCGGCCGGCAAGCCGGCCGAACGGCTGCATGCTGGCGATGGGTCGTGCAAACCAGCATTTTCTGGCAACCCATTTCTCGAGGCGACAACTATGAGCAGGCGGATCCTATCCCTGTTGGCGATCGTGATGCTCACCTCGGTCG
>JBOHRF010000404.1:0-4858 GCA_050732575.1 Longimicrobiales bacterium
ACCCGGCATTTCCAGCTCGGGCCGATTGCTGGCCTACACATCCGAGAAGAGCGGGCGCGCCGAGATCTACGTCACGCCTTTGCCAGGACCGGGGGGTCATCTGGCGGTTTCCGAGGGCGGTGGCACCGAGCCTGTGTGGGCCGGAGGCACGCTGTTTTACCGCGGCCCAAAGCATGTGTTCTCCGCCGTCATCGCTGAAAAACCGCAGTTGACGGTGACCAGGCGCGACACGCTTTTCCCGGATCCGTACGTGCGTGCTGGAGATGGGGAGTTTGGCAGCTACGACATTTTTCCGGATGGTCAGCACTTCCTGATGTTGCGCGCGGCAAAAGTAGTGCCCGCCCGTATGTTCGTGGTGGTGAATTGGGCGGAGCAACTGCGGCACAAGTGACGCGCGTCACGCGTCGCGGCTTCGATAGCTACCGAGCATTGGGGCTTGCCCGCTGGCCGCGTTGCCGCGACCGTTCCGGTCGCGGTTTTTTTGTAGGCGGATCGCGCCCCGCACGGTTCTCGATCTTCAGAGGGTGCCTCTATGTCGACGCAAAGAAAAAGCAGTCATCAGACGCTGTACGCGGGTGCAACGCTTGCCGTGCTGATGTCGGCCCCGGTAAACGCGCAACAGCCACGGCGCGCGGCTCCGGTCTTCGAGAATGGCCAGGCGCAAATCGTGGAGGCGTTTCGCGACTCCACATTGTGGATCCGCCACGAGCTCTGGGTAGAAGCGGAATTCGACAGCGACGGTGACGGCAAGCGCGACCGCATGCACGTGGCCGTGGTGCGGCCGCGGCAAACGGATACGGAAGGGCTCAAGGTCGCGGTGGTCTACGAGTCCAGTCCCTACTACGCGGGCACATCGGGCGCGCGCACATCACTCTGGAACGTGCGGCAGGAGGTGGGCGCACAACCACCAGCGCGCGTCAACCAGAGTCCGGTTCAGGCTCGCAATCGACCCGGCATCGCCAATTCCCATGTGAACGATTGGGTGCCGCGCGGCTTTGCCGTAGTGCACTCCGAATCGCCCGGCACCGGACTGTCACAGGGCTGCCCGACGGTGGGCGCGCCCAACGAATCGCTGGCACCCAAAGCCGTGATCGACTGGCTGAACGGGCGGGCCAAGGGTTACACGACTGTCGATGGCGGCGAGGAAGTGCGCGCGGCGTGGTCTACGGGGAAAGTGGGCATGACCGGCACGTCCTACAACGGCACGCTGCCGCTGGCTGCGGCCACGACGGGCGTGGCCGGACTCGAAGCCATCATTCCGGTCGCACCCAACACATCGTACTACCACTACTACCGCTCAAACGGTTTGGTGCGCCATCCGGGCGGCTGGCTGGGTGAGGACATCGATTTTCTGTTCGACTACATCAACAGCGGCCATCCCGAGCGACGGGCGTACTGCATCTCAAAGATTCGCGATGGTGAGATGGCGGCCGGGCGCGACCGTGTGACGGGTGACTACAACGACTTCTGGAAGGGCCGCGATTACATCCACGCAATTCCCAAGGTAAAAGCGGCGACCCTCATGGCGCACGCGTTCAATGACTGGAACGTGGTGCCCGAGCACAGTGTGCGCATTCTGGAGGCGCTCAAGGCCAGGGGCGATGTTCCTGTGCAGTCGTATTTCCACCAGGGCGGCCACGGCGGTGCGCCGCCGCTCGAAATGATGAACCGCTGGTTCACGCGTTACCTCTACGATATCCAGAACGGCGTGGAGAAGGATCCTCGCGCCTGGATCGTGCGTGAAGGCGCCGAACGCACCAACCCAACGCCTTACGCCGACTATCCGAATCCCGCGGCTGCGCCAGTCACGTTGCACCCGCAAGCCGGTGGTCAGGGCATGGGTGCGCTCAGCTTCACGACCAGCGCCCAACAAGGCACAGAGACGCTGGTCGACAACGTGTCATTCGATGGCGTCACGCTGGCGCGCGCGGAGTGGACGAATCACCGGCTGGTTTATGCTACACCCGAATTGACCGACTCCGTGCACATCTCCGGGACGCCACGGATCACGATTCGTGTTGCTGCCAGTAAAGCGGCCGCCAACCTGTCCGTTTGGCTGGTTGCGCTGCCTTACACCGAGCCGCAACCCGCCGGCCGCGGCGGTCCTCCTGGTGGCGGTCGTGGCGCGGGAGCACCGGGTGGTGCAGCGAATTTCACCAGCCTGATCACGCGCGGTTGGGCCGATCCGCAGAATGCCAATTCGCTGACGCGCGGCGAGCCGCTAGCACCAGGCAAGTTCGTCGAGCTCACCTTCAATCTGCAGCCCGACGATCAGATCATTCCGCGGGGCAAACGCATCGGTGTGATGATCATGTCGAGCGATCGGGATTTCACGCTCTGGCCCAAGCCAGGTACCGAGTTGACCGTCGACCTCGATGCCACATCCATTGTCCTGCCCATCGTGGGCGGCGCCGAGGCCCTGCGCAAAGCCACGGCGCTGGGGACCAATTGAAGCTGAAACGAAACCGGGACCTGCCCAGTCTGGTATTGGGTAGCGGTTACCGAGATCGTGCGTCCGGCTGGGCGCCAGAATTACTACCTGCGGAATCATGAAGACAGACACCGCAATCCGAATCCTTGGAACTGTGCTGCTCACGAGCATTACAGCCTGCGTTGGCGCAGCGCGAACTGCGCCCAGCCCGCAACCAGGCGGGACGCCGGCCGCCGGCGGCCCCGATCTGGAGGCGCTGTATCGGGCGCGCCAGGACAGCGCGCGCATGCGGTTCACCGCCGCAGATGTGCAGTTCGTCACTGGCATGATTGGCCACCATGCACAGGCACTGGTAACGTCCGGGCTGGCGCCCACGCACGGGGCCAGCGCTTCGATACGCACCCTGGCTGCACGCATTACCAATGCACAAAAAGATGAGATCGACCTGATGACGCAGTGGCTGCGCGATCGCGGCCAGGCGGTCCCTGAGGTGCACATTTCGGGCACTACCCTGACGGTCCACGGCGCCGAGCACGCCCTGCACATGCCGGGCATGCTCACCACCGAGCAAATTCAGAAGCTCGATGGCGCGCAGGGCGCGGAATTCGACCGGTTATTCCTGACCTTCATGATTCAGCACCACAAAGGTGCAGTCACCATGGTGCATACGCTGTTCGGCACTCAGGGCGCGGGTCAGGACGAGCAGGTGTTCAAGCTGGCGTCAGACATCCAGGTGGATCAGATCACGGAGGTCGCGCGCATGGAACGTATGCTCGCGGCCATGGGCGGCAGCGGCGCCCGCTGATGGTTACCCATTGGAAGCTGCATTCGGCAATCACAAAGGAACCCATATGAAATTGGTATCATCATATCGCATCGCTGATGCGCGTTTCACCACACTTTGCCTGGCCAGTGGGCTGCTGCTCACGGCTGCGTGCGCGTCCACAACGTCACAGACGCGTTCGCCCACCACCGGCGTGGCGCCCGCCACCCCGACTTTCTTACCAACGCAGGATCCGCGGGTTGGGCTGGGCGCCGGCCTGATGAACGCGCAGGAGGCGGTGCAACACCTGAACGTTCTGGCCAAGACGACGCCGCCGCCGGAATTCGTGGGCATCACGAATTCCGACCTGGCCTTTACGGGCAACTATGCCATTCAGGGCAACTACAACGGCTTCATGGTCTGGGACATCACGAATCCGCGCCAACCCACGCTGGTCAAAGGATTCGTCTGCCCGGCATCACAAAACGACATCTCGGTCTACAAGAACCTGTTGTTCCTATCGAGCGAAGCACCCCATGCCCGACTCGATTGCGGGCGACAGGGTGTAGCGGACACCGTGAGCGCCGAGCGGCTGCGCGGAATCCGGATCTTCGACATCACGGACATCCGCAATCCCAGGTACATCACCAACGTGCAGACCTGTCGTGGTTCACATACGCACACCGTGCTCGCTGATCCAAAAGATCCTGCCAACGTTTACGTCTACGTGTCGGGCTCGTCGTTCGTGCGTCCCGCCGCGGAGCTCGCCGGTTGCTCCGGGCTTGCACCGAAAGACGATCCAAACTCGGCGCTGTTCCGCATTGAAGTCATCAAGGTGCCACTGGCCAATCCGGCCGCCGCCGCGATCGTCAGTTCGCCGCGCATCTTCAACGACTTGGTGGCGCCGCCCACGCATGGCCTTTCTGTGGAAGACATAGCAGAGCTGGACCGGGCCCGCGCGCGCGGTGAGTTCATTGCCGACATCATGGGCCAGCAGTTCATTCTGCCGCCGCAATTCACCCTGCCCATGCTGGACAGCATCGTGAAGGCGCGCGGCGGCACGGGTGCACCCACACGCGCCGACAGTGCCACACTGCGCGCGGCACTGCCCGAGATGATCAATCGCATGATTGGCCCACAGGCGCAGCAGCCAACCAGCGGGCCCCGGCCCGGACCCACGCAGTGCCACGACATTACCGTGTATCCTTCGAAGGGTTTGGCGGGCGGCGCTTGTGAAGGCTACGGCTTTTTGCTCGACATCAGCGATCCGGTCAATCCGCGGCGCATCGCGGCCGTGTCCGACTCAAACTTTGCCTACTGGCACTCGGCCACTTTCAACAACGACGGGACCAAGCTTCTGTTCAGCGATGAATGGGGCGGTGGCGGCGGTGCCAAGTGTCGCGCCAGCGATCCCAAGGAGTGGGGGGCGGATGCCATCTTCACCATCGAGAACCGTCAGAGCATGACGTTCCGCAGCTACTACAAGATCTCCGCACCGCAGACAGCGCAGGAAAACTGCGTTGCGCACAACGGCTCCATGATCCCCATCCCGGGTCGCGATGTCATGGTGCAGGCCTGGTATCAGGGTGGCATTTCCGTATTCGATTGGACCGATGCCGCGAATCCGAAGGAGATCGCATTCTTCGACCGCGGGCCTGTGGATG
>JBOHRF010000405.1:0-4854 GCA_050732575.1 Longimicrobiales bacterium
CCCCCATACCCTTGGTCGTTGTCTCAGCCCCGCCGCTTGTCCAAACCTTAGTTAAAGTTTATTATGACCGCCAATAACCTTTGCTAACCTTTCTGTCCCGAGTATGACTGAAACCGATCGGCAGCTCATCTGGAACCACATTCAGCGGGTCCACGGCGACCAGCATGTCCTCACCGTGGATGAGCTGAACGGCTCGCTTCGCAAAGAAAGACAGGCATTTGAGCGATCTGACTTGATCCTGCTTCTGAAGCAATTTGGGAAGGACGGATTGGGTAGATTCCTGACCGGCCGGCGCGGGAAGCGGTCGCGCATGAATTGGAACCGGAAGCCACGGGAGCTGACAGCGACCAAAGTCTCCTTTATGGCGCCCAACCCATCGCGCGCTGGCTCGGGGGTGGTGACCATGCTGGAGAGTTCTGTGCCGTTGCGCCCAGGCGTGATCGCCAAGGTTTTCTTGCCCGCGGATCTGAGTTCGGCCGAGGCCAATCGCGTGGCGCAAGTAGTCCAGCAACTTTCTCTTGACTGAGTGGGATTCGCTCCGTTTTGTGGGCTCATGCTGGTCGCACCTATCTTCCATCGTCCCCAACCGTGAGATCGCATGCGCTTGTTTGTATCCTGCCTGGCCGTCGCTGTGCTCGCATCCACAGCAGCAGCCCAAACCCGCGACCGCGCGCGCATTGCGGCGGCCGTTGACTCCATCGTTGGGGAGGCGTTGAAAGCTGGTCGTGCGGCGGGCATGTCCGTGGCTGTCGTGCGCGGCCGGGACACGATCGTGATGAAGGGCTACGGTTACGCCGACCTGGAGTTCGATGTGGCGACGCCGCCGCGTGCGGTCTACGAAATTGGATCGGTCACCAAACAGTTCACGGCGGCGGCTGTGCTGCTGTTGCAGGAGCAGGGCAAGCTCAGTCTGGAGGATGAGCTGACCAAGTACCTGCCGAATTATGCGACCCATGGACGGCGCATCACGCTGCGACGGCTGCTGGACCACACGTCGGGCATCAAGGGCTACACGGAGATGCCGGAGTTTGGTGCGCTGATGATGCGCAAGCTGCCGCGCGACTCGCTGGTCGCACTGTTTTCATCCAGGCCCTTCGATTTCGAGCCAGGGGAAGCGCAGATCTACAACAACTCGGCGTTCTTTCTGCTGGGGTTGGTGATCGAGAAGGCAAGCGGTCAAACGTACGAGGAGTTTGTGAGCAAGCATCTGTTCGAGCGCGCGGGCATGCGGGACTCGCGGTATTGCAGCGAACGCGCCGTGGTGAAGAACCGCGCGCATGGCTACGACGCCCCGCCCACCGGGTCATTGCTACGCGCGGCCTACCTGGATCACACGTGGCCCTACGCGGCCGGCTCGTTGTGCTCGAGTGTGCAGGACCTGATCGCCTGGAACCATGCGCTGCACGGCGGCCGGTTGCTTTCCAGCAGCAGCTACCGGGAATTCATTGCACCCGGCACGCTGAACGATGGGACTCGCCTGCGCTACGCCAAGGGAATCGTCGTTGATTCCATGCTCGGGCGACGAGTGATTCATCATGGTGGCGGCATCAACGGGTTTCTGAGTGACCTCAAATATTTCCCTGATGATTCCTTGCACGTTGCGGTGTTGGTGAATACGGCGGGCCCGGTAGCGCCGGGCGGGATCAGCCAGCGCATAGCGGAGACGATTTTCGGCCGCTGGTCGCTCAAAGGAGTGGGCTTCACCGGCAAAGCCGATGATTATGTAGGTGAGTACCGGGGTGTGGGTCGGGGCAGGGAAACCATCATCAACGTGGTGGCCTCCGAAGGGCAGGGAATCGCTCGCGGCCTGGCCAACGGCGGCAGCGCGCCACTGCTGTACCTGGGGGGCGAAGAGTTCGACTCGAATGGCGCGCGGCTGACTTTCGTGCGCGCGGGCGGCCGCGTGACTCGGCTGCGGTTCCATGCTGGTAGCACCTATTCGATCCTGACGCGACGCTAGCACTGTCCTTGCTCCCGGCAACCCACGTCATGATGCGTCCTTTGCTGATCCTGGTCGCGGCGCTGGTGTGGTTCCCCGGGCGCGCGCCGGCGCAGATCCGGCTGCCCGCGCCGGTCGGGCACATTAACGATTTCGCCAACGTCATCCCCGAAAACCGGCGCGCGGAGATCCAGCGCATCATCGATGAGGTGCGCCAGAAATCCGGTGGCGAAATCGTCGTGGTTACCCTGCCATCGCTGGAGGGACGCAACCGCGATGAAGTTGCGCTCCAGATTGGCCGTGAATGGGGTGTAGGCCGGAAGGGTGAACCCGGGGATCGCGCACGCAACACGGGCGTGATCGTGCTGGTTGTTCCCAAGGAGACATCACCTACCGGAAGGGGCGAGGTGAAGATCGAGCTGGGCTATGGCGCCAACACCTTCATAACCGCGGGCGAAGCGGGCGGCATCCGGGACAGCTACATGTTGCCAGCTTTCCGGCGCCAGGATTACGGCGCGGGCGTGCGCGATGGCGTGCGCGCCGTGGCCCAGGAGTTTGCCGAGAACTTCAACTTCGAGCTCACGGGTGAAGCCCTACCGCAGCGGCCGCAACGTCGAGACGGCGGCCGTGGGTTCGGCAGTTTTATCACCTGGATCATTATCATCATCGTCATCCTTTCCATCACGGGCGGTGGAGGCGGATTTGGTGGCCGGCGCGGCCGCCGCCGTGGTTTGGGCGGGTTGATCTTCCTGCCGTTTCCCATGGGTGGCACTCGACGTGGAGGCTGGGGCGGTGGATTTGGCGGTGGATTTGGAGGCGGCGGTGGCTTTGGCGGGTTCGGAGGCGGTGGCGGTTTCGGTGGTGGTGGCGCGGGCGGAAGCTGGTAAGGAGGCGGGATGAAGAACGGACGCGCACTGGCTCAACAACTGGTCGATTCGCTGAGCAAGGAGTTCGGCTCGCGCCTGGAGTGCGCCGTGCTGTACGGCTCGGTTGCGCGCGATGAAGCGATCGATGGGGTGAGCGATGTAAACGTCATGCTTCTGCTCGATGACCTGCACGCCGCTACGCTGGGCCAGGCAGCGCCAGCGGCACAACGCTGGGCGCGCGCTGGTCATACGCCGCCCCTGATCATGGAGCGCGAGCAATGGGCGCGCGCCGCAGACGTTTTTGCCATTGAGCTGGCCGACATGCGTGATGCGCACATCGTCCTGCACGGTCAGGATTGTGTGGGCACCGGGCCCATTCCGCTTGCGGATCTGCGTATCCAGGCGGAGCGCGAACTACGCGGCAAGCTGCTGCAGCTTCAAACCGGCATGCTCATGAGTGATGGCGATCCGAAACAGCTGGGGGAATTACTGAAGGAGGCATTGCCCTCCTTTGCCACGTACCTGCGGGCCGTGATCCGACTGGCCCGTCAGACCGTGCCCACCAGCATGGTCCAGGTCATCCGGCAGGGAATGCAGGTGGTTGGTGGCACTCCTGATGCATTGCTCACCGTGTGGGAAGCACGCGTGCACAAACAGGGGCTGCGCCTGACACTGCGCGATCCGCTCGTAGAGAACTACCACGCCGCAGCCGAACAGACTGCGGACTACGTCGACAATTTGCGGGAGGTGGGGGAATGAGGCGACGCTGGCTATGGCTGCCGCTGGTCGCGCTCCTGACGGGCTGCGGCTACAACCGGATTCAGGAACTCGATGAGCGCGTGGAGCAGCAACGCGCCAACATCGGCACGGAACTGCAACGGCGAAACGACCTGATTCCGAATCTGGTGGCTACCGTGGATCAAGCCGCGCGCTTCGAGCAGCAGACGCAGACGCGCATTGCGGAAGCACGATCCGGCCTGACCCAGTCACGCGAGCAACTCAACCAGGCACTGCAGGGGAACACCAGTACAGAACAACTCAGCCAGGCCAGCGCAGCCGTCGGTCAAAACTTGCGCAACTTCATCACGATTGCGGTGGAGGCGTACCCGGACTTGAAGAGCAACGCCAACTTCATCCGGCTGCAAGACGAGCTGACCGAAACAGAAAACCGACTGGCCGTCTCGCGCCGCGACTACAATGAATCCGTGGCCGGCTACAACACCTACATCCGGCGTTTCCCACAGGCGATAACGGCACGGGTGATCGGCGCGGAACGTAAACAGCCGTTCGAAGTACCGACGGGCGCAACCACGGCGCCGCGCGTGGAGTTTCCGAGCACCACTACGCGCTGACCCGGCGGCGCCCGGACTCAGGCGCGAAAGCGGTTGGTGATGGGCAGCCGGCGATCCTTGCCGAAGGCGCGCCCCGTGATTTTCACGCCCGGTGGAGCCTGCCTGCGTTTGTACTCCGCGCGATCGACAAGTGCAACGACGCGTCCGACGGTTTCTGCATCGAAGCCGGCGGCCACCAGCTCCTCGACACTCCAGTCATCTTCAACGTAGTAATCGAGAATCGGATCCAGCTCGGCGTACGGCGGCAGGAAGTCTTCGTCCTTCTGATCCGGGCGCAACTCGGCGGAAGGCGGCTTGGTGAGCGTCGACTCCGGTATAACGGCCGTTCCGTCACGCGCGTTGCGCCAGCGAGCCAGCTCGTAAACCAGAGTCTTGGGCACATCTTTGATCACAGCGAACCCGCCGGCCATGTCGCCATAAAGCGTGGAGTAACCGGTAGCCAACTCGCTCTTGTTGCCCGTGGTGAGAACGAGCCAACCGAACTTGTTGGAAAGAGCCATGAGCAGGTTGCCGCGAATCCGCGCCTGCAGATTCTCCTCGGTCTCATCGGGCGCGCGCTGCGCAAACGCGGCCTCGAGGGTCCGCAGCGTGGCATCAAAGGCACTGCCAATGGGCAGTTTCACGAGCTGGATCCCGAGTGCGGTGGCCAGCGCTTCCGCATCCGTGATGCTGCCCGCTGAGGAGTAGCGTGAGGGCA
>JBOHRF010000406.1:0-4838 GCA_050732575.1 Longimicrobiales bacterium
GCATTACAAAGTGATGGTGGCGATGTCGAGTTCATCGATTTCGATGAGGATGACGGCATTGTCCAACTTCGACTCATGGGTGCCTGCGGATCTTGCCCCGTATCGACCATGACGCTGAAACAGGGTATCGAGCGCCGTATCACCATGGCGGTGCCGGAAGTGAAGGGCATTCACGCGCTGTAGGCCGCAGGTAGCCGACGTATATTGAGCGGCCGGCGCCCCGCAGGGGGCCGCCGGCCGTTCGTGCAAGGAGAAGCCATGTCGTTGGAAGGGCAAGCACTGATCCGGGCGGTGCATGACGCGCTGGTCCTGGTCATTAACAGCCGCACGCAAGCCGATGTAATCGCGTCCGAACAGGTTCGTGAAATCCAGGTGGCTGCGGACGGCAAAGTCCATTTTCAGTTCGTGCTGGGTCCGGAAGACCCAAGCTCGCTGGTGCGTGAAGTCCGGATGGCGGCCGAAGCCGTGCCCGGCGTCTCGCGCGTCAAAATCGACGTGCGGTTGCCCAACGCGCCCAGTGCCACGCCGCGCCGACGCCAGCCTGGCTCAGTGCCTGCACCCACTCCCGATCCAGCGCTGGTGCGTCAGATCAAGCACACGATCGCGGTGAGCAGCGGCAAAGGTGGTGTTGGCAAGTCAACAGTTGCCGCCAACCTTGCTGCCGCACTCGCGGCTAGTGGTCGGCGCGTAGGGTTGCTGGATGCCGATGTGTATGGGCCTGACATCCCGCTAATGTTTGGTGAGAAACGCAAACCCAGCGTGACCGGAGAGCGAGGCAAAGAGAAGATCGTACCGCTGCGCGCGCACGATGTGCAGCTCATGAGCCTGGGCTTCCTCCTGGATGATGAGCAACCCGCCATCATGCGCGGGCCTCTGGTCTCGGGCATTCTGCGCCAGTTCCTGGAGCAGGTCGAGTGGGGTGAGCTGGACTTCCTGATTGTGGATATGCCACCCGGCACGGGTGACGCGCAGCTTTCACTGGTGCAGACCGTCAATCTGGATGGCGCGGTCATGGTCACGACTCCGCAAGATGTTTCGACCGGTGATGTGCGCCGCGCCATTCGCATGTTCGAGCGCGTGAACACGCGCATCCTGGGCGTGGTCGAGAACATGAGCGGCTTCTCGTGCCCGCATTGCAATGAAGTCATCGATGTATTCGGCCGTGGCGGCGGTCGCATCCTGGCCAGCGACATGCACGCGCCCTACCTGGGCGAGATACCGCTCGATGTGCAAGTCCGCCGGGCCGGTGACGAAGGTACGCCCACCACGCTGTCCGCAGCGACGTCACCTGCAGGTCAGGCGTTTCGCGAAATTGCCGAGCGCATTGCCATGGCCGTGGAGAGTCCGGTCGCGGTTGGCGCTTGATGCCCGGCGTAAGCCCAAAGACTGATGTTTGGAAATGAGCTCGCCTGCGCGCATCACCCTGCTCACTGACTTTGGTACGCGCGATGGCTATGTGGCCGTCGTGAAGGGCGTGATTGCCGCGCTCAGTCCGTCGGCCATCCTCGACGATGCGAGTCATGAGATCCAGCCCGGTGACATTCTGGGCGCAGCACTCACACTCGAACGATACTGGCGGCGGTATCCGGAAGGCGTGGTGCATGTGGTGGTGGTTGACCCGGGCGTAGGTGGCCGACGGCGGGCGCTAGCGGTACGCGCGGACCAGCGCTTCCTGGTCGGGCCGGACAATGGAGTGTTCTCGCGTGTATTGGCGGGTGCTCAGCACATCGAAGCACGCGAAATCACCAGCGTATCCGTGCTGGGCGGCCCCGTGTCCCCAACCTTTCACGGACGAGATGTATTTGCTCCGGCTGCGGCCTGGTTGGCAAACGGTGGCGCACTCGCCGAGCTGGGACCGCATGCGGCACACTTGATCAAACTGCCTGCTCTCGAGGTCGTGGTGCACGCCGAAGGCATGACGGGCGAGGTGATTGACACGGATCGATTCGGCAATCTCATCACGAGCATTGGCGTGGAGGCAAGCGGAGCAGCGAACGTTTCGCTGGGAGCCATGCACGTGGGGCCCGTGCGGCGCACCTATTCGGACGTCGCTTCAGGCGAGGCCATTGCGTTGATCGGATCCCATGGACTATTGGAAATCGCAGTTCGTGATAGCAGCGCGGCCAAACGATTTGGTGCCGTACGCGGCACGCGTGTGGAAGTGCAGCGATAAAAAAAAGGCCGGTGCGCTGAGCACCGGCCCTTGCTGGTCAAGACGTTGTGCGACTCATCAACTCTCGAGCCACTTGCGGTCCGTGTCGGAAATCTGCTTGGAGGACTTGCGGCCAAAGATCTTGTAGGCAACAAAGCCCACCAGTGCAACGGGCACGGCGAGGACCAGCACCTTGAAGGCGAATCCGAGTAAGGTGAAAGCAAGACCGATCGCAAAGATCGCTGCAATGCCGATCACGAGGTACTTCAAGAACGTGGCGATCATCTTTCCCCTCCGGGGGTTCCAGATTGTTAACGGCTCCCCAGGGCGCCGTCGACCCACTGCATCCTGATGGCGCCAAGCGCGGCGTCAATGGTCACGGTCAGCTTGTGCTCGGCGTTTTCGTAGTTCTCAGAATAATACACATTACCTCGTTTGATGAGCCCCTGGCTGTCGAAGCTGGCCAGGACGCCGGATTTCCGAACCGAGACGCCCAATCCGCGCGGCACCCGCAGAATCAGCGATCCCAGGCCCATATCGACGTCGGCGCTCATGTCGCCGCGCCAAACACCCGAGAAGTCCAGGATTACCTCGCCCACGCCGCCGGAAAGGCGGAGGTCTTCACAATTCAAGTTGCCCAGACCAGAGGCTTCGAAGCGGGCCGCACCCACCTCAAAAACGGCCGATGAGCAGTTTTCGCGGTTGGGTTTGGATACCCGCACACGGGTTCCGCTTGCGCCCGTTTGAATGGTGGCCTCGCGCACCCGCAAGCCTCCCAGCTCGACCTCGGCTTCGGCGGCTCCAAACTTGAGCTCGAGGTCCAACGGTACGCGTGGTCCCAAGGCCAGATCGAGGCGGCCGGCCTTCAGATTGCCACTCTTGATCGAGCCACCCTCGATACCCAAGTGCAACTCGCCATCGTCATAACGATTCACAGGCCGGAACACGTTGCCATCGTAGCGCAGCGTGGCGCGATAGAGAGAATTCTCCGCACCTGGCCCAATATTCAGAGTCCCGGCGCCGTATTCCACGTTGACCCGCAAAAGGTCTTCACCGCCGTAACGACGGAGGGTGGTGATAGAGCGCCAATCCTGAGCGGACAGCTCAGGTGGACCGACGGAACTGAGGGCCGGCAGCAGCGCGGCCCAGGCTACGGTACTACGCAGCAGACGCATCGGCAAAAGTCTCGGACTCGGCCAGGTTGGCGCCGCGCGAACCGCGCGTACCGGCACGCGTAATCAGGACCGCGCCGAACCCTGTCGTGGCCGCGGCCCAGGTGAGCACCACACCCAGGAACATGAGGATGTTGTGGATGAAACCGAGCCATGGCCCGGCCATCTGGACAACGTGACTGGCCAGAAAGAGCACGAGTAACAGGCCCAGCCCGGTCAGGAGATAGTAATACGAATTGGCGCGCGAGAACCAATCGCCGCCATAGAACCGGCGCTCGGCAAAGGCTTCACCTGCGGCGTGCGCCACGGCGAGGTAACCCAGCATGGTGGCCAGCACGATGGCCAGCGGGAAGGCGGGTACCCAGATCAAAAGCGCCGGGATGCCCACGATGGAAATGGCCAACACAACGATCCCGAGTACAAAGACCGGGATCACCAGGAACGAAGCAGCCAACCCGACCAAGAAGGAACGTGCCGTGGACTGGCGCGTGGCATCGGCCACACCTTCGAGGTACTTCCGGCCGCCAAAAAACACCATGGCAAAGCCCAGCCCAAACAAAACGGCAAAGGTGACGAGCAACGAGAGAATTCCGGCCACACCACGGCCCAAGTGACGAAGCGGCGCAAACCAATCGATGCCGCCCCGATCATCGGCATGTTGCTCGATGGCTTCGAAGCGGTGGCTTTCAACATTCTCCAGCGCCTGCTGCAACTCGCTGATTCTCTCCTGCAGCCGACCAAGACTGTCGCCCAGTTCGGGCGGCGACATGTCTCCAACATTAGGGGCTGGTGTACCGGCCAGTGCGCTTTCGATCAGATCGTCAAGCGGTTCACCACCCACCGGCGCGTCCCACTCTCCCAACAACCGAGCCAGGTCATCCGTAGGCGTGTCCATGGCCTGATTGAGCAGCTGACGCCAGGCGCGATCCAGCGCGTCACCGCGCTCCACGCCCAGGGAGAGAATCTGCGAAAGGTCATCGGGCGATCCGCTCACACCGCTCTGAATTACGCCGCGTGATCCGGACGCAACCGTGGAAAGTGTGAGCTTGCGGCCGCTCGCGAGTTCCAGCTTCAGCTCCGCCTGCTCGCGCGAAATGGCAATCTCACTGGACACGATGCGCGTGCCCTGTGTCGCGCCGACCTGCTGTAACCAATAGGTGGAGGCAGCGTCCACAGGACGCACCAGGCCGAGAGCGAACAGGAACAGCGCCGCCGTGCGCATGCGCGAGCGGTTAGAAGCTGTACGATGCATAATTGGATCTCCGCGCAGGATTGCGGAAAAGATTCTGGTAGAGGACCCAGGTCGACAATACGGTCAGCCCGGCAAGAATGAGCGCCACTGCGCCTGCACTACGCACTCCAGAATCGGCGAAGGCCTCGATGGCCTTGGCCAGGAGCAGCGTGAGATTCGATTGGACCAATATCGAGACCGCGCTGTTCAGCCCCGCCGAGATCGTGGTGCCGATCTGTTGCAAGGTGAACGCGACCAGGTTCTCGCTCGTTACGTACGGCTT
>JBOHRF010000407.1:0-4804 GCA_050732575.1 Longimicrobiales bacterium
GGCAAACACTCTGGCTGCCGTAACGATCTTGGCATCCTGCGGCGCCGCGAGTGGAACCTGGATCACCTCAATGCGGAAGAGCGATGAATTGGGGTCCTGGTCGGGGCTGAGGCCCGAGCAGATGGACAACTCCTCCGTGGGTCGGACATCGGCCGACCCCGAAACGTAGATGTAGACATTCGCTGCATCGTTGGGGTCGGTGACCAGCGAGTGCGTATGCGAGCCACGGCAGGTCTGCACGTTGTGTATGTATTTGGGATTCCGGATGTCCGTGATATCGAAAATGCGGATGCCGCGCATGCGCACCGGGCTCACTGGCTCCTGCGGCGCCTGTGTACCACAGTCGAGCCGGCCACTGCGCGCTTCACTGGAAACGAAGAGCAGGTTCTTGAAGACCGAAACGTCGCTCTGTGATGCCGGGCACAGGTACGACTTCACCAGCGTCGGGTTGCGCGGGTTGACAGCATCCCACACGACAAAGCCGTTGAAGTTGCCCTGCAGTATGTAATTTCCCAGGAAGGCCAGGTCGGAGTTCCACGCCTCGTCCGCTCCCGGCGGTGACTGCCGAGTGGCAATGAGCTGCATGTTCCAGGACGCTATGGCCGCATCGGTCTTGCCCGCGCGCAAACCCACGCGTGGATCCGGATCCGGCGGCGTCATGGACTTGGTAGCAGCCTGTGACGTCGGCACACCGGGTGCCGGATTCGATGATGAACAGGCCGCAAGCAGGAACATGGCAGCTGGGAGCAGAGTGGCCAGGAGCAATGCGCCCCGCGCGCTGCCGCCCGATTGGATCACCGGCTGAACGGTCACGACTGACTCTCCTTCAAAGGATCGAGATGGCTGATGATGGACACCACCTGCCGGTACAAGCGTTAGCGGCCACTCGCGCCCATGGCGTCGAGCATCCGCTGCATGCGATCGATCTCCGAACCCTGATCGGCAAACGTGTCGGAAGCGATTTTGTAGATGAGGTCGTCCACACCACCACCGTGCGCGGCGAAGAGCTCTTCGACCATCTTCTGCGCACCCCGATGGTGCTGGATCATGAAGGCCAGGAACAGACGGTCGAACTCGGTGCCGCGCGCGCGATCCAGCTGCGCCATCTGTTCTTCCGTCAACATGCCCGCCATCAGCATGTGGTGCTCGGTGCCGCCCATCACCATGCGCTGCCCCCTGGGCGACGGCTCCGGTGCTGGCTCCCCATGCTCACGCAACCACTGTTGCATCATCTTGATCTCATCCCTCTGTGAGACGATGATGCGCTCGGAGAGTACTCGGATCTGCTGACTGGCCCCGTGCGTTGCCGACCATTCCGACATCACGATCGCCTGCGCGTGATGGTGGATCATGCCGGACAGGAACTGCACATCAGCCGGGCTGGCTTTTGGGGCCGCAGCCTGAGGCACCAACGCGCGCGATCCGGGCGCCCCGGTTCCTGTGCTGCGCGCACCACTCGCACACGCGGCACTCGTCGCCACTACCAGCACGGCAGCAGCCATCGATCGAAGCTTGCTACCCATATTCTTCCTCGCTGCGCTCCAGTTTCTTTGCCAGAACAGCAAACTTCGGAACTGCGACTTCGGAACTGCGACTTCGGAACTGCGGAACTGAAAAGCGGTGTGCAGTTCAACGTCCCGTAGTTACGCAGTTCAAGTTCCGAAGTTCAAGTTCCGAATTTCGCAGTTCCGAATTTCGCAGTTCCCCGCCTGTTCATCGTTGTTGTGAACTGCTTGTCACACCCGTCGCGGTTGCCAGCTCGAACATATTGACCCCAAACGTCACGCCGCCTGACAACGAACCTTGCAGCAAGACGGCTGTGAATGGCTGGCGTCCTGCGGGCAGCGCGGTCGCGAACCAGGTGTGCGCCGGCGCGGTCCACTGATCGCCGGTCTTCCGTTCCTTGGACAGGTCCGCGGTCAGCACCGAGCCATAGGTCGGATTGAACACCACATCGAGATACGCGAAGGTCGTGCTGCCGGACGGCACGCTGGCGCCGTCGATTACGATCTTCCACTTACCCGCCGCAGGATTCTGCACGGTCACGATTTCGTCACCCAGGGGGTCGCTGTCGGTCTGCGTACCGCGACACTCCTTGCCCGTGCAATCGATCACATAGAGATCGAGGTCGGCGGCGTTATCGGCTACCTCACTGGTACGCACCGTAAACGAGCTGGAGCCGGCCGGTACATCGATCTCGTAGGTGAGTTGCTGGCCGTGGCGGATGGTGGGGCGTTCGCGACGCGCGCTGCCCACAGTCACGCCCGCAATGTTGCCATTGAAGGTGGCCATCCGGTTCGTGATGGACACATCACGCGTAGACGAGTTGCCCGCGGCAGCCGGTGTGGCGCTCACGTCCACGTTGATGGCAGAAACGGTGATCGTGGCCGCGGTAGGTGGCACCGGCTCGTCTTTTTCGGCCGCCATGGCATCGAACGTGTTCATGTCGGCCAGATCGCTGAGACGCACTTCCCAGACACCCGGCATGGGCGCACCAACCACGTAAGTGGCGCGTCGAGCGGTAGCCGCGCCACCGGCACCACCACCACGCGCGCCACCCGCCGCGCCGGGGACGGTACGTACGGCATTGGCCGTGCGCGTGTCCGGCCGCACCACGGCCACCGCCACTTCACGCGTGGGTGAGTCAATGTCTACGCGTAGCGCGCTGACACCGGCCGGCACGTCGTAGAAGAAGCTGCGCATCTCCGGACGCGGCACTTCGGTCTTGAGCTGCGTCGTGTACTGGTTGGCCGCGTTGAGCTGTTCGCCCGCCACAATGGTGGCCAACATGCGGTACGAATGGCCGGGGATGGTGGGATGGTTGAGCGTCAGCATGGCCGTGTGCGCGCCCGCGGTTTTGGCCGCGATGCCGATCTTCACTTCGGCCGGCTTGTTCAGCGGCAAGGACACGGATGCAGGCGTGCTGAAAACGTTATCCACGTTGCCCGTCCAGTTCAGCGCGAACGCCATTGGCTCTTTCGGTCCGGTGGTGCGGGTGAAGGTGACGGTGCGCTCACCCGTCTGGCCCGGGGTCCAGCCGCCCCGCTCGTACAGGCCTACTCCCACGTTGGGCGTGGGCAACGTGTGCGAGAAGTTGTGCAGCACGGGTGCCCTGGCCACGATGGTCACCGGATCAGGCGACGTATTCAGCGCTTTCAACACCTCCCACGCACCCGCCACGTTCAGTACACCGCTGCCCTGCTTGTAAATCGGAATGTGCGGTACGTAGCGCGCCGAGCTGATGATGGCGTGACGAACGCGGAACGGATCGTGTTTGACGCCGTTCTGCCGGGCCGCGCTGATGAGGAGTGCCACGGCGCCTGCGGCCGTCGGTGTGGCCGTCGATGTACCACCCGCAATCGTGTAGCCGGGCGGCAGGCGATAGAGGCCGCCCGCCATGGGCCGGGTCTCCTCCCAGCCACGTGCCGTGCTGATGTAATTCGAGGGCGAGATGATGTCCGCACCGAAGGCACCGTTGCCCATCGGACCGTAGCCGCCCGTGATCAGCAGATTGTCATCGTGCTTCACGCGCACGCCGTGGTTGATGAAGAAGTTCTCCTTGCCCTCGTGACCGCCAATGCCGATGGCGCCCGCAGCCATCACGATGTCATCGGTGCCACCCAGCACCGGGTAATTGTGCGTGGGAATGATGAGGTGTTTGTTGTACCTGGCGATCAACCGCTCGTAAATGACCGTGGTGGTGAGCCGGCCATCACGCAGCGTGTAAGGACGCGTGATGTTGGAGCAGTGCTCCAGCCAGGCGATATCGACTTTGGGATTCTTGAATGCCTGAATCACGGCTTCGGTCTGGCCGTATGGAGCACAACCCTCGGCCACATTGACCAGCTGTGCACCGGGCGCCACGCCGTTGAACTTTCCGTTCGTGCCCCGGCTGGCCACGGCCGCGCCCACTACCAGTGACGCGTGTGAGGCCGTGCCCATATTGAGTCCAACTTGCTTCTTCACCTTATCGATCTGAACACCGAAACCCACCGACTCGCGCACGGACGTCTCCGCCTTGTCCTTGCCGAACACGCCAAACTCCGGCCGTGTCCGGAAATCGGTCAGCGTCTTCTCGTTGGTGAAGTTGCCATCCTGGTCCGTGTCGACCCACACATCATCAGTGCGATCGTCCCACAGCACCGCGAACAACCGGCTCGAGCCTTGCGGATTGCCATCGCGATTCAGGTCCTTGTTCAAGCCGTTGCGCGAGAGCGAATCGAAGACGGCTTCATCCAGCAGTTCGATGCGGAACTTGCCGGCCCGCGGCGCCGTGTACGTGCGATCCTTGTAACGAAGCTCCGTGCCCGTTGCATTCACGGTATCCTTCATTTTCAGCCAGCGGCCCTCCGGCTCTTCCTCACTATCCACCGATGTTTCGTAACCGATGATCTTCTGCACCGGCTTGCCATCCAGCGTGAACGCGCTCTGCAACTCGGGCAGCAGCGGATCCAGGCTCATGTCGATGATGGCGAGTGTGACACCACGGCCGTCCCAGTTCGGATTCTGCGTGCGGAAATCGAGCGCGCGCAGATCGCCCAGCGGATCGTAGCGATTGGTGATCGGATACCAGGAGAGCAGCGGCGGCGGCCAGAGCCGCTTCTTGGTCGTGTCCGTTGCGCTGATCGTGTTTTCTCCACCACCACCGCCACCACCGCCGGCCTGATTCGGGCGCGGCGAGATGCTGAAGCTGTGCACCGACTTGTCGGCCGCCAGCGGCTCTACCTTGTCCAGCGGCACGCGCGCGCGCAGGTAATCGACGTCATCGCTTCGGTACTGAATCATGCCGCCCATGGCCGTGATG
>JBOHRF010000408.1:0-4788 GCA_050732575.1 Longimicrobiales bacterium
ACTGTCGTAAGGTCCGCTGGTGAGCTGGCGGGGACTACCTCCGTCGGCCGGCACGGTGTAGAGGTGCTGCGTGCCATCACCAACGAAGCCCGTACCATCACGCCGGTAGTTGAGACGCTCCACTACGCGGGGCGCTTGTGTCCAGGTGGCATTGCGCGGGCGCAATGCGTTGACCCGACCCTCCACGCCCCAGCTCTTCACCTCGGGCACCAGCATGCGGAACACGAGCGACTTGCCATCGGGCGTCCAGATGATGTCCGACGGACTCTCCGTCAAGCGCGTGATTTGGGTGGTAGCACCTTCGGCATCCATCCAACGAACAAAAACCTGCGTGCCGCTCGGTTCGCCGCGATGGGTAAAGGCGATGCGTGTCCCATCGGGCGACCAAATCGGGTTCGACCCGTCGGTCAGTTTGCGCTTCCGTGAGCCGTCCACGTTCATGATGTAAAGAGACGACTCCCAGCGGTCGTTCAGCTTGTCCACCCAGCGGCGCGCAAACACGATCTGTTTACCGTCAGGCGAAATCTGCGGATTGCTTACCGTTTCCCATTCCAGGTAATCCGCCAACTGGATCTTGTCCGTGCTCTGCGCTGTGAGCGGGGCCGCTATCAGGAGCGCGAGCTGCATAGCACGGGCGGGTGCACCGAATCGCATCGGATCCTCCGTCTCGGGGCAGAGTGTTGTTGGACGCTCGTGGAATCCTGAAGATGCTGCCTCGAAGCGCAGGGGGCTAGGCTAGCTTTTCAGGCGGTGATTCAGGGTGAACCGGATGATTCCGATACACCGGATGAACCGGATGAGGCGGGATGAATCGGTTGAAGCGGATTGCATTCGGTTGAACCGGATGAAACTGGGTAGGACCTACCGGGCAGTCCGGGGCTGCGGCGACCTCTTGCGGATCCGCGAGGCATGGCAGCGGTCACTAGTCGACCTGGGCGAATTGGGATTGGTTAATTGGGGATTGCGCGGGTCCAGAATGAGTCAGACAAACCAGCCTGGCCGGGGCTGATCTTCAACCGCACCAGTCGTCCGGTCAGTCCCTCCCGCGTTTGTTCCCGCCCCGGTTTCCCCAGGTTCGCCCCCG
This sequence comes from Longimicrobiales bacterium, assembly GCA_050732575.1. Taxonomy (GTDB): domain Bacteria; phylum Gemmatimonadota; class Gemmatimonadetes; order Longimicrobiales; family RSA9; genus JBBDWZ01. The sequence goes on from JBOHRF010000408.1 coordinate 1,085, forward strand.
TTCAGTCCAGCCTAACCGGTTGAACCCGGTTCAACCCGGTTCATCCGAGTCATCCGGTTCATCCGGTTCATCCGTTGATCCTGATGTTCAAAAACTTAAGGGTCCAGCTCGATGGAGTACGTGGTGATGAATTCGATGAACTTCGAGATATCGATGATGGTGCGACCGATGTAGCGGATGGCGTGAGCAGTGATGCGCTCCACAATGGGTAGGTACGCCAGCATCTCAGCCGGCCGATAGTTCTTGAACGTTACGTCCAGCCGAACGGGGGTAGGCAATACGAACGGTCGGAAACTGTTACGGCGCTGAAGTGCACTCTTGACCCGATCCCGGATCATCGTCTGGCCCGCTTCGGGTGTTCGGGTAGCTGCGGAGTGAAAACTCAGGGAGCGTTTGACTACCGCGCCTTCCACGTCACCCAGTAGCGCGCGCGCTTCCTCAACGGCGGCATCATCGCCTGAGATCATTACCACGGGCACACCAAAATGGCCGGCAATCGCGGCATTGATGCCAGCCTCGGGCATGGCTCGCCCATTCAGTTCCACGGCGGTCAAGCGCGCGCTCGAGATGGTGTGCGCGCGCACGCCCTTCGCGTTGGTGGTGCCCGAGTGATAGCCAATGAAAACGGCGGCATGGAAGCTCGAGTCTATGCCTTCCATCATCATGAGTGGCCGGGGCCAGGAGCGGATCACAGTGATGTCGGCCGGCAACCGTTCGATCAGCAGATTCTGACCGTTTCCATGCGAGTCGCTCACTACGATCTCGGTTGCGCCCGCATCACGAGCGCCTTGAATGGCAGCCAGTGCCTCGGCGGTCATGAACTCACGGAACCGTTGATACTCGAAACCAGCGGGACCGAGCTGCTCGTTGGAAACGACGCCTGTCACCCCCTCCATGTCCACGGAGATGTAGACCTTGAGGCGCTGCTGCGCGGCCGTCTCGGCCCTGGGAGCCAGGGCGACGGCGAAGGCGAAGGCGAAGGCGAGGGTTACGCGGCGCATGGTTGCTAGTCTCCGGAGGCAAGTTGGCTGTTGGGCTCACGATACCGCGAGGAATGCCCGGACGGAATGCCCGGACGACAGTTGCTTTTCGGAAGTATTCGACGATTTGCGCATGCCGATGTCCCGGCCGCCCATGAGGTCAACCGGGTTTTGCGCTAGATTGGCGGGAGTGCACTGCTGCGGAGTTCAGCCCGGCAACCAAAAACGTCAAAAAGGCAACTGTCGTCCGATGTCTACCGACCTCCTTAGCCTCCAAGTCAGCAAGCGGCCGGACCGTTTGCGGTTCGACGGGCGCGCCTTGTTCCTGGTCGATGACGCCGACTTGATGCGCCGTCAGTTGGCGGGTGAAGACCTGCCGTTTACGGCTGAGCTACGTGCTAAAATGCGCGACCAGATATCGACCGACGAAATCACGCCCGCGTATATCTGCTATTACTTCGATGAAACGCTGGGAGAGTTCCCCTATCTCGGCTTGCGTGCAGGCGGCGAGTTCCCGGTTGCCCGCGGTCTGGTCAAGAAGGGCGGATTCGTTTGCTCGGTCAGCGGCAAACGGCGCGGCAAGGGCAGCTCGCGCGAACAGTCGCCTTATGCCGAGTTGATGGCCGGCATCAAGGTCGTGATCGCCGAGAATATCGAGCGCATCTACAACGAGAACTGCCAGAATCTGGGCGTGCTGAGCAGCACGGATTTTTCCTTGATCGATCGCATCCGCGCAGGTGAGGAGATCACGCTGGACACGTTTACGCAGGGCGTCGATCCCATCACGCGGGCCATCATCGAATACGGCGGCCTGTTCGAGTTCAACGTGGCCCGACTGCAGGGGCAAGTGGCGCTGCCGCCGCTGACAGCACAGCGTTCCGCGCCCGGATCGGGACGCGATGCCGATACGCGCGCGCTCGAGCTCAAGCGCGGCGCAGGCGAACCTGCCCCGGCCAACGCGCCGTATGAAGCGGCCAATGCGGGCGAACAACTGGTAGCCACCTCGGCCCCCAACAACGAGCCCCAGGCGGATGGTGTGCGCAGCCTGTTCGCCCAAACACGACCCATGACCGTTTCCGAAAAAATATTTGCCTCGCATTGGGTCGAGGACGCCGCGTCCGGCCAGTTCGGCGTGCCCTGGGTACAACCGGGCGACAGCGGCTTCGTGCGCACGGACTACCGTTTCTCTCACGAGTATGTCTCGCCCATGGCGGCCATTTTCTTCGAGGAGAAGCTCGGTTCTGATGCGCGGGTCACCGATCCGTCCACCATCATCATGTTCCGCGATCACCTCACATATTTGCATGAGGTGATGCCCAAGGAGCGCGTCCAGCTGGGACTGCTCGACGTGGCTCGCCAGCTGAAAGACAAGCAGGAGGAGTTCGCCCGCAAGCAGGGCGTCATCTATTACGGAGAGCGCCTCGGCCTGCGCCTGGGCTCAGAGGCAATTTGTCATTCGAAAATGCTCGAAACCTACGCGGAGCCTGGCCAGCTCATTGTAGGTACCGACTCTCACACTCCGCATTCGGGCGCCATTGGCTGCATTGCGTTTGGTGTAGGCACAACGGCCATCTTCAATTCCTGGATCACGAAGGATGTACGCGTGTCCGTGCCGCCGTCCTTCAAGGTCATCGTACGCGGCCAAAAACCCGCCAACGTCACGGCCAAGGATTTCATGCTCGAGATCCTGCGCCATCCCTACATCAAAGACGGCCAGGCCATTGGGCAGATCATCGAGTATGCGGGTGATGCCGTGCAAGCGCTGAGCGTGGACGAGCGCGCCACCATGACTAACATGGCGGCCGAAGTAGGGGCGTTCACTGGCATCGTAGCGCCTGATGACAAGACAGTCGATTACCTGGTGCAGGAGCGCGGCATGGAGCACGAGCGCGCACGGCAGTTGTGTCAGGGGCTGTTCTCGGATCCCGACGCCGAATACGTGAAGGTCATCGAAATCGATGCATCGTCGCTGCGACCGATGGTGGCACTGCCGGGTGATCCCGGCAACGGATTGTATGTCGATGAACTGGGCGCTGAGCCGATTCGTCTGGATGTGGCGTATGCCGGCTCTTGTACCGCGGGCAAGAAGGAAGACATGGACATGTACGCGGCCGTGTTGCACGTTGCCGAGCAGCAGGGTCTGCACGTTCATCCCGACGTGAAGCTGTACATCCAGTGCGGCTCACAGGATGTACGGCAATACTGTGATGAGCGCGGCTATCTGGCGTTGTTCGAGCGCATGGGCGCCGAATTCATCGAACCGGGCTGCGGCGCCTGTATTGCGGCCGGGCCGGGAACCAGCAAGACCAAAGACGAAGTCACGATCAGCTCACAAAATCGGAATTTCCCGGGGCGCTCCGGTCCCGGCCAGCTGTACCTGGCCTCTCCCTACACAGTCGCTGCTTCTGCCATTGCCGGCTGTGTGACCGAGTGGCAACCGGGCCAACCGATTCAGCAACTCGAGCTGGTTGGCTAACGGTTAGCGCCCGCGCCTGCCGGGCGGCGCTGGTGAGTGGTGGCGTGCCCCGGTCCGGACCGGCGGCAATTTGGGCGCCTTACGCGCGGGTCCCGATGCCTGCTTCTCATGCGCGCCGCCAGGCTGTTTTTTCCGTCCCGTTTTCTTTGCCATCACCCACCTTTGGCCTGCCCCTGACAGTTTCCTTGCGCCGTCGTACTTTGCGGTCGCAATCCCAGGGTATGGAGTGAAACATGGCCACGCACGCG
>JBOHRF010000409.1:0-4782 GCA_050732575.1 Longimicrobiales bacterium
CTGGTCTGACATCGGTGCCAGAAAGCACACTAGGAACTGAGCCAAGGATGGAACGCACGTTCACGTTCGTCCAATTCTCCACTTCGCTTCCGCCTCGCCGGAGACCCATTCGTGAGACACGCGACTATTCTTGTGGCAATGGCTGCTCTGTGTGCGTGGCACCCCAGCGCATCTAAACAAACCGAAGTCCCCTATCCGGACGGGTATCGCGACTGGACGCACGTCAAGAGTGCACTGATCGGCCCCACGCACGCGAATTTCGCGAGTGCCGGCGGTTTTCAGCACATCTACGCGAACGCCGAAGCCATGGTCGGCTATCGCTCGCGTGTGTTTCCCGAAGGGTCGGTCGTGGTGTTTGACTGGCTGGAGCTACGTGACAACAACGGCACATTCCAGGAAGGCGCGCGGCGTCAGGTGGATGTGATGGTGAAGGATGCGCAGCACTTTGCAGCAACCGGCGGTTGGGGATTCCAGCGGTTCGTAAGAGACAGCCGGACCGAGCTTGCCACCTCGCCCGCGCCGCAGCAGTGCTTCACGTGTCACGACCGGTTGAAAAAGGACGGACTCATTCTGAGCGCGTATCGGCCCTAGCGTGACAGTTTTTCGCACACTGTCCAAGTCGAGATGGGGTGCCCATCGTTGGATCGCGTTCGCCGCCGCCAGCTGGGCCCTGATCTTTGGCATTTTCCACGTCCTCTGGGCGTCTGGCCGGTACGTGGGCCTGGATGCCGAGCAGGCCCGCATTGCATTCGCCAGACCGTGGTTCCTCGTGTACGACCTGGTGGTGGCGGCGATGTGCGTTATCGCGGTGCCGGTGGCACTGGCACTCGGCATGCCCTGGGGACGCCGCGTCTCGCGACGTGTCCTCGGTTTCCTGGCCTGGACGGGCACGATACTCCTCGGGCTCCGCTCCTGCGCCAGCCTCATACAGACTGGTTACTTGATGGCAGTCGGGCGTTTTTCGCTGCGAGACTTCGGCATCTGGGAGCCGTGGTTCTATCTTGGCGCGTTCCTCTTTGCGGTGAGTACATGGCAGTACTCCAAACGCCAGCCCGGACGCCCCTAGCATGATGTTTGGCGCAAAGCGCGCATTGAGTAGCGCGATCACGTAGACGACGATCAGGAGTACAATGTTGCGTAGGGCAGCGTTAGTAGCGACTACCTGCGTATTGGCAGCCACGAGTGCGCCAGCCCAGGAATCAGTCCGGCCACCGCGGCCTGATATTGATCTTGGCATTGGTCTGAGCTACTTCCCATTGTATGTAATGCGCGATGAACAAACCCGGCGATCGGGGTTCACCCTCCTGACTCAATTGGTCAGCCCAACACGGCGGACGCGCTTTGAGTTGGCCTACTACTGGCCACTGGGTGAGACCTGGAGCGCATCCGGCCAGCGTGAATGGCTGATCGAGTCGGTCGCTGGCGTGCGCCTGCGGTTGTTACGATTGCGTCCTGAAATGCCAAACGGCTGACGCTCTAAGGCGCCGCGCCCAACCAGAGCATCATCCACCAAACGATGTTCATCTGAGTCCACGCTTCATTCAAGAGAACCTGACCTGAATCAAGTCGATCCTCGCGGCGTGAGTCACTTGCTTTTACTGTTAGTCCCATGACCGAACGCAGATATCGAGAGGATGAAGTCCGGGAGATCTTCGGACTGGCCACGCGTCGGAGTACGGATCCGCCGCCGCTTTCCAGAACAGATGGCCTCACGCTCGCCGAGATCCAGGGTATAGGTCGCGAAGTAGGCCTGGAGCCAGGGGATGTTGCCCGGGCCGCAGCAACGCTCGCTGCGCGCGGTATGACATTGCCCCGTCGCACATCGTTGGGCATGCCCATCGGGGTGGGTCGCATTGTCCCGTTGGCGCGCGCTTTGACCGACGCCGAATGGGAGCAGCTGGTGGCCGAGCTGCGCTCGACCTTCGGTGCGCGCGGCAAGGTTACTACACAGGGCTCCCTGAGGGAGTGGTTCAATGGCAACCTGCACGCGTGCGTCGAACCCGCCGAAGGTGGTTACCGTCTCCGGCTGGGCACGCTCAAGAGCGATGCCAGGGGCCTCAATGCTCTGGGTCTCATGGGCATTGCAGCCGCAACCATCACCTATGCGACGCTGGCCGTCTCGGGTGGGCTGGCGGAATCGGTATTCCTCCCGACCATGTTAGGCACGGGAGGTGTGGTCGCGTTTGTTGCCAACAGGTTGCGGCTGCCTCGTTGGGCACGGCAACGTGAGCAGCAGATGGAGTACATCGCGGGCCGGGTGGGATCGATCGTAAACACCAAACCAGGCAACGTCCAGGAATGAAAACGAGCTGCTGGTGTGCGGCCGCCCTGCTGCTCTTTTCGTCCAGCGCGCTCGCACAGGGCGGCACGGCCGGCGTTAGCCAGGTAGCGCCCCTCAACATGGGTGAGACCTTCACCATCCAGTCGAAGATCCTGGGCGAAGTGCGGCGCATCAACGTTTACCTGCCGCCTGCGTATTCCGAACCGCCGAACCCGCGACTGCCGGTTCTTTATATGCCCGATGGCGGCATGGCCGAAGATTTCCTCCATGTGGCAGGCCTGGTGCAGGTTTCGGTCGGCAACGGGACCATGCGGCCGTTTTTGCTGGTGGGCATCGAAAACACGGAGCGTCGCCGCGATCTCACTGGCCCTACGCAGAATGCCGAAGACCGGAAGATTGCACCGCACGTGGGCGGCTCGGCTGCATTTCGGCGCTTCATCCGTTCCGAATTGATGCCGGTCATCAAAGGCCGGTATCGGACCACGACAGAGACGGCCATCATGGGCGAGTCCCTGGCCGGTTTCTTCGTGGTCGAAACCTTCTTCAGCGAACCGGATCTGTTCGATACCTATATCGCGTTTGACCCGAGCTTGTGGTGGAACAACGGCCAGCTCGTGAAGCGCGCCGCGCGTCAGTTAGGCGCCGCCCGCAATGGGCAGCACACGCTCTATTTGGCCAGCAGTCGAGAGGATCGCGAGCAACTGACGCAACAACTCGCGGATCTGCTTCGGCAGAACGCGCCCGCCAACCTGAAATGGCACTTCCAGTCCATGCCCAATGAAGCTCACGCCACCCTCTACCACCCTGCTGCGCTGCAGGCGCTGCGCCGACTGTTCAAGCCTGCACTCGAAGCCCGCTAGTTGAGCCATGGCTCTGACGCTACCCTACGAATTCGACAGCAGCGCCGTAGTCAAAGTGATCCTCAAATTGGTTCTCGGACTGCTCGCCGTCGCGATCATCGGTATCGCCTACACACTGCTCATTTCGCACAACTTGCTGGGCGCCTCATTGCTCTTGCTCGTGGCCGTGTTTGTCACTGGTTTTGCGCGCCTGGTGCTCCGCCATCTCGCGGCCGCGCAGGGTACCATCAGGGCCGAGGCCCGTGGTTGTGCGCCCGGTCATGCTGTACGGCTTCCGACTGCCGGGATCTACGGGCAGCTATTCCATCGCGCAGTTCGAAGCCGTGCGCGTCGAGCGCTCCTCCGGCCGGGTTGACGTGACCAGTGGGCCCCACGAACGGGTCAGCCTCATCGGTCGGGACGGTGCGCCCAACGTTCTGGTTGCGCGCACCGAAGATGGTGCCGGCATGGCCCTCGGTCACGAGCTGGCCGCCGCGTTGCGCCTCCCTTACCAGCAGGAGCGCACTCCGCATTAGTTAGTACTGGTTAGCCGACATTCTTCACCGTTGAACTTCGAGGTACGATGTCCATTGTGGTTTGCCCGCTTTCCCGGGTCGCGGATATGGTCGCGCAGTACAAACCTGCGCGTGTCATCAGCATGCTCGATCCGGATTCGGCCTTTCCGGAACTCGGTCCCCACTATGCCGAACGTCATCTCCGGCTGCGCTTCCACGACATCCAGTTTCCGGCGCCCAACCTGGTCATGCCTTCCCCTGAACACATCCGTGAATTGATTCGATTTGTCACCGCCTGGAATGGCAGCGACTCGATTCTGATTCACTGTCGGGCCGGCATCAGCCGGTCCACAGCGGCCGCCTACATCGCAGCCTGCTTTGCGCATCCAGACACGGACGAGCACGACCTTGCCACGGCGCTGCGCCGCGCATCACCACTGGCCAGGCCGAACGAAACCATCATCGAGCTCGCCGACCAGCAGATGGGAAGAAATGGCCGCATGCGCGCAGCCATCGCAAACACGGGCCGCAACCTGCCCTGGATCGAGGTCGAAGAGAGCGAGCCCTTTAGCATGTCCGTGATGTGAGTGCAGACTCGCTGAAGCCACCGTCGTTTCCCTTGAACGAGGTTGCTTTCATGCACACCAAGATCGTGGTCGCGCGAACTGCCACTCTCCGGTTCCCTGACATCTGCATCAGTTGCGGCCGCGCAAAGCCGGACCGCACCATTCGTCTGAGTGGCCCCCAACGTTTCTGGTGGCATGGCTGGGGCGTCATCTTCCCTCTGGCATTCCTGGCGTGTTGACCCGCTATTCCATCCGCCTGCCCGCCTGCACCGGCTGCAAAAGCCGGCTGCGCCTCGAACGGTTTCTGCTGCCTCTGATGGACGGTGTTCTGGCCGCCGCCGCCGGCGTCGCCACCGGCCGCTGGTTGGGTGCGGGCGCGGGCGCCGTCGTTGCCGTTGCCATCATGGCACTCGAGCCGTGGACTCGAATACTGCCGCTCTTCCCCGTCACCCTGTTCGTGTTGCGTCGAACCATTGACTTCGCGTTCCGTGATCCCGCCTACGCACAGGCGTTTGCGCGCGTCACTTCGCTCCGTGAGACCGATCCCGATCGCGAGCAACCCGCGCTGGGTGCCTCTAGCC
>JBOHRF010000410.1:0-4728 GCA_050732575.1 Longimicrobiales bacterium
GCACAACCGTGTCACACGCGCGCGCGCAACGCGCGGGTCGATTGGTTGGCCGCGTCGTCGATGCCACGACCGGTGCGGGCATCTCTGCAGCCCAGGTCGAGCTGTTGGGCATGCAAAGCGGCGCCCTCACGGCTCGGGTTGATTCGGCCCGCGTCTTGCCCTGGGTTTTGAGTGGCTGTAACCGTTGCGTAACGACCCTTGCACGACTTCGCATCAACTCGCAACGCTTAAGCACTCCTATGAAGCCTGCAACACGTGGCGAAACGCGGCAGGACCGAACGACCGGTAACGTATCGTTTCCGGTGCGGGTCGGGTCGATCGACATCGGCTCGAACGCGTTGCGTTTCATGGCCAGTGAGTTCAGTGCTCCACGTTCGTTCACAGTGCTCGAGCAAACCCGCTGTCCGGTTCGTCTGGGTCACGATGTTTTTTTGACTGGCAAGCTGACCGCGGAGGCCATGACCGCCGCTATAGAAGCCCTCACCACGTTTGCCCGCCGCATCGAACAGCTGGAGATCGTTCGTTACCGAGCCGTAACGACCAGTGCCGTGCGCGACAGCCGCAATGGCGATGATTTCCTGGAGCGCGCGCAGAAAGAGAGCGGTATTCGCGTCGATGTCATTTCGGGTGCAGAAGAAGCGCGCCTGGTGCACCTTGCCGTAGCGCACCGCATCGAGCTGGGTCAGCGCAAATGGATTTTGGCGGACCTGGGCGGGGGCAGTGTGGAGGTATCTCTGGCGGATGCCGATGCGGTTTACTGGACGCAGTCGCACGGCATGGGCTCAGTCCGGTTGCTCGAGGAGCTGGCGGTGGCGGGTGATGAGCCGGGTCGGTTTCGGCGCCGCCTGGAAGAGTACACGGCCACGCTGGAACTACACATTCGTGGTAACGTGCGTGCGGCCGGCTTCATTGCCACGGGTGGCAACATTGACGCGTTAGCGCGCCTGGTGCAGGCGGAGCCCGATGCCGCGGGCGTTTCGCGCATCACGTTGACCAAGCTGCGTTCGGCTATACAAGCACTGGCCGGTCTTTCCTATCGCCAGCGCGTGGATGAGCTCGGTCTGCGCGACGACCGCGCGGACGTAATCCTGCCTGCCGCCATGGTCTACGAGCGATTGGCCAGCCTGGCCGGCTTCGATGAAATCCTGGCGCCCAACGTGGGCATCAAGGAAGGCGTACTGATCGACATCGTGGAAGAGCTGGTGCCGCTGCGCCGGCGTCACCGCCAGGATCGCATTGCCTGGTCGGGCGCACTGACATTGGGTCGGCGTTATCGTCTGGATGCTGCACACGGCAAACAAGTGGCTCGGCTGGCACTGTCACTGCTCGAGCAACTGGAGAGTGCGGCCGAGTTCGATGAGCTGGATCGGCGCGTTTTGGTGGCTGCCGCCGTGCTGCACGATGTCGGCACGTTCGTCGCCTATCGGCGTCATCACAAACATTCCTACTACATCATCTCGGAATCGGAGCTGCCCGGTTTCTCGCCCGCCGAGATCCAGCTGGTGGCCAACGTAGCGCGCTACCATCGCAAAAGTTTTCCCGCGCCGCATCACGAGCCCTACATGAAGCTCTCGGAAAAGAACCGCGAGAGAGTAAGTCGGCTGGCCGGCATCCTGCGCATTGCCGACGCGTTGGATCGCGAGCATCGCCAGACCGTGCAGGACGTGCGTGCTGCCGTCGAGGGCAAATCACTGGTTCTGGAGGTCAACGGCACGGGCGACCTGTTGCTGGAGCGCTGGGCACTGCAGCAGAAGGCCGGTCTTTTCGAGAAGATGTTCGGCTGGGATGTCCGCATCCGGGAAGACACGCATGGGTGAACGGGCCGATCCCGACATCCTGAAGAACCAACCGTATCACCGCCGGTCGACCGTGTCGGGTCGCAGGATGTGCGCAGTATGGTGTGCTCTAACTATTGCGGTAGCACATTTGGGTGCGTGCGGAACCGGTAACGATCCTGAACTGGTCGGAGTGCGTGCAATTCTGTACGGACGTGTGATCAGTGAAAGTCAACAACCGATTGCCGGGGCGGAGGTCAAGGTTAGCCATCATCCGGCACCGTGCGGATCTGGTGCCATTGAGGTCGTAGCGGTGCAGACCGATACGAACGGACGCTGTCGACTCGAATTTGTAATCTTCAGCAGTGCAGACGGGTGTATGCGTTTCCGGTTCGCCGAAGCGAGATTTGCTCCGGATTCGGCAAGCGTGGAAGACGTGCCGTTTCGACCCAGGCCGCCCTCCGACCAACACGTCGCCCGGGTAGTGCACGCCCAGGTAACAGCGTGACACGCCGGTGAGCAACGGCCAGGCCAGGGACACCCACTCCAACGGGCCAGGGCAGGGTGCGCGATACCCTGACTCCGGTGCCTCTCTTACGGATTTAGTCGGCCTCCGATACAGTCCCAAGCAGTTTTGTAACAAGGGGGTAAATTCAAGCGGCGATGGGCTGTTGCGTGGCGGCGGTAGGTCCGGCTTCACGTAATTGTTACAATTCGTTGACCGGAGCTAGACCTTGACGCGATAACCCTCAGGGGGCTCCGTCGCAATTGGATGCTGGCGACGGCGAATGTCGCACGCCGGTCAAGGAGTGGTAATGAATAAGAGCGCGCCCTCCCGGATTCTGGTCGTCGAGGACGAGCGCGATATCGCGGCGCTGGTCGCTTACCATCTTACCAAGGAAGGGTACCGCGTCCGAACCGCGGAGGGTGGAGTGGAGGCGCTGGAAACGGCGTCTGTCGAGCGGCCGGATCTGGTGCTGCTGGATCTGATGCTTCCCGGCTTTTCTGGTTATGAAGTCCTGGCTGAATTGCGCCGCCGGCCAGAACTGGCAGACCTGCCGGTGATCGTCTTGACGGCACGTCGCGATGAGGCAGATCGGGTCAAGGGCCTGGAACTGGGCGCCGACGATTATGTCACCAAGCCGTTCAGCCCCCGCGAGCTGGTACTGCGCGTGGGCGCCGTCCTGCGCCGGGCACAATCGCCGCCTGTAGAAGGCGCTGCTCGACTGCTGCGTGGTGGCGGTGTCACGGTGGACTTGAACGCCATGTCGGTTATCGTGGACAGTGATTCCATAGAACTGACACCCACGGAGTATCGGTTGCTGGTTACGTTGCTGGAACGGCGAGGCCGCGTGCAGAGCCGCCAGCAGCTGCTGGAGCTGGCCTGGGATATCCAGGCACGCATTGAAACACGAACCGTAGACATGCACGTGCAACGCCTGCGCACCAAGCTGGGCACATCGGGCCGCTGGATCGAGACCGTGCGCGGATTTGGCTACCGCTTCAAAGGTCGTGAGGACGGAGACTCGTGAATCAACCGCCGCGCAGTGCGCGTACCGTTTGGTTCGCCGGTTGGGCAACGCTGTCGGTCCTGTCCGTAATCGCCCTGGTCTTCGCAATGCGCTCCGCGGGGTCAGGAACCGTCGTGATTGTCGCGCTCACGGCCCTGGCCTTCGCCCTGGCCCTCGCCCTGGTCATGGTGCGCGCCAACGAGCGCAGCTTGCACGCACTCCGTCAATACGCGGGTGATCTGGCCACGGGAGCCGCCCAGCCGCCCGCGCTCATCACATTCGCCGAACATCAAACGGCAGCACAGGCTGTAGAGTTACTGGCCACGGACCTGCGCGAGCGCGTGGACCGCTTGCGTCAGGAGCGTGATCAGCTGGCCGTGTTGCTCGAGTTCGGCACGGAAGGGTTGCTGCAGATCAGCGCGCCTGGCCGCATTCAGCACGTGAATCCGGCGGCCGCCAGGCTGCTTGGATTGCCCGCTGATGCGCGCGGCCAATCGATTCTCACGTTGATTCGCAACGCGGAGCTGCGCGATTTGCTCATGGCGGCCGCGCGTGGCGCAAACGTCCAGACTTTCGAGCTCGTGGTTGACGATCGCCAGCTCCTTGCCGTTTGTCGCGCGCTGCCCGACGGCGGCGCCGTGGCCGCCATCATCGATCTCACGGCGCTGCGCCGATTGGAAGCCGTGCGCCGCGATTTCGTGGCCAACGTGAGTCATGAGCTGAAAACGCCGCTCACCTCCATTCGCGGATATACCGAAACGCTCATGGCGGACGATCTGCCGGCTGATGTGCGCCGTCAGTTCCTGGAGGTTGTGCAGAAGAACACAACCCGCATCCAGCGCATTGTCGATGACTTGCTCGACCTTTCTCGCTTGCAATCGGGCGGATGGTCACCCGAGATCCAGAATGTGGACGCTGCCGAGTTAGCGGCCGACACCTGGATCGCCTGTTCCGAAACGGCTCGCATCAAAAGGATCGACTTCGACGTGGCCACGTCAGGACGCACGCACGTGGCTGCCGATCCGGGTGGGCTGCGACAGGTGCTGGCCAATCTCTACGACAATGCGCTGCGCTACACTGCCAATGGCGGGCGCGTCAACGTGCGCATTGAAGAAGTTACCAATGGCAGTCGCCGCGATCATCACGGCGACTGGATCGAGATCCAGGTCCAGGATACCGGCGCCGGCATTCCTCGGGAAGCACTGCCCAGAGTCTTCGAGCGTTTCTACCGCGTCGATCCGGCCCGTTCTCGCGCTGAGGGCGGTACCGGCCTCGGTCTCTCCATCGTGAAACACCTGGTTGAGCGTATGGACGGTGAGGTCACGGCCGAGAGCGAGCTGGGCAAAGGTACGACTATCAGGGTCAGGCTGCGCGCAGCGTGAACCCTTCGGCAGCACCGCCGCAGCGATCTTCGCTGCTGCCCGCGATCATTGGCTTCCTGC
>JBOHRF010000411.1:0-4724 GCA_050732575.1 Longimicrobiales bacterium
TGACAATACGAGCACGAACCCAACGAACGTGCGCAGGCCCAGCCGTCCCAGGCTCTGCCGCTCGACCAATCCCGCAACACCTACGACGACCAGGGAGACGACCAGTGGAATGACGACCATGCGGATGGCATTGATCCAGAGTGTGCCCAGCGGTTCGAGCCACCTGGCGAGCGTGCGCAAAACACTGCTGTCCGTGGCATCGAGCATGATGCCGACCAGCAGCCCGGCAACCAGGGCAAGTAATGCCCGCAACGTGGGCGAGGAGAATTTCATGAGTGAGGCGGTCCCGCGCCCAAACCTATAGGTTCCGTAGCCGGACGACAGTTGCTTTTTTGACTTTTTCCAGGGATCGATATGCTGGGAGGCCAGTCGCTGCCGAAGTGGCCCAGCGACCTATGGGTAATGCGCTGCTACCGGTCGCAGTCAGCAGAATGTCAAGAACGCAACTGTCGTCCGACGAGGTGCTCCCTCCCACTCCTGACCGTGCCGGTACATGACTCTCGGAACACGCACTCTGCTCGCGCTGGCCGCAGGCGTCGCTCTCGGCTCGCTGGCCGCGGGCCTCGACATCGGGCCGCTGAAAGGCTTCGCGACACTGATCGAGCCGGTCGGCACATTGTGGGTGAACGCCATCCGCATGACCGTGATCCCGCTCATGATCGCCATGATCGTGCGCGGCATCGCCACACAACGTGATGCAAGCACCACCGGGCGCCTGTCCGCGCGCACCCTGTTCTGGTTCATCGTGCTGATTGCGGGCACGACTACGTTTGCCGCTCTGGTCGCGCCGCCGCTGCTGAACTTCATGCCCGAACGCGCGGCCGATGCCGCAGCACTGGTGCCCACTTCGCCGCGCCCTGATCTGCCACCATTCCGCGACTGGCTCATTGCGCTGATACCAACCAACCCGATCAAAGCCGCAGCCGATGGCGCCATACTGCCGCTGGCCGTGTTCTCCATTGTATTCGGCCTGGCATTGGCGCGCGTGAAGATCGACGTGCGTGAACCGCTGTTGCAGATGCTCGGTGCCGTAGTGGAGGCTCTGTTCGCCGTGGTCGAGTGGGTGCTCTGGCTGGCGCCCATCGGTGTGTTCGCGCTCTCGCTCAGTCTGGTCGTGCGCACGGGCACCAGCGCGGCCGGCATGTTCGGCTTTTTCATCGTGCTGAGCAGCGCGCTGTGTGTGATAGCGATGCTCGCCCTCTACCCGCTGACGGCGTGGCTGGCTCGCGTGCCCATCCGGACGTTCGCGCGCGCTTGCGCGACGCCCCAAGCCGTGGCATTCCCATCGCGCTCATCGCTGGCGTCTTTGCCGGCCATGATGAAAAGCGCGGAAAGCGTTCTACAATTGCCCGAGCACGTGACCGGCCTGGTACTGCCGCTGGCCGTCTCCGTTTTCAAATACGCATCGCCTATCGTGCGCATCGTGGGCACGCTATTCGTGGCAAGACTGTACGGCATCGAGCTGGATGTGGCCGAGACGGCGGGCATTGCGTTCGGTATTGGCGCGCTCAGCTTCTACTCACCCGGCATTCCGAGTGGTGGACTGCTGGTGATTACGCCCCTCTACGAATCGCTCGGCCTGCCTATCGAAGGCATCGGTCTGCTCATCGCACTGGACGCGATTCCGGACATGTTCCTGACCACGGCCAATGTGACCGGTGATATGAGTGTCGCAGCACTGGTTGCGCACTCCGAGCCCGTGGCCTCAGGAGCGCGGGAGCTGCCACACCTCGACGCGGTTCTGCGATAATAGCGGTACCAGCCCGCGGTTGCGCCGGGCATCGAAGCCGATGTCGCCCGGATCGCTGAGACCCGTGACTACATGCGCAATTCGGCCGGCCAACCGTCGCGTTGTTGGCCGGCTGTGGCTGAAGGGCAATGCGGCCGCCGACGCGGCAGGCCATGCCGCGCTGGCCCGGGTGCCGCTTGCGGGGTCGAGCTTTGCAACATAAAGTGGAAGCCGCGCCCGCACCAAACTGCTACCAGACGGTAACCATGCTGACCATCACCGAAACTGTGCGACGACTTGCCCGCAACCGCACCTACGCCGGAGTGGCCATTGGCTCGCTGGCCCTGGCGCTGGCGGCGGCCACGACCGTGTTCAGCATCGTAAATGCGCTGCTGTTGCGGCCACTGGCTGTGGAAGGACCGAAAGAACTGGCGAGCATCTATCGACGTTCGGACGCGCAGGCGTGGGCGAGTCTGTCCTATCTCGAGTATCGCGATTTTGCGGCGCGTACGCACTCGTTCAGTGGACTCACGGCATTCACGGTGCCGGGCTTGCAGGCCAGTTTGCGTGAGCCGGGCGGTGAGGCGCGCGCCACGCCGATTGCGCTGGTGGCGGGCAACTATTTCCACGTGCTGGGTTTGCGTTCGCTGCGCGGCCGATTCTTCGATGCGGGTGAGGATCGACGCGACGCTGCACCCATTCCCGTGGTTGTTTCCGAATCGTTGTGGCGGGCGCGTTTCGGCGCGGCCAACGACATCGTGGGTCGTGTGCTGCTGGTGAATGGTCAGCAGAGTGTGATCGTGGGCGTGATGCCACGCGTATTCACGGGCACGTTCACGGCCCTGCGCACGGACGTCTGGCTGCCGCTGTTGGCTCAGCCCCGGGTTCTGGCGGGTGCGGAGTCTCTGGAGCGCCGCGACTCGCGGTTCCTGAATGTGATTGGCCGGTTGCGTGCGGGCGCCACGCGCGCTGCGGCTTCGACAGAGCTGGGCGCAATCGCGCGGCAACTGGAGCAGTCAAACCCGGAGACGGACGCGGGCCTGGGTGTAACGCTCACGGACACGAACGGCGTACCTCCGTTCATCGCGACGTTCATCGCGCCGTTTCTCGCGCTCATGTTCGGTGTGGTGGCGATGATCTTGCTGGTGGCCTGCGCCAACCTGGCAGGCCTGTCGCTGGCACAGGCGGCCGGGCAGCGTCAGGATATGGCGCTGCGCATGGCACTGGGAGCAGGTCGCCTGCGCCTGGTCCTGCAGTCTCTTGTAGAAGCTGTGCTGCTCTCCGGTGCGGCCGTGCTGCTGGGCATGGCACTCACTCGCCTGGCACTGTTCGGGCTCTTGCGTTCGGTGCCTGAGCTGGGCCTGCCCGTTCACTTCGATGTGCGCTTCGATGTCCGGGTCTTCACGTTCGCGCTCGTACTTCTGGCCAGCACTGCCATCCTGTTCGGTGTTGCACCGGCACTTGCAGCGAGACGAGTAGCACCCATGATGCTACTGCGCGAGGATGTGGCGGGCGGGCGCGCACGTACGCGCGCACGCAACCTGCTGCTCGTGTTGCAGATCGCGCTGTCCGTAGTGCTCCTGACCGGCAGCGTACTGCTGCTTCGCGGACTTTCCGGCGCCGCGCGCATCGACATTGGCTTCGATCCCAATCGTGTGGCTCTGCTCTCCTTCGAACCGACCGTACTCGGGTACGACAGTGTGCGGCGTGCCATTCTATACGATCGACTGCTCGCTCGCGTCTCAGCATTGCCCGGCGTCCAGTCCGCTGCACTGGCCATGCTGACCCCGCTGGGCCCGCGCGGCGACCAGGTGCCGGTCGTGCTGCCGACGCGCGCGGACACGCAGCAGATCGGCTACAACGGTCTCACGCCCGGCTTCTTCGATCTGCTGCGCATCCGACTCGTGCGCGGACGGGACTTTAGTCGGCGAGACACATACGCGTCACCCGGCGTCGTCATCGTGAGTGCTGCCATGGCGCGTCAATTCTGGCCGAACGCGGATCCGCTGGGTCAGCACATCTCGATCCGTGGACATGACTGGGAAGTGATCGGCGTGGTCGGTGACATCAAACACAGCACGGTGGGCGAGGGTGAGCGGCCCTTCCTGTATCTGCCGCTGCTCCAGACCGAGCGGGCACGTGGTGCGCCGGTCGATGCGGTGTTGCACGCGCGCGCCCTGCAAGATCCCGCCGTGCTCCTCGGTCTGTTGCCGCGTGAGTTGGCTGCGCTTGACGCTGACATTCCGGCTCAGGCCTCGCTCATGAGACGGGACATCCAGATGTCATTGTTCCCGGCGCGCCTGGCCGCTCGCATCGTCGGCGGTTGCGGCCTGCTTGCGCTGTTACTTGCGATCGTCGGCTTGCACGCGCTCAGCGCCTATCAGGCCGCACGCAGAGTGCGTGAGTTTGGCATCCGTATCGCGCTGGGTGCACAGTCACGCGATCTCGCGCGCCTGGTCATCGGCCAATCGATCCGTCTCACCCTGATCGGCCTGGCCATCGGCGTGCCCCTCGCCGTCGCTACCGGGTCGCTGCTGCGCTCGCTGTTATTCGGCGTTCCACCAACCGACCTATTGAGTTATGGGATCGTTGCGCTCGTGCTCGCGGCGGCCGTAATCCTGGCGGGCTGGGCGCCGGCTCGACGCGCCGTGCGCACCGAACCGGTTGCAGCATTGAAATCGACATGATGGAGCGCCGTCGCTAGCGTCACTCTGCGCGCAAGGCAATCAACGGATCGACCTTCGCGGCCCGGCGCGCGGGCACGACACTGGCTATCAGGGTGACGGTGCCCATCAGTAGCACGACCCCGCCAATCACGAACGGATCGAGCGGGCTCATTCCATAGAATTCGGTAGACAGCAGACGGGCCACGATCATAGCCAGCCCGAGCCCGATGCCGCCGCCAATCAGAACGAGGCGAAGTCCTTGACGCGCGAACAGGCCGAGCACCCCTGCGGGCCGAGCGCCCAATGCCATGCGCACGCCGATCTCATGG
>JBOHRF010000412.1:0-4724 GCA_050732575.1 Longimicrobiales bacterium
ACATGATGTCGTTTTGGTCACGCGCCCCGCGTATCCGGTACCGCGCAAGTCGCCAATGTCCACGCTGTGCTCTGCTGCAATGCGGCGCACCAGCGGACTGGATTTCTGGCGCAGGCGTTCCTCTGCTGTTTCGCTTCGACCGTCCCCGTCCGCCTGTTGCTGCGCCGGCGGTGGCGCCGGTTGGGCCGGTGCCGGCGCGCCTGTGGCCAATGCTGCGGCCGGCGCAGGAACCGCAGGTTTTTCGACCGGCGCTGCGGCCACTTTTTCAGGCGCCGGGCGCTGCTCCGCTTGCGCCTGCTTGGGCGCTGACGGAGCCGGCTGCGTCGCGGCAGCCGCCGCAGTCTTTTCCGTCTCGATGAAACCGAGCACGGTTCCAACTTCCACGGTTTGCCCTTCCTTCACGGCGATCTCGGTCAGCACGCCGGCCGCCGGAGCGGGTATCTCCGCATCCACTTTGTCCGTTGAAATTTCCAAAAGCGGCTCATCACGGCCCACGGAGTCACCGACCTTCTTGATCCACTTCGCCACGGTTCCTTCCGCAATGGACTCCCCCATCTGAGGCATGGGAACTTCGACACGTGCCATGAGCTGTGCTCCTCTGTTCGTCGAGCGTGCTAATACCTGAGCAGGTATCGGCAAGCGTTCATGATATCACTGACCTGCGGCAGGAAATAATCTTCCATCGGAGCCGCCAAGGGTACCGCCGTATCGAGCGCTGTTACGCGCAGCACGGGTGCGTCCAGCCACTCGAACGCAAACTCATTCACGCGCATAGCAATCTCGCCCGCAATCCCGCCCGTCCGTGTGTCTTCATGCACAATGAGCAAACGATTCGTCTTGCGCACACTGGTCAGTAGCGCTTCTTCGTCCAACGGGAGCAGCGTGCGCAGATCGATGATCTCAATGTCTGCATTGAGCTCGGTAGCCAGCTGTTCTGCCGCTTTCTGGCTCTCATGTACCATCATGCCGTAGGTCACGATCGTCAAATCGCGGCCCGGCCGATGAATGCGCGCCCGGCCCAGCGGTATCACATAGTCCTCGGGCGGCAACGTCTCTCGCAAGAATGGCGCGCGGTACAGTTTCTTGTGTTCGAAGTAAAGCACGGGATCGTCGTCCCGAATGGCCGCTTTCAGCAGACCTTTTGCATCCCGGGCGGTAGCAGGATATACAATCTTGAGTCCCGGCGTGTGAAAAAACGCCATTTCCGGATTCTGCGAGTGAAACGGGCCGCCGCGCACACCACCACCCACCGGCCCCCGAATTACCAGGGGTAGACTACCGGCACCTCGCCAGCGCGAGGTGGCGATGTAGTTGGTCAGTGGCTCGTACGCGCAGGACACAAAATCCATGAACTGCATTTCCACGACCGGGCGCAGGCCAACATGTGCAGCACCGGCGGCGGCGCCCGTGAAGCCAGCTTCACTGATGGGTGTATCACGGACGCGGCCCGCGCCAAAGTACTCGACAAAACCTTCCGTGACCTTGAACGCACCGCCGTACACGCCAATGTCCTCACCCAGCAATAGCACGGTTGGATCGTGCTCCATCTCCTCCCATAGAGCTTCGCGGATTGCTTCCAGGAAGGTAACTGGCCGGCCACGCTCCGAGTGTGACACATGCTCGGGTTTGAGAGGACGATCAGCGCGCTCTGTAATCGTGGCCATTCTACTCGCAGGGCTAACAACCCATTCCGTACTCGAAAAATGGACGATGGGCCAGTTGAGCGTCAAGCAATCGCCCTGATTGGCGCCATCGGCCAGGCGCACTTTTCGCAGTCTTGAAGGGCACCGCTCGAGGATTGCGCAAAATTGCAGTCTCGAGGGCGAAGCCGCCCGATGCCTCCAGCATCGGGCTTTTTTTCTCGACGGAGGAGCCATGGAGCTGCCCCACGGCACGACCGAGCGCACCTTGTGGTCGCGGCGCAAGGCAAACGGCAACACCAAATCCGGGAATGCGTCGCGCGGAGATCCATCACGCAACGAGTGCCGTGCGGACGATGGCGAGCTACTCGGACCGTACGAAACGACGTACGATCTCACCGTGGGCTACGGCGTGGATCGAGTGATCGTGAATCCTTGAACTCGTTCGCCGTGAGCAAACAAAAACGGACTCACCCTACGGGCGAGTCCGTTTTGTTTTCCATAATGGTCGTGGCGTCTCACCGGTTCGTAGTGCTGGTTGGTGGCGGCGTCTGCGGCTGTGCCTGGGGCTGCGCTTGCGGCGCGGTGCCCTGTGTGGCACCCGGCGCCGGCTGCGAGCCGGGCAGAATCGAGGGCGGTGCCTGACCCTGTTGGAATACGTCGCGCAGAATGGGCGCAGGCGTTTGTTGCCGCGTGGAGATCACGGACAGCGCCAGGGAGAGAAAGAGAAACAAGCCTCCGGAAACCCACGTGGCCTTGGTGAGCAGCGTGGCGGCCTGACGTCCTCCAATCAAGGTATCTGTGCCTGCGCCGCCGCCCATGGAAGCCAGTCCGCCGCCCTTGCCTGACTGCAGCAGAACGATAACGCCCAGAAAGACGCCGTTGATCAGCAGTAGAAACAGCAGGAAATAGAACACGCGCACTCACTTTGAAGCTGGATTTTCCCAGGCATCAAAGGTCGCTCTGCACTGGGGACCAGTCAACCCGTCGAGGCGATTTCGGCAAATGCTATCGGGTCCAGGCTGGCACCACCCACGAGCAGCCCATCCACACCCTGGGCGACCAGTAGATCGCGCGCATTATTGGGCTTGACCGAGCCGCCGTACAAAATAGGGACACGCACTCCCGGAAAACGCGTCTCCAGGCGCCCGCGCAGCAGCGCGTGGGCCGCGATCGCGTCCGCAGGCGCCGCAGTTACTCCTGTGCCAATGGCCCAGACCGGTTCGTAAGCAACCAGGAACGGACCCTGATACCCCATCGGTACGCCGGCCAGTGCGGCCTCCAACTGGCGCGCAATGACCGCTTCGACTTGCTGCGCGTGCCGCTCCTCCAGCGTTTCACCCACGCACACCACGGGGATCAGGTCATGATCAAGCGCCCGGCTGACTTTGCGACGGACTTCGTCGTCGGTTTCACCGAACAGATGCCTGCGCTCGGAGTGTCCGATCAGCGCGAATGATGCGCCCGCTTCACGGGCGTGCAATGCGCTGGTTTCGCCCGTGAAGGCGCCCTCTTCAGTCCAGTGTATGTTTTGCACACCAAGTTGCAGATCGGGTCGCGCGAGCAGCGCCTCCTGCGCCGCGCCTAGCGATACCGCGGGCGGGCAAAAAAGTACGGTGCGATCCGGATGTGGTGCATAGTGCGCACAGAACAGCGCGAAGAATTCGCGCGTAGCAGTCGGACCTTTGTACATCTTCCAATTGCCGGCCAGCACGGGCACGAGCAACGAATGGTTTTGCCTCATCTGCGATCGTCCAGAATCGCCACGCCGGGCAGCGCTCTGCCCTCCAAAAACTCCAGCGCTGCGCCGCCGCCTGTGGACACGTGGCTCATGCCGTGTGCCAGCCCTGCCGACTCCACGGCAGCGGCCGTGTCGCCACCGCCCACCACCGTAATTGCACCCCGCGCTGTCGCCTGCGCCACAGCTCGAGCAATGCCCAAACTGCCCTGACTGAACTCCGGTATTTCAAACATGCCGAGTGGACCGTTCCACAGAACCGTGCACGCTCCATCGATGAACGTGCTAAACAGGGCCACGCTCTTGGGACCAACGTCGAGGATGCTCGCTTCATTGGCTACGGAATCGCGGTCCACGATCTGAGCGTGCGCGCCACGTTTGGCGTCGTTGGCTACCACGCAATCCACCGGTAGCACGAGCTTTTCCGCACCTCGTTGTAGTAACCCGGTCGCCAGCGGAACGCGGTCCTCCTCCACGAGCGAGCTGCCCGTGTTCAGGCCCAAAGCGCGGAAGAATGTGTTGGCCATGGCCCCGCCGATCAGCAGTGCATCGACGCGCGGCAGCAGGCTCTCGATGACATCGATCTTGCCAGAGATTTTCGAGCCGCCGAGAATGGCCACAAACGGCCGCTCGGGGCTGGCCAGTGCGGCTCCCAAAAACTGCAGCTCGCGCTCCATCAGAAAACCGACTACCGCCGGCTTGCCCTCCCGCCGCATCACTTCGGCCACGCCACACGTGGACGCATGCGCGCGGTGCGCCGCGCCGAACGCATCGTTGACATACACCTCGGCCATGCCGGCCAGTATTTCGCTGAGGCGAGGATCATTCGTTTCTTCGCCGGGCAGGAAACGCACATTTTCGAGCAGCAGCACATCACCACTGGCCAGGCGGTCTACCGCAGCGTGTGCTTCCGGGCCCACGATGTCAGACACGAACTGAACGGGCGCGCGCAACAGCTCCTGGAGTCGCTGACTCACGGGAGCAAGAGAAAACTCCTCGCTCCATTTGCCCTTCGGTCGGCCCAGATGTGAAACCAGGATGATGCGCGCACCCTTTGTGCGCAGATGATGCACGGATTCCAGCGTGGCCCGGATACGTGTGTCATCCGTTACGCGACCGTGTTCGATCGGTACATTGTAGTCAACCCGCACCAGCACTCGCCGTTCACGCAACGCCGTTTCAGGCAAATCACGCAGTGTTTTCTTGTTCATGGCTTCCGGATGCGTGTTGACAGCGCCGCTAACTCAGAAATGGGGAGAGACACTCGAGCACGGCCGTTGGTGTCTCCCAGTTCGGCGAATGACCCGCGCCGGGAATGATGCGCAACGTTGCCCCCGGCACAAGTC
>JBOHRF010000413.1:0-4711 GCA_050732575.1 Longimicrobiales bacterium
CGGCCGTGTGTGCCGGCAATCAACTCGCGATCGCGCGGATGGACCTTGAGATCGTGCACGGGCACGGTGGGCAGGCCGTTCATGAGTTTCTGCCAGCTGCCCCCACGATCCAGCGACACATACACGCCCACATCCGTGCCCACGTATAGCAGGTCGCGATTCACGGGATCTTCGCGGATCACGTGCACAAAGTCCGGGCCGCCTTTGGGCAGATTGTTGGCGATCGAACGGAACGTGCGACCGCCATCGGCCGTGCTGAACACGTAGGGCGTGAAATCACCTTCCCGATGGTTGTCGAACGTGACATAAAACGTGCTCGCATCGAAATTCGATGGCTCGATGCGGCTCACGTACGTCTTGGCCGGAACCACGCCCCGGAAACGCGCCGTCAAGTCGGTCCAGTTGCGGCCATCATCGGGTGAGATCCAGAGATTCCCATCATCGGTGCCGGCATACAACAGGCCGCGCTGCACGGGCGACTCGGCCAGTGACACGATGGTGCTGTGCAGCTCGGCCCCGGTCACGTCGGTCGTCACACCCCCCGTGGTCTGCGAACTCACCCGGATGCGCATCGTGTCGCGCGTACTGAGGTCGGCGGAGATGGGCATCATGTCATCACCGCGCCGGGTCGACTTCATCACGCGATTGGCACCGGCGTAGAACACATCCGGATTGTGCGGTGACAGGAAGAACGGCGTGTTCCAGTTCCAGCGCAGCTGCAAGCTCACCGAGTCACTGGCCTGGCGCGTGCGCAGGTCGCGCAGCCGCTGCTGCTGTTGCGCTGTGAGCGTGCGCGGCGGATCACCCTGCTCGATGAACATGGAGTCCTCGAACATGCGATAATTATCCAGCCAGTTGGGTTTGCGCAGCGCCACTCGGTCGTTGGTCGCATGATTCAGGCGGCCCATATTGCCGCCCTGCGATTCGGAGTAGATGGTATTCTGGTCGCGCGGATCCTGCGCGGTATGGAAGCCATCACCACCACCCACGTTGAACCAGGTGGCGTTCGTGATGGGACCGCCGCGCCGGCTGGGACCGCACCACGAGCCGTTGTCCTGCAACCCGCCGCACACACGGTAGGGCATGCCCATATCGAAGCTGATGTTGTAGAACTGGCCCAGCGCCATGGTATTGACGAAGTCCCAGTTGCCGCCCCGATCCCAGGTCACGCCAATGCCGCCGTCGTTGCCCACCACGATGTGATTGCCGTCACTCGGATCGATCCACATGGCATGATGATCGACGTGAATGCCTATCGTCGTGTTGCCCGCTGTACGCCCGCCATCGTTCGAATATTTGACGGGCGTGGATGACCAGTACACGCGATTGGGATCGCGCGGATCGACGCGCACCTGCGAGTAGTAGAACGGCCGGGTATTGTCGGCCGCCATCCATTCCCACGTGTCACCACCATCTTGCGAACGATACAAACCGCAGCCGCCCGCCTGTGCCGCTCGGCAGCCGTCACCCTGACCGGTGGGCGGCGCCGCTTCCACCAGTGCGTAGATCACGCGCGGATTGCTGGGCGCAATGGCCAGCCCAATACGGCCTTTCTCCGTGGCGGGAAAGCCGCCGCCCTTCACTTCGGTCCAGGTCGTGCCGCCGTCCGTCGTTTTCCAGAGCGCACTACCTGGCCCGCCGCTCTTCAGGAAGTAGGGCCCGCGCACACGTTCCCAGCTGGCTGCAAACAACACATCCGGATTGCTCGGATGCATGGCGATATCAATGAAGCCGGCCTTGTCACTGATGAACTTGCTGAGCGTCCAGGTCTGCCCGCCATCCGTAGTCTTGTAGAGACCGCGCTCCGCATTGCTGCGCCAGATCGCGCCCAAGGCAGCCACCCATACCGTGTTCGCATTCGTGGGATGCACGATGATGCGGGCGATGGCTTCCGTTTTTTCCAAACCCATCAAGCGCCAGTTGCGGCCACCATCGGTCGACTTGTAGATGCCACCGCCTGGTGAGATCGAGTTGCGGGAATCCTCTTCACCCGTGCCCGCCCAGATCTGCATCGTGTCGCTGGGTGCGATAGCCAGGTCGCCCATCGAAATCACGCGTTCGTTGTCGAACAGCGGCCGGAACGTGGTGCCCCCGTTCGTGGACTTCCAGATCCCGCCCGCCGCGGCCGCAACAAAGAGCGTGCGCGATGGCCCCGGAATTCCTTCCACGTCCGTGATGCGGCCGCTCATGTTGGCCGGCCCGATGTTACGCCAGCGCAGCGAAGCCAGCACCAGCGAATCGAGCGCTGCACTTTGCTGGGCCGACAACGGCCCGGCCACGGCGGCCAGTCCGAACAGTACCAGGCCCAGACGATTGGCTCTCATGCACAACCTCGTGATGATGGGTGTTTCCGTGGGTAGGGTCTGCAAATTATCAGGGTCGCGCCCATTCGCCAGCGTGGCCGATCCCTCGATCCAGGCTGCCTGAACCGCCGCGTCGGCGATCAGCGCTTCAGCGCCGAAACTGGTACGCCAGCTTCACGAAGAAGCCATCGCTCTGACGCTGCCAGCTCCGGGTCTGCGGATCGTCCAGCAGGTTGGCGCCATAACCCAGGAAGGCCACCGTGCCGGGCGATGGTTCGTAGGAGGTGAGCAGGTCGATGCGCAGACTGCGCGTGT
Organism: Longimicrobiales bacterium; assembly: GCA_050732575.1. Taxonomy (GTDB): domain Bacteria; phylum Gemmatimonadota; class Gemmatimonadetes; order Longimicrobiales; family RSA9; genus JBBDWZ01. The sequence goes on from JBOHRF010000413.1 coordinate 2,619, forward strand.
CCGCGGCCGGAACGGGTTCACCCGCGCGCAATAGCGGTGCGCCCGAGCGCGCGTCCTCGAGGGCGGCCATCCGCTCGGCGCGATAGTCCGCTACCACCCGAAAGAACAATGCACGCGTGGACTGGTACTCGGTTTTTATGCGTGACAACAACGAGCGCGCAAACTCACCGTCGGTACGCGCGCGATTCAAGGTCTCGAAGCCGTTCGACCAGCCGATGCGAAGTTGCGCGGTCGGCCGCACCGAGAGGTCACCCGACGTGCTCCAGCCATGACCTTCAGATCCTTCCGCAAACAGCGGCGACTGAGCGCGATTGATGGTCACGCTGGCATTGAAGCGCCGATAAATGGGCGTGCTGGCCTGTACCTGGAAGCTGGGACCGGCCACCCGGTCCAGCGGCCGATAGACCTGCGGCCCCGACGCCGTCATCACCGTATACGAGTATTCAGACGGATCGAAATGGAAGAATCGCCGCCGCGCATTCGCTTGCAGGTTCCAGCCGCCCCGCAACCGCATCATGAGGGTCACCGATTCATCGCCCTCCGCAGCGTCCGCCCGGCCAAAGTCGTCATAGTGCCACAGCCGTGTGGGCCCAAAGAAGGTAGTGACGCTTTCCACGCGCGCGCCCGCTGCACCGTAAAACGAGAGGCGGTTGAAGAGATGGCCATCTACCGCACCGCTGCGCGGCACGAACCCAGCCCGCGTTACGAACTCGTCGGCCACGCCACTCAATTCGTAATTGAAGCCCCACGACCGCCCGGTACGATCCGCTTCGATTTTCCAGATCGGCCCCGCGCGCGTGCCCCGCACATCTCGCGTCCACGCGTTGCCCAGCTGCACTTCCGCGAAATACATGCGACCGAACACATAGCGCACATCACCCGCCACTACGCGATTGTAGTTGTCATCGTCCAGCACCGAACGGTCGCTCAGCAACATGCCTACGGTCGAGTTCGAGCCGAAATCCGTGCGCACGCGCGTGATGTTGAACAATCCGTTGCGCGTTCCTGCTGGACGACCTTCCGCGTCAACTAACGATTCCGCGTCTTCATCGAGTGCGGTCAGATGGGCTACACCCAGGCGCCCCAGCTTGGCCGTCAACTTGCCCCCGGCTATCGGATCCACTACCTGGCGCGTGTAGACCAGTTGATTCGGCGCATTGAACAGCTCGATGCCTTCCAGAAAGAAGGGCCGCTTCTCCGGAAAGAACAGAGCGAAGCGCTCGTTCACCGTAACCTGACCCGCATCACTCTCCACCTGGCTGAAATCCGGGTTCACCGTGGCATCCAGCGCCGCCTGCGTGACACTCAGCTTCAGATTGACGCCCGCTTCCGGCTGTGGGTCCGCCCGCTCGAATTCACTGGTCGCCAGGTTCCGCGTTCCGTTGGCCGCCGTGGTGAAGAACGGCTGCGCTTCCCACACCAGGCCTCGCCGTAAATCGCGCAGACCTTCCACCGTGCCCGACTGCAGCAGAAAACTGGCGTTGGCGCGGCGCACGTCCGTCCACGTATCCGTGTAGCCCGTGCGCTGCGTGATGCGTTCGATCTGCAGGCCCCAGCTCTGCGGGCCATCGGTCGGATAGCGCAAGCTCTTGAAGGGAATCCGGACTTCCACTACGTAGCCAGTGGACGTGCGCTCGCCCCTCGATTCGAAGATGTAGTCCGGATTGTAGTCCGTGTTGCCGCCAAACATGCGACCCGCGTTGTTCGCGCCCTCCGTGCGCACACCATCCGCCTGCACACCCAGCGCATTCACGGCAAAGAAAAACGCGCGCCGCCGATCGTTGAAGGTATCCAGGTAGATGATGACGTGATCTTCGCCTCCGATATTGTCGCGATCCGCCTGGGTAGCGCGTACCACATCCGCCATTCGGTCGTGCGCAATCACACCAAAGTGAATGGCGTCCGGCGCGTACCATACTCTGACTTCCGTCTTTTCTTCCGCCGCCCGGCCGTCGACCGGCTGAGACTGATGGAAATCGGTCAGCAGCGCAGCTTGTTGCCACGCCGCTTCCGACAACTTGCCATCGATGGTGACTTGCGTCTCCATACGTGGTATGGCCACCGCAGGCCGCACGACCACCGCGGCCTGCGCT
>JBOHRF010000414.1:0-4699 GCA_050732575.1 Longimicrobiales bacterium
AGTTTCCGCTTGCTGCGCCGATGCAAAGGTCCCGACCGTAGTGATGCCTCCGGCCAGCGCGGCCATTGACCCGCTCGTGAAGTCGTCGACAAACGATGGATGCAGATGGGTGTGGGGATCGACACCGCCGAGCAGTAACAGACGGCCTGCCGTATCAATGATCCGTGCGTCCGCACCCGGCCTGAGTGCTGCACCAATTTCCGCAATGGTTTCTCCCACGATGCGAACGTCGGCGTCACGAATGCCGTCGGCGTTCACGATGCGACCCCTGCGGATCAATAGCTCGGGCGCGGCCTGCGACTCGGCAGCCAGGCCGACTATACTGCGCGCGGCCAGGCCCGCATACGCGGCAGCAAGCGTACCGAGTGCATCCCGGCGAGTCACCAGCGTCGCGCTGCTCGTTCTCGTGCTCGTCCGTTAATCCGTTATCGGTAGGCCGCGGCCTGAATGGCGTACAGCTCCGCGTATTGCCCGCCCTGTGACATCAGCTCTTCGTGTGTGCCCGTTTCTACCAGGCGTGCGCCGTCCATCACAATGATGAAATCGGCCATACGCACGGTGCTGAAGCGGTGCGACACGAGCAGCGTGATCTGGTCGTTGCGCGCGGCGGTTGCGTAGCGTTCGAACAACGCGTGTTCGGTTTCGGCATCGAGTGCCGCGGTGGGCTCATCCAGCACTAGCAGGAGTGGCTGTTCGCGCATGAAGCCACGCGCCAGGGCCAGCTTCTGCCACTGACCGAAGCTGATGTCGACGCCCGCGGGCCAGGTGGGCCCGAGCTGTGTTTGCAAGCCAGCCGTGAGCTGTTCCACGACATCATGCGCGCCCGCGCGCTGGACGGCGGCCACGACTGCGGGTGCATCTTCGATGCGGGGCACATCGCCCACACCAACCGTGTGCTGTGCCCGGAACTCGAAGCGGAAGAAATCCTGGAACGCGCCCGCCAGCCGGGCGCGCCATTTATCGGGCGGCATGCGTGTGAGGTCTATGTCATCGATGAGAATGCGGCCGCGTGTTGGTGGGTACAGCTTGCATAGCAGCTTGACCAGGGTGGTTTTACCCGCGCCGTTTTCACCGACGATGGCGACCACGGTGCCCGGTGTGAGTTGCAGGCTCACATCATCCAGGACGAGCTTCTCGGTGCCCGGATAGGCAAAGGACACGTGCTCGAAGCAAATGCCCTGCGCCAGCTTTTCTGGCACCTTTGCATCTGCGTGCTGCACGAGTGAGGCGGCATAATCCTCCAGCCACGCCAGTCGCCGGGAGCCATCCAGCCAGAAGCCGCGCAGGAACCCGATCTCACCTACGGTAGCGCCGATGTAAGCAGAGAGGCGCATACCGGCAGCCAACACGAGCAGCACATTGCCGGGCGTCACCGTGGGCAGTGATGCCACGAACACGATGGCACCCACGTAAGCAAAGCCGAACAGCGCCCAGCCCAGTGACTGCCAGGTTGCGGTACCTCGCCGTGCTGCGGCTACCGGTGCGTACCAGCGCTCCCACGCCGCGCGCCGATCCTCTGTCAAGCGATCGCCCATGCGCGTGACGCGCACTTCCTTGCCCGGTGCTGCGGTGGTGGCCGTGTCGAACAGGTGGCGGGCCAGCCGATTGTGGGCTGCACCGCGCTCTTCGGCCGCGCGTTCTACACCGGGTCGCCAGGTCGAGGTCAGCACGGTGGGCAATGCAAAAACGGCGAGGAAGCCGAGCGCGGGATGGATCGTGACGAGCAGCGAGATGGTCACGATCAGACGCAGGATCCAGCCGCAGGTAGTGAAGAGCGACATGTACATGTGATCGAGTACGAACACCTGGTCGCGCAGCATGGCCAGCCGATCCAGGACATCCGGGCGTTCGTGATGCTCGATGGTGGCGACCGAGGCTTGCAGGCGAGCCACGTGTGATTCGAGCGCAATGGTCACACGATCGCGAAAGCGCCGCTGGGTTCGATCGCTAATCAGGTGCAGGAACCAGGTGGCCACGGCGGAGGCGCCGAGTCCTGCCGCGGCCGTGAGCACGAGCGTGCGATTCCCGTCCAGCACACCATTGGCCAGGTATTTGAGCCAGAGCGCGAGCAGCGCATCGGGCAGTGCGGCCAGCAGCGCCAGCGTGAACGAGACACTGAGCAGCAGGGGCTCGGCCTGATAGCCGCGCACGAGCGCGCGCCACATGGAGGAAAGTGCGGGGGGCATCGTGTCAATCGAGGACATCGAGACCCTTTTCCTCATCGTCATCGTGGCCAAAACGCGAGGCCTGCAACTCGAACATCGTGTAATAGCGACCGCGCACGGCCATCAACTCATCGTGGGTTCCCAGCTCAATGACTCGACCGTGCTCGAGCACGCAGATGCGGTCGGCCTGGCGTACGGTGGAAAAACGGTGCGAGATCAGGATGGTGGTCACGTTGCGCGTGGCCGCCAGCACGCGCTCAAAGATCTCGCTCTCGCCGCGCACATCGAGCTGCGCGGTCGGCTCATCGAGCAGGACCAGACCTGCACCCATGCGCACCGCGCACAGTGCGCGCGCCAGAGCAATACGTTGCCACTGCCCGCCGGACAGATCGGTGCCGCCCGGGTAGCCGCGCGCAAGAATGACATCGAGATGGGCCAGATTGGCCGCGCCCGCCTGTTCGAGTGCAGCGCGAATGAGATGATCGGGAGCACCACCGGGTGCCACGTTGTCACGCAGCGGCAACTCGAAGCGAATGAAGTCCTGAAAAACGGCGGTCACACGCGCGCGCCACTGTTCGACATCGAGTGTGCGCAAATCCGCGCCGTCCACTTCGATGGCACCGGCCTGCGGGTCGTAAAGCCGGCACAGAAGTTTGGCGATGGTGGTTTTGCCCGCGCCGTTCTGTCCGACAATGGCGAGTGATGAGCCGGCCGGAATGGTCAGATCGAAGCCCTCGAGCACCGGTTCGGCAACGGATGGGTAGGCAAAGCGCACGTTACGAAAACGGATCTCGCGCGCGGGCATACGCGCAGCGGAGCCGCGGCCGACCACCAGTGCGCCCGCGGGCGCCATGGCATCCTCGAGGCGTAGCACGGCGGCGGCGGGCGCGGCCGCACCATCGAGCGCCCAGGACAATCCGCCAAACGCAATCATGCTGGTGCCTACCGCAGCCGTGGCAAACGTCACCAGTCTGCCCAGCTCGATCGTGCCGTTGGTGGCAGAAACGCCCAGCGACCAGAACACGATGACGTTGGCGCTGAGCACGAGGAGCACGCTCCAGAGCACGGGCCGCTCGCGCAGGCGAGTAGCCTGCCAGCGCAAATCGAACAGATGCCGACGGCGCGATTTGAATCGATCGATGGTCCAGTCGGCCAGGCCAAATAAACGCAATTCCTTGGCGGCTGGCGGATCGACGGCCAGGCGATACGCGTAGTCTGCATGCCGCTGCGCATCGCGTACTTCCTCGGTTTCACGATCGCGCCAAACACCGCTCTCACGCAGGAGCCAGTGGGTGCCCAGCCACGCGCCCGCCAAGACCAGCGGCGCCCACCACGCATACGCGGCCAACACGATGGCAGAAGCGAATCCCGCCACCAGCTCCACCAGCTCGCTGGCAATGAAGTCCATCGAGATGCTCAGGGGCGGGCCGCTGATGCCGAGATCGAAATCGCGCGCCATGGTGAGGTCATTGATGAGCGCGGAATTCTCCAGGTGACCCACGCCGGGCGGGCGCACACACGCAGTAGTAAGCCGATCGTACAGCCAGGCCGCGGTGCGGCTGCCCAGATTCTGGCCGACCGCGTTATGGATGGGAGTCAGGACCTGCAACAACACGAATACAACGCCGACCAGCCCGAGCGCAGCAGTCAGATCCGTACCTTGCTGAACGGCGCTGACCAGCAGGCCCATGGCCACGGCGAATACGGCCGGCATGACCCCGCGCAGCAGCAGCAGGGTCCACCAGGCTGCCGACAGCGTGCGGTCTGCCCGGGGTAACACGCCCGCAAATCTCCATTCATTGCGCGCGCGCAAACGATCGATGATCGAGGTCGACATGACTCTCATGATAACGAATTCGGGCGGTTTGTGATTGGAAAAAAGACCCGGAAAAAGGGGGGGACGGCGGAAACTTGCGACTTCGGAACCCGCGACTTCGGAACCCGCGACTTCGGAACTGCGACTTCGGAACTTCAAATGCGGAAGTGAATTTGGGGGGAGTCCGCCGCCCCCCAACACATCCCCCCCGCAGTTTCCGCGCAGTTGAAGTTCCGCAGTTGCAGTTCCGAAGTTGCAGTTCCGCAGTCGCAGTTCCGCAGTCGCAGTGCGATGTGGGCTGTGTGCTGGGGGGGCATCCCGAACACTCCGCTCCCCGCGCGCGTCACGCCCTGATTCGAACCGGCATGGTCACCAATAACACGCCAGCTCCGGTCAGCACATTCAGCTGGATGTCACCGGCTGCGGCCGGCACGAACTCGTAGTCGAAGGTTTCGCCGTTACCTAGCTGTTGTGTGGCCGGGCGGACGGTTGCGCGTTCGGGTGGCAGATCGGCCGCGTCCTTGGCCAGTGCACGCCAGCGCAGCAGTTCCGTGCCCTGGCGCAGCTCGAAGCGCATGCTGGGGCGATAGGTGTGGATATTGATGATGCGAATACGATAGCGCGTGCCTGCGCGCAGCTGCAGCGAGTCCGGTGCCGTCGTGCCGTTCAGGAATACTTTAGTCTGGTCCGCTTGCGCACGCGGCGTACTGATGAGGAA
>JBOHRF010000415.1:0-4699 GCA_050732575.1 Longimicrobiales bacterium
GTCTCAAGCTGTTCCCCGAACTTCGGCGGGCCACAACCGCCCAGCTGAAGCAAGTTGAGCTGGCGGGCGAGGCCCTGCGCTGGGACGAGCTGGACGTGGATTGCTATCAGCTAGCCAACCGAGTTGCACGCGTGGTGGCTGGCCAACAATGGCATTCGTGCTGCTGCTGTATCAGGACGCGGGCTACCGCGACGCGCGCCAGGCGGCCGAGCGCGCGGCGGAATACGGCCGATGGGCGCGCACATTGCCCGCGCCGGGCGAGTTCGTGTTGGGCGAGCCGCTGGCTGATGCGGCCGCAGTGTTGCCAACACCGGTTGCTGACGCGCGCGAGCCGTACGGCAACCTGTCCGGGTTCTTCGTGGTGCGCGAGCGCGATTTCCCGAGCGCAATTGCACTGGCACGCACCTGCCCGCACCTGAAATACGGTGGCCGCATCATCGTACTCCCTGTCCGAGGCAGCTGAGCTCATCAGGACGCTGCCGTAGTCAGGCATCATCGAGCATGGACGCGCACAGCGCTGTAACCACTTTGCCAGGCACCTGTTGCCCGACTACTATAGGGGCAAGGGGAACCTGTGAGGCAAGTCGTGCGAAACACGAACAGACGGCAGACCGGCATTACCGGCATCCTTGCTCTTGCGCTGCTCGTTCTGGTGCTCGCGCCATCGATCGGGCAGCAATCGCCCGAAAAACGAATCGCGCGCATCGAGCAGGGGCTGCTGCCGCCCGTGCGCGTGAAAGGCCGCACCTACCTTCCAGCAACGCTGGCCGAGCGCATGCGCCAGCACCAGGTGCCCGCCATCAGCATCGCGGTAGTCAACGATGGCAAGATCGAATGGGCGAAAGCGTACGGGCAGGCTGATGTCGAGTCCGGCCGCAGCGCAACCACGGCCACGCTGTTTCAGGCGGCGTCCATCAGCAAGCCCGTGGCCGTGACGGCCACGCTTCAGCTCGTGCAGGAAGGCGCGTTATTGCTCGATGAAGATGTGAACGTGAAGCTTCGTTCCTGGAAACTGCCGGCTAACGATTTCACCGCGAAGAAGCCGGTCACGCTGCGCGCCATCGTCAGCCACACTGCCGGCCTCACGGTACACGGTTTTCCCGGTTACGCGGCAAACGCAGCGCTGCCGACCGTGGTACAAATACTGAATGGCGAATCGCCCGCCAACACACGACCGGTCCGAGTCGATGTCGAGCCCGGCACCATCTGGCGCTACGCAGGCGGCGGCACCACGGTGATGCAGCTCCTGCTCACCGATGTGACCGGCAAAGCGTTTCCTCAGCTCATGCGCGAACGTGTGCTCGAGCGCGCCGGCATGACCGCGAGCACATACGAACAGCCCCTGCCCGCAGAGCGCGCCCCACAGGCCGCCACCGGGTACCGCAGCGGAGCCAGGCCGATCGCAGGCCGCTTCCACACCTATCCCGAGATGGCCGCTGCCGGACTCTGGACCACGCCCACCGACCTCGCCAAATGGATGATCGAGGTGCAACGCGCAGCGCGCGGTACCTCTGAGAAAATGATCTCGCGCCGTACGGCCGAGCTGATGCTCACGCCCGTGCTGGGCGGTTGGGGCCTCGGCGCCACGCTCTCGGGCAGCGGCGACACGCTCCGCTTCGGTCATGGCGGCGCGAACGAAGGATTCCGCGCGCACGTGCTCGGCTTTGCACACCGCGGCCAGGGCGTCGCGATCATGACCAACAGTGACAATGGCGGTCCACTCATCCAGGAAGTCCTGGCCGCAATCTTCCAGGAGTACGGCTGGAGCGGCTCTGGTTCGCGCGAGATCGTGCCCATCGCACTCGAGGCGCAAGCACTGCGCGAGTACGCCGGTCGCTATTCGGTAGGCGCAACACCGCAAACGGTCACGCTCGACCTGCGCGACGGCGCACTCTGGGCCGCGCTCAATGGGACAACCTTCGAGCTGGTTCCCACCGGAAGAGATGAGTTCTTTGCGCTGGGCGCGGGACCCGTCCGCTTCGAGCGCCGCACCGATGGTAACGTGGGCACGCTCGTGCTGGGCGGTGCGCGCCTGACGCGCGCCAACTGAAAGCGTGGTCGCGACCATCGTCGCCTTCGCCCTGGCGTTCCTGGCTGCTTCCTGGTTGCTCGGCCGTATCCTGTAGTCGGCCTTGCCTGATTACGCCTTGACGTGCGTGAGGTCGAAGTCGGGCTCCCAGGTCTTGCCGTCGTTGCAGATCTCCCAGGCCGCCCTCGTCTCGCCACAGCTTCCAGACGCCGTTCCGAAGCTCATCTTGTAGACGCGAGCAACGCCGCGTGAATCGAAGTAGTGCTGAAGGTAGCTACTCTCGTTTTCGGAACCGCTGTCCCGGCATCCACTCGAACGTGACCCGGCGCCCAATCGGCGCGCGGCATCCTCCTTGGCCGCGTCGTGAGCGTGGTTTGCCTATATGTCATCCAGGGCCCGCACCTCGCACTCCGCCTCGAACTCCGGCCAATGTACGCGGTGCAGCTCCATGAACTGCCGCGCCACATCCAGCGCTTCCTCTTTTGACGCAACCTCGATCAGCGCGTAGCCGCCGATCACTTCTTTGGCTTCGGTGAACGGACCATCGGTGACGAGCAACTTGCCGCCGCTCGAGCGAACCCGTTGCGCCTCTGCGGTGCTCTTGAGACCAGCCGTGTCCTTGAGAACGCCGCTCTTGAGCCCTTCACCAACGAACTCTCCCATGGCGTCCATCAGTCCCTGCGGGATGGGTAAAGAGCGATAACTCTCCGAATGTTTGATGAACAGCAGGTACTTCATGGTCTCCCCTTTATTTCGGATGATGATTTGATGGCCTTCATCAACACGTCGATTGAAAATCGCCAGAATCGACAGAAGGGCCGAGGACCCGGGGCCAGGGACCCTCATCAGAGGTGAAACCACCCAGCGCCGCGATCATGGCCTGAATTCTCTCATGTGCAATCCCGTGTGACTGGCTGGGTCTGCGATTGCTCGATGAGCTCGCACGCTCGACCAGAACGTGCGGGTTCGGGAGCCAGGTTCGCACCAGCGCGAAACGTGCGCGCAGCTTCCCGAGGTGGACGGGCAGTAACAGTCGATTTGCGCACGTCGCCCAGGTAGATGGTGCCGGTGCGGCCCGCACTCAGGCGCGATCCGCCCGGTGCGCTGAAGGAGTAGCCCGTCCCGCCTGACCATAGCGATGCCCCACGCAGGAACCACATTTGTCGGATTCAGTTTGAGACGCGCCCCAGGGAAGCGCCAAACAGCCCATCGCGATGGATGGAGTCCGAGACGCGCGCCGAGCGCGCGCGCCAAGCAGCTCCATCGCGTTGGCTGGAGTCCGAAGCGCGTGCCCAGCGGGCGCGCCCAAACAGCTGAGCCGCGTTGGATGGAGTCCGAGGCGCGTGCCCGGTGGCTCGTCAAACCGACATCGGTTGGCTGGAGTCCGAGGCGCGCGCCCAGGGGGCGCGCCAAGCAGGGGGCGCGGCAAACACGGGGCGCGTCTTGCAGCGGGCGCGCCAAACATCTCAATGACTGCAGCAGCGACGAGCGCGTGCGATGTTGATGACCCCAGATGGCATCAATCACGCAATCGCGCACCGAGGCCATCGGTGATTGAGATGTTGATGACCCCAGGTGCACACAACTTCGCAATGATGCGCGAGACCCTACACCTTTGAGATGTTCGATGCCGGCTTCCGACGATCTGATCATTGAAGCGCTCGCGGCCGATCAGCTGGGCCTGGTGACGCGGGCGCAACTGCGCGAGCGCGGGCTGAGCCATCGTGCGATTGCGCGCCGTGTGCGGGGAATGCGCCTGCGGCGGATGCACCGCGGCGTCTATCGCGTGGGCCCGGTGATGGCACCGCACGCGCGCGAGTTGGCGGCCGTGCTGGCGTGTGGGCGGCACGCAGTGGTCAGCCACCTAAGCGCGGGCTGGCTGTGGCAGCTGCTGCCCGACCCAGGCGATGCCGCACCGGTCGACATCAGTCTGCGCCAGGGCGATCGCAACAGGCCGCGCATCCAGGTGCACCGCGTGTGTCTGGGCGCAAATGAGATCACGATTCTGCAGAACATTCCGATCACATCGGTGCGCAGGACACTGGCGGATCTGGCCTCGGTGCTCGCCAGCAGCGAACTGGAGCGCGTGCTGGCCCAGGCGGAGCGAACGGGTCTGCTCGAGCGGCGCGACATGGCGTCGCTGGTGAGCACCACGCAACGGCCCGGCGCGCCCCTGCTGCGTGCACTGCTCGAGAGCGAGGCGGGACCGGCGCTGACGCGCTCGCAAGCGGAGGCTCAATTCCTCGCCCTGATCCGCAAAGCGCAGTTGCCCGTGCCCCAGACCAACGTGCGCGTGGGCGACTACGAAGTGGACTTCCTCTGGCGGCGCGAGCGGCTGGTCGTAGAGGTCGATGGTTTTGCCTTCCATTCCTCGCGGCGGAGTTTCGAGAACGACCGGCGGCGCGATGCCTGGCTCGCCGCCGGCGGCATGGCTGTGATGCGCGTGACCTGGCAGCAGCTGGCGAAGGAACCGGTAGCGCTGGTGGCGCGCGGAGCGCAGGGACTGGCCAGAGCCGGCAGCGATCTCGGGCGCGATCAAACGCAAGCACGACGCTCTCCACGGCACTCGGGCAATGCCTGACGCGCACTCGAGGTCGGCAGCACGGCCCTCCTTGCCCGCGCCGCCCGCGCGGCCCGTCGAACATCTCAATCGCCACAGCAACCGTGCAC
>JBOHRF010000416.1:0-4680 GCA_050732575.1 Longimicrobiales bacterium
AACACCGATATCTACGCGCTGGACCTGGCCACCAAGCGGGAGAGCAATCTCACGGGCAATCCGTTCCGGGACAGTGGTGGTGAGATCACGGCGGACGGGCGCTGGCTGGTCTTCAGCTCGAACCGCGATGCGGGAGTGAATCATTTATTTGTGGTGTCCCTGCGGCGGTTGGCGCAGGATCCGGACGATCCGACGGTCCGTGCGGGTGCGCGGCGCGGCGGACGTGGTGGCGGTGCGGACAGCGCGGCCGCGGTCGCGACCACCATCATCGAGGCAGATGGCATCAGTCGGCGCGCGCTGCAAATAACTACGGGCACCAACGCGGTGGGCTCGTATTTCCTGGCGCGTGATGGGCGCACGATCTACTTCACGAGCAGCGACAATGAGGGGCCTGGCCTCTTCCAGATCGGCATAGACGGCAAGGATCGGCGGCGAGTCGCCGCGGGTGGTTTCAATGGTCTGCAAGCCAGCGCGGACCGGCGCGTCATCTTCTATCGGCAAGGTGGTGGCGGCGGCGGTGGTCGGGGCGGCCGCGGTGGGGGCGGCGGCGATGGAGGTGGCGGCAGCATCATGAAGATGACCCTGGCCGCGCCGCAGCGGCCCACGCCCGTGGCATTCAATTTCCGTGTCACGGTAGACACACGACAAGAATGGGAGCAGTTGTTCGAGGAAGCGTGGCGGGTCATGAAGTACCGCTTCTACGATCCCGAAATGCACGGCAAGGACTGGGACGCCATCAAGCGCACCTACAAGCCGTTGCTCAGGTACGTGGGCTCGAATGAGGACGTTTACGATCTGGCCAATGAGATGATCGGCGAGCTGAATGCATCGCATACGGGTGTCAGTGGTCCACCCAGTGTCAATATCGAGGGTGCCTATCAGACGCGCCATCTGGGCTTCGAGCTGGAGCCGGCCAGCGGCAAGTATCGCATCAGCCACATCTATCGGGATGGGCCGGCGGACAAGGAGTGGCTGAACCTGGCCAGGGGCGACTTCGTGCAGTCCATCGACGGGCAAACGCTCAAGGCGGGCGACAACTACTGGAAGCTGCTGAACGAGACCGTGAATGAATACGTGCCCGTGCAGGTGGCCAGGAGCGCGGATGGCACAGGAGCGCGCACCGTGCGCATCCGTGCGACATCGCAGGGCGACATCAACAACTTGAAATACGAAGAGTGGATTGCCCAGAACCGCGAGTTCATCGACAAGGAGTCGAAGGGTGAGGTAGCGTACGTGCACATCCGGTCGATGAATCAGCCATCACTGGAAAAATTCCGCAACGAGATCGACCAATTCTGGAACAAGAAGGGCATTGTCATCGACATCCGCTACAACGGCGGCGGCAACATCGACCAGGAGCTGCTCGATATCCTGGAGCGCAGACCGTACGAATACTGGAACAGCCGCTGGGGCTCGCGCGCGGCGGGACGCCGGCCGCGCCAGGCCATTGCCGGACCCAAAGTCATGTTGATCAACAACCGATCGGCATCGGACAGCGAGGTGACGCCACAGGGATTCCGCGATCTGGGCCTGGGTCGCATCGTGGGCAATCCGACTGCTGCCGCGGTCATTGCGACTGGCTCGTACAATCTGATCAATGGCGGCTCGATTCGGACGCCCGGTTCCAAGGTGATGACCTACGATCCGACCAAGCCGAACAATTACGGCTTCAATCTGGAGAACTTTGGAGTTGCGCCCGATGTCATGGTCAAGAATTCCGCCATGGATGAGCTGCGCGGTTTCGATCGCGAGCTGAAAGCTGCACTGGATGAAGTGCTGCGCATGATGAAGGAAGGGAAGTTCCCGTTCACGACGGAGTCGGGCGCGCGTTGAAGGGCGAGGGCGAGGGCGACGGCGAGGAACGGATGGGCGAGGTGGGTGAGAGTGGGAATCAGGAACGAACAGGTATTCTGCAATGAGTGAAGCGGGCGGCGCTCCCCGGCGCTCGGTCGTGGAGGGAATGAGGAGCTGGAGTGCCGCACGCTGGCGCGAGTATGGGTTCCGCCTCGTGCTGGAGTTGCTGGTAGTATTCGTGGGCGTGTATGGCGCGTCGGCGCTTGCGCATCATCAGCGGCAGCGCGATCTGGAGAATCGGCGGCAGCAGATTCGGCGCGCGCTCATCGAGGAAATCCAAGGCATCGTGGGCCAAGCGCGCATGGGTGCGGCAGCAATCGACAAGGATCTGGCAGCGTTCGACGCGGCAATTGCGCGCAAGCAATATTTCCCGCTGCGGGCAGGCATTGGGACGAAGACCATCGAGACGCATATGTGGACTGCCACATTGCAGTCGGGCGCGCTCGAACTATTCGACGTCCCGACGGTCTACCGTCTATCCAGGTTCTACGGTCAGCTGAATTACGGTGTGGTAAAGCTCGACCAGATGCGCGATCTGTCCGAGCGAATGTTGCTACCCGTGGCCGGTGCCGGTCCCGCGGAGTTCTACGATCTGGAGACCGGCATGGTGCGGCCGAAGTATCAGTGGGTCATCAGCGGAATGCGGGAGGTGGGCCTGGTCACTCGATACGTTGCCGAGTTGGGTGACAGCCTGATCAGTGAACTCCAGCATCCGCAAGCACTGCGCAGCGCTGTGATCCCAGAGGACGTGGCAAAGGCAAAGAATTGACGGCGCGTTGATTGGCTGCAGGGCCGAGCCATCGATAATTAGCTGACGGTTTTGACAGAGGAGGCGATACGAGCGGACCCCCCCGACGCTCGATCGTGGCCGGCGAGCGCAGACGCGCGCGCTGGGGCGATGGTGTGCGTGTGCTGCTGGCCGCGTGGCTGGCCATGGCGCTGGGTGCGTGTGAGCGTGACCCGTTCCAGGCTACGCGTGATGCTGAGCCGAGTACCGAGATACGTGCGCAAGTAGACTCAGTAATCGTAGGCTACCGCGCGGTTGTGGGCTGGCCGCAGCTGCAAACCGATCTGCATCTGGGGGAAGTGGCCGGCATTGCGGTCGACGCGCACGATCACGTATTCCTGTTTCACCGGGCGGGCCGCGGCTGGGATACGGAGACGGTTGCGCCCATCGCAGAGCCCACCGTGTTGCAACTCGATGGCGCGAGCGGACGATTGCTGCAGGCCTGGGGCGCAAACCGGTTTCGACTGCCGCACGGCGTGACTCTCGATGCCGCGGGCAACGTATGGCTGACCGATGCCGCCTTGCACCAGGTCTTTGAATTCTCCCACGAGGGTGTGCCGCTCAGAGTGTTGGGGCAGGCTGGTGTGCCGCGTTGGGACGGCCAACACTTCAACCGTCCGACCGATGTGGCAACACGCGAGGATGGCCGCGTCTTCATCAGTGATGGTTACGAGAATCAGCGCGTGGTGGAAGTAGACGCCGACGGCCGATATACGCGGGAATGGGGACGCCGCGGTTCAGGCGAGGGCGAATTCGAGTTGCCCCACTCCATTGTCACGTTTGCGGGTTCACTGTTGGTCGCCGATCGCGATAACAATCGTATCGTCGTCTTCGATTCGAATGGCGCGTTCCGGAGCTCCTGGAAACCGGTGCCGAGCGCGCGCGTGTACGCTCTGGCGGTGGACGCGATGGGCGGTCTGTTCGTGGGCGTGCGCAATGATGGTTTTGGCGTGGGCGCGGTGGTTCGGCTCGATGGGGCCGGGCGCGTGACCCACAGTCTGGGCGCCCTGGCACAGGGCAGCGGTGAATTCCTGGCGGTGCACGACATCGCCGTGGGCGCGGATGGCGCGCTCTACATCGCTGAGAATCGAGAGGGCAGCGTGCGCAAATTCGTACCGGTCAAAGCAGCACGCGCAACGAAGCAGTAACGGGTCCAGGGAGCGCCGTGACTCATCTGCGTGCCATCGAGCGCAAGCGGGGTGGCGCCACGATGGCGGAAAACCAATTCCCCTTCAGTGTCCCGGCCATACGCACGCTGGGCACCCTCGATCTTTCCGCATCGGTCACATTCTTCGTGGGTGAAAACGGCTCGGGCAAGTCCACGCTGCTGGAGGGCATTGCTGCGGCTGCGCACCTGCCTACCGTGGGCAGCGCGGAAATCGGCGAGGATGCCACGCTCGGTCTGCAGCGCCGGCTGGCGAGCGCGTTCCGGCTGACCTGGGAGACGCGCACACACCGCGGATTCTTTTTGCGCGCCGAAGACTTCTTCGGGTTTGCCCGGCGCATTGCGCAGCTGCGCGCCGAGTTGAAGCAGCGCGTGGCCGATGTGGACACGGAATTCCGCGCTGCATCGGACTACGTGAAGGGCCTGGCGGCCGGCCCGGCTGCAGGCTCGTTGGCCGAGCTGACGCGCCGCTATGGCAGCGATCTCGATGCGCGCTCGCATGGCGAGAGCTTCCTGAAGCTGTTCGAGGCGCGCATGGTGCCGGGCGGACTCTATCTGCTGGATGAGCCGGAAGCCGCACTATCACCGCAGAACCAGCTGCTGCTGCTGGCCCTGTTGCTGCAGATGGTCCAGCAAGACTCGCAATTCATCATTGCCACTCACTCGCCCATGCTGCTCGCCTTTCCCGAAGCACGCATCTACGACTTCGACCGCGAACCGATCGCCGAAGTCAAATGGGAAGAGCTGGAGCACGTTACCCTGACGCGGGCGTTTCTGGAGAATCCGGAGCGGTTTCTGAGACGGCTTTAAGGGGTGGTTTATCGGGGAAAAGAAAACGAATTGAGGACATAGGATTAAGGGGAGGGGGGAGGGT
>JBOHRF010000417.1:0-4665 GCA_050732575.1 Longimicrobiales bacterium
CGCCTGCGGTCACGACGACGAGTTGCGTAGTAACCTCGTCGTCGTGATCGTAGGCGTGCTCGTGCTCGTCCATGTGTCCGTTGATTCCATAGAAAAAGCCCCGGATTCCTCCGAGGCTTTCCCATGGTGTTCCGTTTTCGCGTGACCCTCAACCCGATACGCCCGATACGCCCGATACGCCCGATACGCCCTAGTTCAGCAGCGGTTCGATTCGCTCGGCAAAGCTGGTTCGCGCCCGGTGCAATCGGCTCTTTACCGTGCCCAGGTTCACACCTGTGATATCGGCGATCTCCTCATAGCTCTTGCCTTCCAGCTCACGCAGCTTGAATACCAGCTTGTGATGCTCAGGCAGTTCCTCCACGACTTCCTCTACGATCTCCTGCAAGTAGCGCTTGCGGTAAAGGTCGTCGGGACGATTGCCGTTGTCCTCGAACTGGAGCGGCCTGTGATCTTGCTCCCAGTGCGTGGTCAGCTTCTGGAACAATACCAGCGGGCTGCGCGAACGATTGCGCAGCTCGTTCTTGGCCAGGTTCGAACAAATCGTATAGATCCAGGTCGAGAACTTCTTGTCCTGGTCAAATCGGTGCAGATGCCGCGTGACTCGGATGAACGCCTCCTGCACCAGGTCCTCGGCGCGGTCGCGGTCTCCCGTCTTGCGCGCAATGAACTGGATGAGCCGGTCGCGGTACCGATCGTAGAGCTCCGAGAATGCGCCCTGATGCCCTTCCAGGTGACGCGCAACGAGCTGGCTGTCGCCGAGGAGTTGGAGCGGCCGAAGCTCGTCCCTGTCCTTGGTGGCAGTCGCCATTACTACTCCTTTCAAAAGGAAAGGGGGTGCGCCGGCACGGCCGGAGAGCCCCCCGTCTGCCTCGAGCAAACAATCCCCAAAAAACATTGATTTCCAGCGGTGTAACACGCCCGCTGAGCGCGTGAAATCGCTAGGAAATATAAGCAGATGCGGCCTTGGCCTCAAGCTTTTTGGAAGCAGAAGTTTGTCAGTTTCCAATACATGTTGAAAATACTGGTAATCCAGGGCGTTGCCTGCGTCCCAGCGGGCTGGCCGGGGTGGGTTTTCCGCCTCCAAGCCGGTCCCAGCGAGTGCCCGGGCCGGCCCATTTCCCGGTCAAAACTGGTCGGTTGTAGGGCGCTCGTTTCCGGCCTGTTTATGGACTACGCCGCCCTTCATGACGAACTGAATCCGCTTGAGCAGGGTGATATCACGCAGCGGGTCGCCGCGGACCGCCACCAGGTCGGCGTAGTAGCCAGGCTGAAGGGCACCAGGCTGCTTTTCCTGGCCCAGCAGTTTGGCGGCTTCTACCGTAGCCGTCTGGATGGCCTTGATGGGCGTCAATCCGGCCTCCACCAGCAATCGGAATTCGTCGGCGTTCTCGCCATGCGGAAAGACGCCTGCGTCGGTACCAAATGCGATGGGCACGTTTTCGCGAATCGCAATCTTGATGGATTCGCTGGCATGCGGTGCAATCTCGAGTGCTTTCTTGGCTGACCAGGGAGCGAGCTTGCCTTCACGCGCGCCTTTGACCACGGACTCAAAGGCCATGCGAGTGGGCACCAGGTAGGTCCCGCGCTGGCGCATCATGCGGGCCGCTTCGGCGTTGATCATGGAGCCGTGTTCGATGGAGGCAACACCCGCCTCAACCGCCAGCTTGATGCCTTCCAATCCATGTGCGTGGGCCGCCACTTTGCGTTCGGCAAAGGCCGCGGTCTCCACGATCGCTTTCATCTCTTCCAGTGTGAACTGCGGCACACCCACGGCATCGCCTGCGGAGAGCACACCGCCGGTCGCGCAAATCTTGATGACATCCGCGCCGTACTTGACCTGGTAGCGTACGGCTTTGCGCACTTCATCATTGCCGTTCGCAATGCCCTGTTCCGGACCGGGCTCGGCACCTAGATCGGGTCGGTACCCATTGGTATCACAATGGCCGCCTGTGATACCCATGCTGTTTGCGGCCGCAAATACGCGCGGCCCCGGTACCACGTCTTTGTTGATCGCATCACGCAGTGCGATGTCGGCCCAATCACTCGATCCTACGTTACGAATCGTGGTGAATCCGGCCAGCAGCGTCTTGCGCGCGTTCTTGACGCCTACGATCGCTTCGTAGCCGGGCCACTCGTGCAGGACCTGGTCCGAGTACCCGCCGCTGGGATCGCTCGTGATGTGCGTGTGCATGTCGATGAAGCCGGGCATGACGGTGTGATCCGACAGGTCCACGATGTGCGCCCCCGCCGGCACCCGCACATCGCGGCCCACGGCTTCAACCCGATCACCCCTTATTACGATGATTGCGTTCTCTATCACCGAGCCACTCACTACATCGACCAGCCGGCCCGCCCGAACTGCAACCACGCGCTCCGCATTGGGCGACTGAGCCGCCACACCCGTCGTCCACGCTCCCAGCAGCAGCGCAACCATGGCAACGCGCATTTGATTCCCTCCACAGTATCGAATGGCAACGATTTCATCTTCAAGCTACTCGCCGTCGATCTTGAATTGGAAGAGCCGGAGGGCTTGGAAGATGCGCGTCATGCAAGAACGATCTCAGGAAGGTACGCCTGACCCCGTCACGCGAGCGCAGCGAAGTGTCACGGCAGGACGTGGCCCAAGAAGACACGGCAGCTCCCGGCACGCGCCCGCGAGCGAAGCGAAGCGCGCCCGCCAGCGAAGCGAAGCGCGCCCGCCAGCGAAGCGAAGCGCGCCCGCCAGCGAAGCGAAGCGCGCCCGCCAGCGAAGCGAAGCGCGCCCACGAAGTGCGCCCGCGAGCAAAGCGAGCGCGCCCGTGAGCGCAGCGAACGTCCTAACGGCAGCTCAGGTCCGCGCCTGGGACATAGCTGTAAGTGCGCGACCCGATTCCGGTCGTTTGTGCGCCCACCGAATCGCAGTAGGAGCGGACTTCTCCGCCTACCACCTCGAGCGCCACTTTGCTACCAAGCACGAGCTTGAAATCGCGCGTGTCCGTGGGCAGCGAGATCAAGGCACTGAAACCGGGCTGGACTGCGCGCAACTCGATGGTATCACTACGACCGGCAGCTACGCTTACCGCACGGCTGGTTGCCAGTCGGAAGTCACCACCCACGAAGCGCACGTCCAGTCGGTCAAAGTTGTTCAGGTCCTGAACGGTGAACGAGCGCGGTACAGCGCGACTGTAGTGGCTGAGAAACATGTCGTCGGTCGATACCGCGTTGTACGCAGGCGCTGCGGTCGGGCCTGCAGCGCCGCCGTTGTCATCCGGCGCATCGGTCTTGGTCCACCGATACGTGGTCAATGGCCGAACCGACGCAACCTCGACATGCTGGCGATCAGGCAAGCGTACCCGCACCCGTACATCCTCGGGTACAACGACCAGGAACTCGGCCGCCGTGGCGCCCACCGATGTGAGTCGCAGCTGGTCTTCTTGCTGGCCGCCCAGCGCAAACCCCGCGAAACCGTCGGGCGTCTTTGCGACCACTTCTACCATGCCGGCCTCGCCGCGCAGGATGCGCAGCGAACCCGCCTGCTCCGAGACAACCTGGATGGTGAGGTTCTGATCCAGGAAGGTGAATGCCCTGCGCCTTACGTCGGTTTGGGCAGCCGCCGGCAGTGTCGTAGCCAGCAGCAGGGTGAGTGTAGCCAATCCGTATCGAGTCATCTTTGCCTCCGGGGGACGCGGCTTCATAACCGCACTGACGGGAACCTTCGCGATGATACGGCCGGTCCGATTACGGGGGTCCGCCGCCGGCCCGGCCGAACTCGCTCTTCAGAGCGTTGTTTCGATCTGCGTGCCACTCTGCTGCTGATCCTTACCCATTACTCGGGCTGCTGCATAAACCAATGCAACCAAGAGGATTAGACCAATAATCCAGGGCCATAACGAAGGCCGCTTCCGTTCTACGTTTATGTCCGCCATGATGCATCCTTGCGCCAGTTGAGAACTTCACTCCTCAAAACTCGATCCACAACTCCCCTCACTGTCACATTTTGCGCCACTCCGCTCGACCGCTACCGGACCCCGTGAGACACATTGCGGCCAGCCCGATAAATGGCTCAACAGACGAGCACGAAAACGAGCACGCCTTGGACCACGGGGACAATTCGATACGTCGCGAGTCCTCGTGACCGTAGGCGTGCTCGTTCTCGTGCTCGGCTAATCCGTTATCCGTTGTTTGTTTCCCGCCGGGATAGTATGTGAATCCCGCGCTGTGCCAGCTCCGCGATATAGGGCTCGGCTGGTACCGCCTGGTCGGGTGTAAACACACCGGGCCGGCGCGTTTTACCGGTCACTTGCAGCTGTCCGGTGATGGAAAGCGAGAATCCGGTCGTACGTTCCATGGCACTGATGCCATTTGCCTCATCATAGAAATCCAGGAGATCGTATACGATGCGCACCGCATTGCC
Organism: Longimicrobiales bacterium; assembly: GCA_050732575.1. Lineage (GTDB taxonomy): Bacteria > Gemmatimonadota > Gemmatimonadetes > Longimicrobiales > RSA9 > JBBDWZ01. The sequence continues at coordinate 4,394 of JBOHRF010000417.1, forward strand.
TTGCGCGTGCCCATCCACTTCGACCCGCAGTGCTACCAGGTCTCTGCCCTCCGGGCGGCGCAGCCGCGGCTCAGCGCAGGCAATGAACACTTCGCGTGGCACCACGCTCTGTCCGTGCACCGATGTGGGTGAAAGATCGAGGAGTCCCAATCCGCGTATGGCACGCATGATCTGCGCATGTCCCGGGTAGCGCAGCGTCTTGTACTCCATGGTTCGCACGCGTCGCTGATACGTCCAGGGCATGGTCGAGAGTCCACCGGCTGTGTGAAACG
>JBOHRF010000418.1:0-4661 GCA_050732575.1 Longimicrobiales bacterium
CGCGGCGGCGAGCGTGGCCGCGGCAGCCGAGGAAAACCAGCGCGCTGTGCAACGCGTAGAGCAGACTGTCCATCAAGTGGGGCAGACTGCTGAATCACACGCGGCCAGCGCGGAAGAGGTCAGTGCTGCAGCCGAACAGCAGTCCGCCGCTACCCAGGAGATGAGCGCAGCCAGCGTGGAGCTGCTGCAGTCCGCCGAAAAGCTGAAAGACATCGTTTCCGGATTCCGGGTGTAAGAGGCAGGTGGAATGAACGTAAAGGAGATAAAAGTCCTGTCATGAACACCTGTCCCACGTTGCCTCCAGCCCCTGCCGCCCTTTCATCATGAACCTCTTTGCCTGGATCGTGTTTGGTCTGCTGGCCGGGGGGATTGCGAAGTTCATCATGCCGGGCAAGGACCCGGGTGGCTGCCTGATTACCATTGTCATCGGAATCATAGGGGCTCTGATTGGCGGCGTGCTGGGTACGCGCGTGTTGGGAGTCGGGCCCGTGACCGGTTTCAACCTCCAATCACTGGGCCTCTCGATCCTGGGCGCTATCCTTCTGCTGGCGGTGTTTCGGCTTGTGATCGCGCGCCGGCCCCCGCGCTGAAACGATCGTCCAGCTCACCCAGCACATCCTGCAGCGCCACTCCCGCCGCGGCCACCGCCACCAGCACGTGGTAGATCAGGTCCGCCGCTTCCGCACGCACGCGCGCGGCATCGTTCGACTGGCAGGCCAGGGCCAGCTCGGTGGCCTCCTCACCCAGCTTCTTGAGACGCAGGTTGGCATCCTGCAACAGGCGCGCGGTATAACTTTCCCGGGTCGATGCGCCGGCGCGCTGCCCAATACGATCGGCCAACTGCAGGAGCGTGGGTGCTGCGCCGAAACAGTTGCGCGCGCCCGTATGGCAGGCAGGACCGGTTGGCAGAACGCGCGCCAGGATGGTGTCTGAGTCACAGTCGGCGTGCAGCTCCAGAAGACGTTGTACGTTCCCGCTCGATTCGCCCTTTTGCCACAATTGCTGACGGCTGCGTGAGTAGAGCCAGAGGCGTCGGGTTTCGAGCGTGCGCTCCAGTGCCGTGCGGTTAGCGTATGCGACCATCAGAACTTCACCGGACGTGGCATGCTGCGCCACGACCGGCAGCAGACCGTGGTCGTCAAAGCGCAACTGATCGAGTTGATCCTGGCGCTCGATTTTCACGGGCCGTCCAGCAACATGCGCACTTCGCGCGCTAAAGCACGGTTGGTAGAAACGACGGACCCGCCGCGGTGCGTGTTCTGTCCTTGCCAGTCCGTGAATTCGCCACCCGCTTCTTCGATGATGGGCCGCAATGCCGCTGCATCCCAGATGGCCATGATGGGATCGAACATGCCTTCCGCCCGACCCGTCGCCACCAGCGCATGCCCGTAACAATCGCCCCAGGTGCGCGCCATTCCAGCACGGCTGCGCACGCGATCCCAGCCGGCATCAACGTTCTGGCGTGCAATGTTTTCGTAGCTGCTGGTCAGCACCAGTGCCTGCTCCAGCTGCGCGGTTTCGGACACAGCGGCGCGCCGCCCGTTCCACCAACAGCCTTCGCCCAGTGCCGCGTAAACCGTTTCCTCCAGGGCGGGGAAATGCGCCACGCCCAGCACGACATCATTGTCATCCTCGAGTGCGATGAGCACGCCATAGAAAGGGACGCCGCGCAGAAAAGCGCTGGTGCCATCAATAGGGTCGAGGATCCAGCGCCGCTCGGCTCCCGGTCGCACTTCGCCAAACTCCTCGCCGATTATGCCATCGCTGGCAAAACGGCGCTCGATCAGCTCGCGGGCCAGCTGCTCGGCTGCGCGGTCCGCAACGGTGACCGGGGAAGCATCGGGCTTGGCCTCGGCCGCCACGCCAGTTTGGAAATGTGACAGTGTCAGCCGCCCGGCGCGCCAGGCGACTTCCACCGCAAACTCCAGCAGTGAGCGATGGGTCTCGCGCATCAGGGTGTGGGTGAGGCGGATTGCGAAAGGCGGACCGGAATGCCGGCCGCGGCAAGTTGCTGTTTTACGGCCGTGACGGTCGTGACGCCATCGTGAAAGATGCCCGCGGCCAGCGCGGCATCGGCGCCCGCGAGCAGGAACGCGTCGCGAATGTGCTCGGCCGTACCCGCGCCTCCGCTTGCGATCACGGGCACCGACACCGCCTCCACGATCTCACCCGTCAACTCGAGATCGTAGCCGTTGCGGCGGCCATCCTGATCGATGGACGTGACCAGGATTTCACCGGCACCCAGCTGCTCACAGCGCCGGGCCCAGCCAACGGCATCGAGCTCGGTAGGCGTGCGGCCGCCATGCGTGAAAACCCGAAACCAGCTCTTGCTCGGACTCACCGGTCCATCAGAGACCACGTTCTCTCCCCGGCTCATGATTTCGATTTGCCGCCGTTCCAGCCGAGCGTCAATGCTGGCCACCACACACTGGCTGCCGTAGCGCGCACTGGCCTCGCCGATCAGCTCCGGTCGGGTTACCGCCGCGGTGTTGATGCTGATCTTATCGGCGCCCGCGCGCAACACGGTAGCCAGATCGTTGATATCCTGCACGCCCCCGCCCACCGTGAGTGGGATGAAAAGGCGCTCGGCTGTACGCCGCACTACATCGAGCAGAATGCGACGGCCCTCGACGGACGCGGATATGTCCAGGAACACGATCTCGTCCGCGCCTTCCGCCTCATAGCGAGCTGCCAACTCGACCGGGTCACCCACGGAACGCAGGCCGCCAAAGCTAACGCCTTTGACTACGCGGCCATCCTTCACATCCAGACATACAATGACGCGCTTCAATAACATCAGCGCTCATCCTTGCGCTTGACGCGCACCGCACCCTTGGTGCTGAACACGCCTTCTCCTCGCGTCAATGCCTGATGGAGTGCGAATCCCGTAGCCTTGAACGCGGCTTCCACCACGTGATGACGATCGCGGCCGCGCAGCACGCGCACATGCAGCGTCAAGCCCGCATTCTCCGCGAACGAACGAAAGAAATGTTCGAACAGCGTGCTGGGCAGGCGCCCCTCATAATAGAAGCGACCACCTGCATCCAGGGCCGCTTCCACCAGCGCTTCATCCATGGGCACCATGGCATGTCCAAACCGTTGGCACGTGCTCGGCTTGATTTCGCGCAGTGCAAGACCCATCGAAATTGCTACATCCTCGATCAGATGGTGACGCAGATCCCCGTCGGCTTCGATGGCGAGATTCAGGCCAGCATATCGGGCCAGCGTGGCCAGCATATGGTCGAGAACGGTGTCTGTTGTGCGGATCTGAACAGGTTCGGTCGGCGGGCTGAGCTGCAGGCGCACGGTGACCGTGGTTTCACCCGTTTCCCTCACGATTTCGCTCACGCCTGCGCTCCTGGTAGAGTGGTCACATCGATTGCGCCCGTGTAAAGTGCCATGCCCAGTACAGCACCGGCCGCACCGATTTCGGCGAGCGTAGTTACATCCGCGTTGTTGGCAATACCACCTGCGGCGTATACCGGATGCTTGCAGATGCGGCAGACGGTCTCGAACAGGTTGGCATCGATACCGGTCATGCGGCCCTCGCGTCCTACGTCCGTGACCAGCACTGCGCCCAACGGATCCTCGCTCAGGTCGGACAGGAAGTCGGTCAGCCGCTGGGACGTTGTTTGCGACCAGCCGTGCGTCAGCACCTGCTCGTCACGCACATCGGCCGCCACGACCAGGCGGCCGGGATGAGTGAGCGCGGCCGTTTTTCGCCACTTGGCATCCGTGACGGCGCGCGTACCCACAATTACACGGTCAGCGCCCGCGCGCAGCCTCTGATCTACAGTGACCAGGTCGCGGATCCCGCCACCCACCTGCACGGGCACTTGCACGGATTGAATCAGGGTTTCAACGATAGACAAATTCGAGCCCGTGCCGCGAGCCGCATCGAGATCCACGATGTGCAGTGCGCGGAAGCCACCCGCCACCCAATGTTGCGCAACCGCGACCGGGTCCGGCCAGCGCACGCGCTCGCTCTGTGCGCGCCCGCCCACCAGTTGCACGACGTCTCCCTGCTGCAGGTCCAACGCGGCGAAGATGATCACGTCGAGATCTGCACCAGGAAGTTACGGATCAGCTGCACGCCCGCAGCGCCGCTCTTCTCCGGATGGAACTGCACGCCCCAGGTCCTGGCGCGGCGGATAACGGCGGGAAAACGCGCGCCCTCATACTCCGTCCAGGCAATGACATCGCGGGCATCGGCAGGTTCGGCCACGTAGCTGTTTGCGTAATAGGCGGACAGCGGGCCAATCCCCACAAAGAGCGGATCAGGCTGAATTGGTTCTACGCGATTCCACCCGATGTGCGGTACGCGACGCGCCTGCAACTTGCGCACGTGTCCACGCAACGCACCCAGGCCCGGGCCCATGCCTTCCTCACTGGATTCGAACAGCAGCTGCATGCCCAGGCAGATGCCGAGACAGGGATGACCGTTGGCCAGTGCGGCGCGCAGCACAGGTGCAAGTGGCGTGAGTACCGCCGAAGCAGGCGAAAACGCACCCACTCCCGGCAGCACCATGGCATCAGCGCGCAACACGCTCGTGATCTCGGTCTCCAGGCTGACCTGGGCCCCGCCTGCCTGCAACGCCTTCGCCAGCGAGTGCAGGTTCCCGATACCGTAATCGAAAAGGGCAACCTTCATAAGGCGGCAA
>JBOHRF010000419.1:0-4638 GCA_050732575.1 Longimicrobiales bacterium
CCTCCGCAGTCAGCGAATCGATCTCCGCCTCCGATGGCGTACACGCAGCACCCAATACTCCCGCCACCACCACCAACAAACCGAGTGACAATTTCATCATATCCTCGTGTTTGGTTGCAGACTCATGAAATCTGCTCCTTCAACTGCAATACCCTCTGACGGGTTCGTGGGTCACGCGCATAGACCATGACACCGGCGGTGGTCTGCTGCAGGAGTCGGGCGTTGCGGCCGCCGTGGCGGTGCATCAAATCGTGCATGATGGGTGCTTCGCCATCCCAGGGATAACCGTAAACCAGGTCGAAATCCTCCAACGGACGTCCCAGCTCGAGGTAGGCCGAGGGGCCCACGCCAATCGTGCCCAGCCGGCGATCGCGCGTTTTCGATCGCCATTCGTAACCGGTGGGCAGAAAACTGCCCGCGGCAAAACGGGCGCGGGAGTCGAACCGGCGAGCCAGGTCGCGCGCAATGACCACCAGGTCGGGGTCGATTTCAATGCCGTAGGCCTCGAAACCGAGCATATCGGCCATGATGGTGATCACTCCCGTAGCAGAGCCCCACTCCAGGAAGCGCAGCCCGGGATCACGCAAGCGCAGCAGAGCGCGCAGCACGATGGTGTAATCGGCGGGCACAAAAGGGTGCCAGTTGCGCTGGCGCACTTCGATGTCGAAGCGGTTCCAGATCTCCTGGCCTTCATCCAGCAGCTCATCGATACGTGCCTGCAGCGCGGCCTCGAGCATTAGCGACCCGTCATGCGAATGGTCATAGCGCGCGTGCCGGCGCGCTCAGCGCGTACTGCAGCACGCGCTCCACCTGCGATTCGTCCTGATCTTTCACCAGCAAATAGTCAGCTCCGATTTCGAGCACCTGGTCAACATCTGGAAGCGTAGCCGTGCAGGCAAAACGCCCTTCCGCATCGAACGCATGCCAGCGCGCAGGCCCGGTTACCGTGGGCCGCTGGAACTCGCGCACCCAAACTCGTCCATCCTTGCCCGACAGCACGCTCGCAAAGGCGGGCATCTGGTCCGCCACCGGCCGCTTGGTGCTGATCAACGGCTCCAGAAAGCGCGTACGCATGGTCGCATCCATGTCCTTATACGGTTCGGCCAGACGCCGCCGTTCCGCATCCACATCGTCCGCTGAGATGGTTCGATCTTCCGTGGTCCAGCGAATGATGCGGTCCAGACGCAGGCCGCCCCGCGCATTGAACAGCGCGAGTTGCGCGCTCGCGCTGTGCCCGACCACGATGCGGGCTCCACCTCCCATCACACGCGCAAACGACTCGAACAGCGGATACACGAACATACCGTTCGGATCGTCCCCGATTTGACCGTAGCGACCGTTGGCATACGTACCCAGCGTATCGGTAAGAACTCCATCCGGACCGTGAACCACAACGGTCATGTGTTCCAGCTCGAACGGTTGACTGCGTCGCGCGCCAGAACGATCCGCCAGCACGGCCCGACCATCATCGAGAACTACCAAAACACCGGGTGGATTCAAGTACTGCGGCGACGGCCGCACCGTTCTTAGGTACGTACCGTTCGGAGCGAACACATGGAATTGCCACGGCCGATAGTCGCCCACCCAAACCGTATCACCGGGTAGCGCCCACAGGTAAAACGCATCCCTGAATTCGCCCGGGCCTTCGCCCGGACGTCCTGCCTGTCCAACAAATTTGCCCGTCTGATCGTAGTACCGAATCTGCTGACTGCCCTGATTCACCAGTACAATCCGACCGTCGCTCAGACGCGTAGCGCCAAACACTCGGTACAGCTCGTACTCCTCCCTGCCCTCCGCCTCGCCGATGCTCACCGCGGGCGCCGATCCCACCGCGCAAGTCGTAGTCAACCGCGCCAGATCGTTGTGCACGATCGTTATCTCTGCACTATCGCGAACCGTCACTGCTGTCGATGAGCGGTCCAGCGCAGAACACCCAGGCAAGAGCAACAGGCCTGCAGCCACACCGTGAAGCGCAAGCGCACGGGAATAAAGAACAACACTGCGCCTCGTCATGGGGGGACCTCGATTCGGGAAGGGCCTGCCTGTCCTACAACGTAGTGCGCGCCCCCGTTTGGAACCACGAAGTGTCAGCCCACTGGCCCTATAAGGACGTTTGACACATGTAAGGTGTGCTTTACATTGGGATGCGGCGGACCACCACCCCGAACTCCCGTTTTGACGCGATCGGCATGCCAGGGCGGGCTGTTCGCGATGGGTTGCCTGGGGGAACCGCGCGTCCATCAGGCCAGCAAATGGCTGGGTGGGACGTTTCGGGAGAAGGGGGTGGTGGTCCGCAGAGAGGATGCTGGATCAATCTGCTGGCCACCGAGCGCCATTTCGAGCGGCAGTCATGAGGAATCACGTGCGCGAGCTGCGTGAGGCACGGCACTGGTCACAGGTCGAGCTGGGTGTGCGTGTAGGAGTGTCGCGGCAGGCGATCATTGCCATTGAGGCCGGCAGGTTCGATCCCAGCCTGCCCCTGGCGTTCAAGTTGGCACGTGTATTCAAGCTGAGGATCGAGGACATCTTTGAAGCGGATGGGAATTAGCGATGCGCGTCTTCCGTCATACCATCGCCATCAGGAGCGGGTCATGCACACACAAAGCAAGGTCGCACGCCGCGATGTCTACGTGCAGAATGACTCGAGCGGCTTCAGCATTGTGGCCGTATCAGCGCTCGACCGCATCATCGAGGATGATCGGAATGATGATCGCGCCATCGTGATGGATCACGAAGCCGTGCTGCTCGCGCTCCATGGCGACGACAGCTTTCCGGCCCGGCTGGTGCTGGGCGGCCCTCTCACGACGGACGAGGAAAGCGAGTGGATCGCTCGAGTAACGTGGAAGCTGGCTATTCCGGGCGGGCGATTGCTGCTTTGTGGCGGCTTCGATCCGCGCTCACTATCGGCCTGGCGTGACTGTGGCGATGACTGGGACGGCACGGTACAACCGTTCGATGTCCCGCCCGGTGAATATCGAATCGATGTCTACACGTATCGCCCAACCATCAATGGACGTTTCCTGGAGGAGTCCTGGCCGCAGCCGCTGGGCGCGTGGTTTCGCCAGACCCATCCGGGCCGGCCCTATCCAGCATGGCTGGTGGAGGAGCTGCGCGTTTCGCCCGAGCTGGATCCAGGCCACGAGAAGGAATGGGAGTACGCATCCGACGAGGATATCCGCGCACGTGTCACGGTGGATGATGCACAGGAATACGTGATCGGCTATCTGGTGCATCTACAGCCGTGGGACGCCGCCGCGACGTTGTCGCCCCTACCCGCTGATGGTTGGTTCCAACACGAGGAAGGCGCGCGTATACCCGCACGCTTTCCGCTGGGTCTGGCCACCGAGGCCAGACCCCGCGAGGACAATTGCGACGACGATTGGGACGGTGACGACCTGGATCTAGATGATGATGACGATTGAGCCGTGCCGCCTCAGTTCCCCAGATTGAAATTGATGAGGCCGGGTCCACCAATAAGGATTCCTGCAATGAGCAGGAGCCGAAAGGATTGCCAGTAAGTCACCTCGGTCAGGCCAAAGAGCTCGGGCATGGTGATATTCCATAGCCATTGCAGAATGGCCGGGACCAGGAAGAACAGCGTGATCACGATGAAGAAGATCCAACCCATTGTTGTTTCCTCCGGAACGTGGTGGAGTCAAAGACAACAAGCGTAACCGGTGCTCGAGCCGGTTTGTCAGCGTAGTTCGACCCAGCCCAGCGGCGTTGGCAGTGTAGCGATCAGTTGTAACGCGGTGTCGCCGTCTCGGCCGGATGTGGAATAACGCCCCAGTCGATGAAAAATGGCACAGGCCGTCCGCCCTGATCGATCCGGGTACTATGTTTGTCGCGCTTCATTTCGAGGTCATGTAATGCGGATGCATCCCGCGGAGATCGCCACGCTCGCCATTCTGGCTGTGGTCACGGCTACGTTGAGTGTGGCTGTGGTGCACGGTGCTGCGCTGCTGAACCAGACCATCCTGCACGCCGGCATGCTGCTGGGTTTTGGCGCGTTCGCCTGGGTGCTGGCCCGAAAGCGGGACTGGCGTTGGACACCGCTGCTGCGCGCACTGGCCGTGATTATTGTCATGTGCACGCTCTACACTACGCTCGGTCGGGTTGCGTTCCAGGCCATTCCCTGGCTGGCGGATCCGGCCCTCGACGCCGCTGACCGGGTGCTGTTCCTGGGTCGTTCACCATCACTCCGGTGGTCCAGCGATCCGGGCCCGCGTGCCGTGGAGTTCCTGAGCTTCTTTTACGCCGCATACATCCCGTACCTCTATATCAGCATCCTGCTGGGATTGGTAGCACGGCCGCCCGCCGAGCGTGATGAATTCGTGACCGCGTTTGCCGTGTTGTATGCACTCAGCTTTCTGGGCTACCTGTTTCTGCCCGCGCACGGACCCATTGTGGAAATGGCGACCCAGTTTCCCGGCGTACTGCGGGGCAGCACATTCCACAACCTGGTCGTGCGCACCATTGATGGCATGGGCGGTCCACACGGCGCCTTTCCCAGTCTGCACATGGGCGCCACGTTCCTGGTCGTCTGGTTCGATCTCACCCATCGCAATCTGCTGCGCGGCATGATCTACATTCCGCTGCTCATCCTGATCGCCATGGCCACCGTGGTCTTGCGCTATC
>JBOHRF010000420.1:0-4621 GCA_050732575.1 Longimicrobiales bacterium
CCAGGTTGGGCTCGCGGTTGGCAATCTGGGCGTAGATGATCGACTGATTGACAGAGAGCACCCCGTAAAACACCCACAATCCGACCACCAGCCAGGGTCGGATGCGCGCGTGCCCAACAGCGGGCAAGGCAGGTGTGGTATGGGTCATGAAAGAATGTGGACCCGGCGCTCGAGATCCTTGCGATAAGTGCGACTCAGCTTGAGCTCGGCGCCACTATGCATCACAATGATCATTTCACCGGAAAACCAGGGTCTCAGCTCGCGCACGCGGTTCAGGTTGACGATGGTGGAACGGTGGACCCGCGCAAACTGACCGGGTCCAAGCATACTTTCCAAGCGCGTGATGCTCTCGCGCACGATATACTCGTCTGCCCCCACATGCAGCCTCACGTAATTGCCAGCCGCTTCTACCCAGTCAATGTCCGAGGGGTTCAGAAACAACACACGGGTGCCGGTCTTGACCAGAATGCGGTCACGCAGTATGGGCGGCGGACCATCCAATCCGCCATCGACGCGGCCCGTTTCTGCCAGGAGCGCACTCAAACGCGTGTGTTGCTCGCGCGCCGCGCGATTGGCAAACAACTCGCGCGCCCGTTCGTACGCGCCGCGGAATCGATCGCGATCGAAAGGCTTGAGCAGGTAGTCCACGGCGTGCACCTCGAAGGCGCGCACCGCAAACGCATCGTGGGCGGTGACAAACACGACCAATGGACGCTCGCCCGGGTCCAGCGCGGCCAGCACGTCCAGGCCGTTGACTTCCGGCATCTGCACGTCCAGGAAAACCAGGTCGGGTGTCAGCTCGCGAATTCGGGCAATCGCTTCGCGTCCATCGCCGCATTCACCAACGATCGTACAATCGTCGTACTCGCCCAGGAATTGACGCAGCCGCTTGCGCGCCAGGGGCTCGTCATCGATCAGCAATACATCCAGCGTCATCGTTGCGTTCATGGTGCCAGGTTTCCGCTCGAGTCTCGAGTTCCCCGCCAGTGGTGCGAAACGCGCAAGCCCTGGTACTAGTGACAGTTGGCCCGGCCCAATCACTTCCAGCACTTGCGTTTCACCCCCTTCATTCGGCGCTTCGGGGTTGCGTGCGGGGATTTCACGGCGTCAACACAACGTTTCGCACCAAACCCGGCGTTGTTTCCCTATTTGCCGCGATCTGACGCGACCGAAGATCCCGGCACGGAGGCGCGGAGTACTCCGACAAGGAGCGCGGCAGGGCGCGCCATTTCATCTTCACAGGCGAGCCATAAATTTCGCGCAACCGACCCAACTTCGGTCCATCCCAGCAGAGCGGACCGACGTCACCCGTAAGCAAGAGTGAATCATGAAAACGCGCGCCCGCATTCCCGCACTCACCTGGGTATTGCTGCTGGTTGCATCAGCGCCACTTCTGGCTCAGCAAACGCAACCGCAAGCACCCGCGGCCAGACCGGAAGATGTGGCTTCCGTAGATGCCATCCTGGCCGCGCTCTACGATGTGATCTCGGGACCAGCCGGTCAGAAGCGCGACTGGGACCGGTTCCATTCCCTGTTCGTGCCCGGCATGTCGCGCCTGATTCCTACCGGCAGGCGCGCCGATGGCACGGCCGGCTATCGCTCGCTGACTCCTGCAGAATATCAGACGTCGAGCGCACCTGGACTGGAGGGGCAGGGCTTCTTCGAGAAAGAGATTCACCGTGTGGTGGAAACTTTTGGCAACGTGACGCACGCATTCAGTACGTATGAATCGCGGCGCACGCTCAACGATGCACAGCCGTTCAGCCGTGGCATTAACAGCATCCAGTTGCTAAATGACGGCAAGCGTTGGTGGGTGATGACCATCTTTTGGGATAGCGAGCGGGAGAACAATCCGATTCCGGCCAGGTACCTGGGGAGATGAATGAAGAGGGCACAATCTAAGCAGACGCTGCCACGTCCGCTCCACCGAAGGCGCGGGTCGAGCTTTCGTGGCTGGGCAAGTAAACCTGTTCCAGGTACTGCGCCACCATGCGATGTGTGTTGAAGAAGGGAACAACCTGGCGTAGCGAAGAACGAATACGCTCGGTCCAGGCGCGCGGCACTCCATGCGCATCACGATCCAGGAAAAGCGGCGCTACTACCTTTTCCAGGAGTTCGAAAAGCGCGTCCGCATCACGCTGATCCTGGTGGTCGGGATCCGCAGGTGCGTCGATGCTCCAGCCGGGCGGGTGGGGCAGCCGATTGTGATCGGTCCAGGCTTCCGCCCACCAGCCGTCCGGAATGCTCAGGTTCAGCGCGCCGTTAGCGGCGGCTTTCATGCCGCTGGTACCGCTCGCTTCATAAGGCCGGCGTGGCACGTTCAGCCAAACATCGGCGCCACTGGTGAGCGTGCGCGCCAGCTCAGGATCATACTCCTCCAGGAAAACGAAACGCGCGCGTGATTCAGGGCGGGCGGCAAACTCGAAGACCCGGCGAATGAATTCCTGTCCGCCTTCATCGCGTGGATGCGCTTTGCCGGCAAACACGAACTGCACCGGGTACTTCTGTAGAAACGCGCTCAATCGATCGGGCTGGGAAAGCAGCAGTGTGGCCCGCTTGTAGGTGGCAAACCGACGGGCAAATACAACGGTGAGCGCGTTGGGGTCGAGCGCTTGTTGCACCCAGCTGCTGTCTTCACCGCGGCGCGTCACCTGGTCGTGCAACAGCTGGCGCGTGCGCGTCACCAGTTTTTGGCGCAGCGTGTTGCGCGTAGACCAGATCTCCTCGAGTGGGATCTGCTCCGCGCGGTGCCAGTGGAACTCGTCCGTGACTTCGGCCCATTCACTGCCCAGACGCGCGTCCAGGAGCTGCGCCATGTCGGGTGATACCCAGGTGCTGAGATGCACACCGTTCGTGATGTGGCCAATGGGCACATGATCGTCAGCAAGATGCTTCCACACGACGTGCCACATCTTGCGACTGACTTCACCGTGCAGCCGGCTCACGCCGTTGCGCCGAGCGGCGAGCCGCAGCGCGAGCAGCGTCATGTTGAAGGGATCGTCCTCGTCATTGGGTTCGTGGCGGCCCAGGGCGAGGAAATGTTGCCAGGGCTCGCGCATCTCCCAGACGTATCCGCCCAGGTAACGTTCCATCATGGCGGCGGGGAAGAAGTCGTGGCCGGCCGGCACGGGAGTGTGGGTAGTGAACGCTACGCCACCGGTGAGTCGCTCAGCGTCGGCAGCAAAGGTGCCGTGGCGCTCGCCCAAGATGGCACGCACCCGCTCGACAGCGGCAAAGGCTGCATGTCCTTCGTTCAGGTGCAGCACGGTGGGCGTGATGCCGAGCGCAACCAGCGCACGCATGCCGCCAATGCCCAGGACCATTTCCTGCCGCAGTCTGTGTTCGTTGTCGCCGCCGTACAATCGGTCGGTAATGCGACGATCCTCGGCTCGATTCTGCGGAAGGTCGGTATCCAGCAGGTAGAGCGGCACGCGACCCACATCGGCGCGCCAGATTTGCGCGCTCACCTGGTGGCCCAGGTAGGGCAGGCGAATCAGGACCGGCTCGCCAAATCGGGTCTCGAGCGTCAGGGGCAAGTGTCGCGGATCGGCCGGAGCATAAACATCGACCTGATGGCCGGCCGAATCGAGCCGTTGCGTGAAATAGCCTTCCTTGTAGAACAGCCCAACGGCCACTAGCGGGATGCCCAGGTCGGACGCGGATTTGAGGTGATCGCCGGCCAATACGCCCAAACCGCCCGAGAAGATCTTGAGCGATTCCGTGATGGCAAACTCGGCCGAGAAGTACGCGACCTTGAGTCCGCGCACACCCGGGTAGTGGCGCCGATACCAGGTCTGCGGATCGCCCAGGTGTTTGCGGAGATTGGCTACCTCGTCAGAAACCGCCCGGACATAGCGGTCGCTGCGTGCTGCAGCCTGAAGTCGAATGCCATCGGTCTCGGCCAGCAATCGCACCGGATTGTGATGCGTCGATTGCCAGAGCGCGGGATCGAGCAGCTCGAACAGCGCCGCGGTGGGCGCGTTCCAGCTCCAGCGCAGGTTGTACGCGAGCTCGCGCAGCCCCTCCAGGGCAGCAGGTAGCTCGAGCGTGGCTTGGTCGGACATCATCGTCCTTCTAACTCACACCACGGTAAAGGTTTCCACGGTCAGCCCAGGGTAGGCCGCCGGGATCGGGGTGGCCCAAAATAATCGGATCGGCCTCGGCCGTCGACCGCCGTTTGCCGAAAGTGCACGTTTTGCGCGGACCCGCCGCACCGTGCCAACCGCTCGACATCTGTCGATGCGTAACGTCAGCAAAACGCGACGTGCGCCGCGATTTCCGACCTCGTTACGGGCGGCTCGGGGCCGATCGCGCCATCCCGTGCAGACTTCGTGCGCGACCGATCAAACCGGGACCGCGGGAACGGATTCCGGGCGAGAGATCGGGGGACGGGGTGCGGGAACAGATCTCGGGGGCGGGAGCGGGAACGGATTTTCGGGAGCGGGAGATCGGGAGATCGGGGACCGGGTGCGGGAACGGATTTCGGGATCGGAATCGGGAGCGGGATGCGTAAGTTGAGATTTACAGTTGACGGGCACTCTTCGAAACGAGCGCTTTCACAAGACCCTGCTCAACGAGTTCTACCGGAGTCTATCAACCGCGCGCTCGACCAGATGCAGAC
>JBOHRF010000421.1:0-4613 GCA_050732575.1 Longimicrobiales bacterium
GCGTCAGGGTGCGGTCACGAAGGATGGGAAGGGTGAAGTGGTGTCGGGCTTCGTGATGATGTTGCGTGGCGAAAACAGCCGTCAGGTCGTGGGGCGCGTGCGGCAGCGCGTGGCGGAGATCCAGCGCAGTTTGCCGGAAGGTGTGCGCATCACTCCGTACTACGACCAGACCGACCTGGTGAATGGAACGCTGCGTACGGTCCGCACGAATCTGCTGGAAGGCGGGCTGCTGGTCCTGGCCGTACTTCTGCTATTCCTCGGCAACGTGCGGGCCGCGCTCGTGGTTGCAGTTACGATTCCGCTTTCACTGCTGTTTGCCTTCGTGGGCATGCGCTGGCTGGGCCTTTCGGCAAACCTGATGAGTCTGGGCGCCATCGACTTCGGCATGATCGTGGATGGCGCGGTCGTGATGGTCGAACATTTCTCCAAGCGATTGCGTGGTGTTGCGACAGATGTCGCCACGCTGCGCGCGCGCATCATCGATGCAGGTCGCGAAGTGGGCCGGCCGATCGCGTTCGGCGTGCTCATCATCATGCTGGTCTATCTTCCCATCGCCACGCTGCAGGGATTGGAAGGCCGAATGTTCCGGCCCATGGCCCTCACCGTTGGCATGGCCATCTTCGGAAGTCTTCTGCTTTCCCTGGCCGCTGTGCCGGCGCTGAGCACGTGGGTGTTCCGCCGCGGAGTACATCACTCGCGCTACGCCGAGCGGCTCGAGACCTGGCTCGACCGGCATTACCAGCCGCTGCTCATGCGCACCATGCGCGCGCCCAAAACCGTGTTGCTGATCGCGCTGCTGACGCTGGGCGCAGCCGTCGCACTGTTGCCACTGCTGGGCACGGAATTCCTGCCCGAACTGGACGAAGGGTCCTTGCTCGTGCAGGCCACGCGCGATCCAAGCGTATCGCTCAACCGCTCCGTAGAAATGCAGCGCGAGCTGGAACGCACCGTGATGGCCTCGCCCGAGGTGACCACGGCGGTCGGCCGCATCGGCCGTCCGGAGATCGCCAGCGATCCGATGGGGCTGCATCAGACCGACATGTTCGTCATGCTGAAACCGCGCGGCGAGTGGCGGCCGGGTCTCGATAAAGCAGATCTGGTCGAGGAGATCGAGCATCGTCTCGAACAACGCGTGCCCGGCATGGCCATTCGTTTCACGCAACCGATGGCCATGCGGCTGGATGAGCTGATCAGCGGAGTGCGCGCGGATCTGGCCGTGAAGGTGTTCGGTGATGATGCCGCGCAGAACCTGCGCGTGGCGCAGCAGATTGGCCAGCAAATCGCGCGCATCGAAGGCGCCACCGAAGTGCAGGTGGAAGCGACGCAGGGTCAGGCCTATTTGAATGTGACCATGGATCGCAATGCCATGGCGCGCTTCGGCATCCCCATGGCGGAAGTGCAGGAAGCACTGGAAACGGCCGTAGGCGGCAAGCCGGTCTCGCTGCTCTACGAAGGCAATTATCCCATCGACGTGGTCGTGCAGTACCCGGCATCGCTGCGCACTTCACCCGAGGCGATTGGTGCGATCACCGTGCCGGCGCCCGGTGGCGCGCGGGTACCGCTGGCGCAGATCGCGCAGATCAGACTCGAGGCGGGGCCCGTTCAGGTGAGCCGCGAGGCCGCGCAGCGCCTGGTCATCGTGCAAGCGAACGTGCGTGGGCGCGATCTGGGTGGCTTCGTTGCGGAAGTGCGTGAGACCCTTGGGCGGATGACGCTGCCGCCCGGCGCGTACTTGCGGTTCGGTGGCGAATTCGAGAATCAGGAGCGCGCCATGCGCAGACTGCGCATCGTGGTTCCGGTAGTGATCCTGGTGATTACGTTCCTGCTCTTCACGTCGCTGCGGTCCTGGCGTCTGGCCGCCCTGGTGCTCGCCAACCTGCCCTTTGCCGCCATTGGCGGCATTGCCGCTCTCTTGTTGCGTGGACTGCACCTCAGCGTCTCCGCAAGCATCGGCTTCATTGCACTCTTCGGCGTGGCTGTGTTGAACGGGCTCGTGCTGCTTACCACCGTGAAGCAGCTGCGCGCCGCCGGCGCGGATGCGGAAACAGCCGCCGTTCAGGGAGCGCGCGATCGGTTGCGTCCCGTGCTGATGACTGCGGCGGTAGCATCGATCGGCTTCATACCCGTGGCGGTTTCGCACGGAATGGGCGCCGAAGTGCAGCGGCCTCTCGCCACGGTCGTCATCGGCGGCCTGATCAGCTCGACACTGCTCACGCTGCTCGTGCTGCCCACCGCGTATGTGCTGGTCGAACGGAGGTGGGCTGGCCGTCGAAGCAATGCGACGCCATGACCGAAGCGCTCGAGTTCAGAGTTCACGGGATGGATTGCGCCGATGAGGTCGCAATACTGAAGCGAGAGATCGGTCCGATCGTGGGTTCTGCCGACGGCCGGCTGATGTTCGATATCCTGCGTGGCAAAATGACGGTTGCCGTTGGAGCCCCGCCCGTGAACGCTGCCCAGATCCAGGCGGCAGTCGCGAAAACCGGAATGCGCGCCGAGCCCTGGATCGATGTGCAGCCCGACGCCGCCCGGCTTGGGTTCTGGCAACGTCGGGGACGGACAGCGCTGACCGCCGCGAGCGGACTTCTGCTCGGCGCGGGCTTCCTTGCGCACGCGCTGGCGTCCGGCGTTCTAGCAGCTCTCGGCTCGGAAGGCGCCGCCCTGGCTGAAGCACCACCGGACGCATCGATCCTGTTCTATGCTGCCGCGATTGTAGCAGGCGGCTGGTTCGTTGCGGTGCGCGCCTGGCGAGCCCTGCTGCGCCTTCGCCCCGACATGAACCTGCTCATGACCATGGCCGTGATCGGTGCGGTCGCCATCGGCGAGTGGTTTGAAGCAGCCGTGGTGAGCTTCCTGTTCGCGTTTTCTCTCGCGCTGGAATCCTGGAGTATTGGCCGCGCACGTCGCGCCGTGGAAGCGCTGCTGGCCATCGCACCCGACACGGCGCGCGTGATTACGCAACAGGGCGCGGTGGTTGAATCGCCCGCGGCGGATGTAGCCCTTGGTGCTCGCGTGCTAGTCAAGCCCGGTGATCGCATACCGCTCGATGGCACAGTGCTCAAAGGAAATAGCAGCATCGATCAGGCTCCCATCACGGGGGAAAGCGTGCCTGTCGACAAGGCGCCGGGCGCAGAGGTGTTCGCCGGCACCATCAATGTCGATGGTGCACTCGAGGTTGAAGTCACCCGCCTGGCCGGCGAAAGCACACTCGCACAGATCATCAGAATGGTGGGTGAAGCCCAGGCTCGCCGCGCACCATCGGAGCAGTGGGTCGACCGTTTCGCCCGCGTCTACACGCCGGCCATCCTGGGCCTGGCCATCCTGGTTGCCGTGATACCGCCCGCGCTGATGGGCGGCGACTGGAGCGATTGGTTTTATCGCGGGCTCGTACTTCTCGTGATTGGGTGTCCCTGCGCGCTAGTCATCTCCACGCCCGTGAGCATTGTGGCTAGCCTGGCCGCGGCCGCGAAAAATGGCGTGTTGGTGAAAGGCGGAGCGTTCATTGAGGCACCGGCCCGCCTGCGCGCCCTGGCGCTCGACAAGACAGGAACGCTCACAGAGGGCAGACACAGAGTCATCGACGTCCTGCCCATGAGCGGGCACACACAACCCGAGCTGTTGAGTGCCATGGCCGCGGTCGAGGCACACAGCGATCATCCGCTGGCTCGCGCGATTGTCGATTACGTTCAGAGCCTGGGCGTTGAGCCAGGAGAAGCCGAGGATGTGCGGGCCCGGCACGGACGGGGCGTAACCGCCACGATCAACGGCAAGGAATACTGGCTCGGCTCGCACCGCTATCTCGTGGAGCGAAAACAGGAGACGCCAGAGATTCTCGAGCGCATCGAGCAGCTGTCGTCGGCCGGGCGAAGCGTGGTCATCATGGGCACGGCCGATCATGTGTGTGGCCTGGTGACCCTCGCCGATGCCGTGCGCGCGGACTCTCGCGCAGCCGTGGCTGCACTCGAGTCAGAGGGTGTCGATCACGTGGTCATGCTGACCGGTGACAACGCGGCAACCGCCTACCGCATTGCCGCGGAAGTCGGAATCAAGGAAGTGAAAGCAGAGCTTCTGCCCGCTCAAAAAGTTGCAGCAGTCGAACAGCTGGTGCGAACCTACGGCACGGTCGCCATGATCGGTGACGGCGTGAACGATGCACCCGCCATGGGCCGGGCTACGTTCGGCATCGCCATGGCAGCGGCCGGCAGCGATGCCGCCATCGAGGCGGCCGATGTGGCGCTCATGTCCGATGACCTGGGCAAACTACCCTGGCTCGTTCGCCACTCACGTCGCACGCTGTCAATCATCCATCAGAATGTGGTCGCTTCTCTTGCCATCAAGGTGCTGTTCGTGATCCTTACGTTCCTGGGCATTTCCGCGCTGTGGATGGCCATCGTTGCGGACATGGGCGTTTCCCTCATCGTGATTGCCAATGCGCTTCGCCTGCTGCACACGAAGGAACCGACCCATTACGTGAGCGGAGTGTTGCTGGCGTAGTGGCTGTATACATTCTCGTTCTCACTAAGTCCTCTAGCTCGAAAGTTCGGTGACGTATTTCATGCGGCCGGCTGGAGGGCCAGCTTGGCCAGCAGCTTGGACAGGTCATCACGCGTGAA
>JBOHRF010000422.1:0-4596 GCA_050732575.1 Longimicrobiales bacterium
GTATAACGGGAGCGGGAGCGCATGACGGGAGCGGGAGCGCATAACGGGAGCGGGAGCGGACGGGCGCGGGTGCCGGCCTTCCGATGATCGGTGCGCACAGGCCCGCTCCCGCCTGCTCCCGCTCCTCACTCCCGCTCTACGCTCCCGAATCACCGTAGCCGGCCGTCAGACCACTCAGCAGCGCACCTGCTCGGGATGGCTGCATTACTTTGTTAACTTCGTTATGCCGGTGGAAGTTGGCCCCAACACCCACCTGACCCCATATTCCCACCCTGCCCATCCCCGATCCTCAACGCGCGAGGTACCTATGTTCAGGTCTTTCTCCCGACCTGCGCGGACCGTTTTCGGCCTTGGCGTCCTGGCGTTCGCCTCCGGTATCGGTTCGACCGCGACTGCCCAAACGCCGGCCGCGGATGCCAAACGCCCCATGACGTTCCTCGACATGCAGCTCATGAATCAGGCGGGCTCGCCCACACCGAGTCCCGATCGCAAGTGGATGCTCTACACCATCTCGGTACCGGATTGGCGGGAAGCGCGGCGGCAAACGGACATCTACCTGGTCTCGCTCGAGCAGGGTCTGGCCACCACGCGGCAGCTCACCTTCACCAAGGAAAAGAACGAGACCTCGCCCGCCTGGTCGCGGGATGGCCAGTTTTTTGTCTTCCTGTCCAATCGCGATGCTCCAGCCAGCAACGCCACTCAGAATCAGATCTACATCATGCGGCCCGATGGCGGCGAAGCGCGGCGCATCACCGATGCACAGCAGGGGGTCTCGAACTTTGCGTTCAGCAAAGACGGCAAATGGCTGGTCTACCGCAGCGGTCGTGCAGGCGAGGAGCAGCTGCATCGTATAGCAGCGAGTGGGCTGGATGAACCCAAGCCCGAGCAAATCACCAGGCAGGCCGCGGGCGTGGGCACGTGGGAGTTTGCGCCTGACAGTCGCCGCATCTACTTCCTGACTGCGGACACCGTGGATACGGATGAGAAGCAGCGGCGCGAGAAGCGCTTCACGGTGGACATTCGCAATGCGGAAACGCCGCTGGTCAGTCTCTGGTCGCTCGATCTGGATCCCAACAAGGCCACCCGTTTGACGCGCGATGCAACCATCACGGTGTCGAGCTTCACCATCTCACCCGACGGCAAGTATGTCGGCTTCCGTGGCACGTCAGCGGATCGCTACAAGCGCAATATCACGGAGCAAAACATCAACGCCGATCTGTTCGTACTCGAAACGGTGAGCGGCACCATCGAGCGGCTGACCAACAACCTGGAGGTTGGAGAGAACGGACCCAGCTTCTCGCCGGATGGTCGCTGGGTGGCCTTTTCCGCTCCAGACGATCTCTCCAAGTACAGCATGAAGAATCAGCGTGCCTACATTCGTGGCATCGCGGACAAGGGCGCCCCCTTCCGCAAGCTGGGCAGCACGTTCGATGGTGATGTCACGACCGGTTTCTGGTCGCAGGATGGCAGGACCATCTACTTCGGCGAGGGCATCAAGGCCACCAACCAATTCATGGCGCTCGACGTCGAGTCAGGCAACGTGCGTCAGATCACGAGCGAAAAGGCATCGCTGAACGTGGCTCGCGACAATGACACGGGTGTGCTGTTGATCAACTACTCAGACCCCAAGACGCCGTCGACCACCTTCACGATTGCATCGATCGACCAGATCACCAACCGCGCCAGCTGGAAGCAGCTGACCGATGCCAATCCGCAGGTGCGCAACTTCCTACTGGGTGATGAAGAAGAGATTACCTGGAAGTCGAAGGACGGAAAAATGGTGGGCGGCGTGTTGACCCGGCCGGCCGGTTACCAGCAGGGGCAGCGCTATCCATTGATTGTTGCCATTCACGGTGGGCCCGCGGGTGCGGACCTGCTGAGCTTCAATGGCGGCTACGGCTCGCAGGTATACGCCGGCGCGGGCTACGCCGTACTCAAGCCCAACTATCGCGGCTCTACCAATTATGGTGAGGCGCACAAGAACGGCATTGTGGGCAATTATTTCCCGCCCGGCTTTGATGACATCATGACCGGCGTGGACCACCTGATCAGCCAGGGCATTGTCGATGGCGACAAGATGGGCGCATTGGGCTGGAGCGCAGGCGGCCACTGGTCCAACTGGATTCTGACGCACACCGATCGCTTCAAGGCCATCAGCTCCGGCGCCGGCACCTCGAACTGGATCTCCATGTACGCGCAGAGCGATGTGCAGCGTAATCGCCAGTACTATCTGGGCAACAAGCTGCCCTACGATGACTTCGAGGCCTACTGGCGGCAGTCGCCAATCAGGTACATCAAGAACGCCAAGACGCCCACCATGATTCACGTGGTGGAAGGCGATCCGCGCGTGCCCAGCCCGCAGTCCGTAGAGCTGCACATGGCGCTCAAGAAACTGGGTGTGCCGACCGAGCTGTTCATGTATCCGGGCAACACACACGGCATTCCCGACCCGCGCAATCAGCTGGTCAAGTCGATGAGTGAGTTTGCCTGGATGGACTACTACGTGCGCGGCAGCGGCAAGCTGTTCTCCTGGAAAGACGTGTTGAAGACGCTGGAAGAGGAAGCTCAGCGCGCGCGCGCCACCACAACCACCGAGTCGGGCAGGTAAGGTAAGAAAAACCGTAAGAAAAGGCGTAAGAAAGAGGTGAGAAGCAACGTAAGAAATGCGTTTACCAGGTTATCGGTCGGCCTCATGTTCAGCATGAGGTTGAGGGATTTGAACGGCGATAATACGTCGCTTCTGACCGTCTTTCTTACGCCTCTTCTTACGGTTTTTCTTACGGGTTTATGATGTCCCCGGTTTCTGCCACGCACACGCGCACCACGCGCGGGCTCGACCAGGTCATTGACATCGAAACACCCGAGCAGGTGGTCTTTTCTTATACCGTGGCCGGCATTGGCTCACGGTCTGCCGCCGCGCTGATCGATCACCTGATCATCATTGGCTCGCTGATCCTGCTGGCGTTGTTCTACTTGTTCGTGATCGTCCCTGTGTTGCACGTGCCGAGTGGCGCCACGCTGTTCAGCCAGCGGGCCGGCGGCTGGGCGTTGGCCATCCTGCTCCTGCTCCAGTTCGTGGCCCAGTGGGGCTACTACGTGCTCTTCGAGGGGCTCTGGGATGGTCAAACGCCGGGCAAACGTTGGCTGCGCCTGCGCGTAGTGCAGGATGGCGGCTACTCGATTTCGTTTGCGCCATCAGCCGCGCGCAACATTGCGCGCATCATCGACATGCAGCCGGGCATCTTCTATCTGGTCGGCCTGACCGCGGTAGCGGTATCGAAGACCGGCAAACGGGCGGGCGACCAGCTGGCCGGTACCATCGTGGTGCGCGAGCACATCCTCCCGCTGACTGCGCCGGCCGTGCCCGAGCCAAAGCGAGCCGCCGCCATCACAGCGGCCACGGCCGCACTCAGTGATGAAGAGCTGGAGCTGCTGCAGCGTTTCCTTTCGCGCGTCGACACGCTCGATGGCGCGCGCATGACCACATTGGCGGCCCAACTGGCCGCCCGTTTCAAGGCGCACCTGCCCGCGGACACCGAGCAACTGGCCGCGCTGCGCATACTGGCGGAACGCGAACGTGAAGCGCGCACGCACGGTGTGAGTGCGCGCGGGGACACGGGCGCCGCGCGCGAGCAGTACGCGCTGGTGGCGGAAGGCTCCGCGCGATGGAGCCGCTTTGCCCATAGTCTGACCGATGTGCAACGGCGCGGATTGCAGCACATGTCCGGTGAGGAAGTGGCGCGCTTTGTGGCCGAATACCGCGAAATCGCAACCGACCTGGCTCGCCTTTCCACGGCCGCACGGGGCCACGATCTCGACGCCATCTTCCGCCTCAGTCGCCTGGTTGCCGGTGGTCACAATCTGATTTACCGCCGCGAACGCATGGCCGGCCGCGCCATTGCACGCTACCTGTTTACAACCGTACCTGCCGAGCTGCGCCGATCGGTCGCCCCCATTCTGGCGGCCGCACTACTGCTCTTCGGCAGTGGCGTTGCAACCTATCTCGGTGTGGTGCGGGACCCTGCTCTGGTGGAAGAGCTGGTCAGCCCGGCCATGATCGACCGCGCTGAAGTGGATGCCGCGCGCGCTCGCCGCGGTGACCGACGTTACATCGATGTAGAGGACTACGCTCGCCCCGTCATTGCCAGCAGCGTGCTGCGCAACAATGTGCAGGTTGCATTCCTGGCTTTTGCTTCTGGTCTGACTGCCGGCGTATTCACAGTCCTGCTGCTCTTCTTCAATGGTGTCAGCATAGGCGCCGTCTTTGGCCTGTTCCAGACTCGCGATGTGCTGCAATTGATCCTGGACTTCGTGGTGGCCCACAGTGTGTTCGAGCTGACTGCCATATGCATTGCCGGTGGCGCGGGCTTCGTCATTGCCAGAGCCATCCTTCTGCCCGCCGCGCGCACGCGCCGCGAAGCCCTGGTGCAGCAGGGTCAGCGCGCGCTGCGTCTGCTCACAGCAGCCGCCTTCTTCCTGCTCTTTGCCGGCGCCATTGAGGGACTCATCTCGCCGCGCGTGGATTTGAGTTTTGCGTTCAAGAGTGGCGTGGCGCTGGTGAGTGCCCTGCTGGTGGGAGTCTATGTGACGCTGGGA
>JBOHRF010000423.1:0-4566 GCA_050732575.1 Longimicrobiales bacterium
AAACGGTGATGTCGCGTTCGAAGGTGTGAGCTTCGAGTACAAGCCGGACACACCCGTGCTGCATGAACTCTCATTCCGTGCCGCGGCCGGCAGTACCACGGCGCTGGTCGGTCCATCGGGCTCGGGCAAGAGCACGCTGATCGGACTGGTCATGGCTTTCTATCGACCCAAGGTCGGTCGCGTGTTGCTGGATGGGCGCGACCTCGATCGCATCCGGCTGCGCGACTACCGCAACGAGCTGGGTGTGGTATTGCAGGACAACTTCCTGTTCGATGGCACGATCCGCGAAAACATTGCCTACTCGAAGCCCCATGCCACCGAAGAAGAGATCCGCCGTGCCAGTCACATTGCCCACTGCGATGAATTCATCGACCGTTTCGACAACGGCTTTGATACCATCGTCGGTGAGCGTGGCGTCAAGTTGTCCGGCGGCCAGCGCCAACGGGTGGCTATTGCGCGCGCCATCCTGGCCGATCCGCGCATCCTGATCCTGGATGAGGCTACGTCCAGTCTGGACAGCGAAGCGGAAGCCATGATCCGCGACGGTTTACGCACACTGCGGCGCGGCCGCACGACGTTCGTGATTGCACACCGGCTGTCTACCATTCAGAGCGCGGACCAGATCCTGGTGCTGGACAACGGCAACATCGTGGAGCACGGCACACACACCGCACTGCTGGCGCGCGGCGGCCTCTACCGCCGGCTGTACGAGAAGCAGTACGGCCTGGAGCATGACCTCTTCATCAACCCGGGCGAGGAGCCCGCCGAAGAAGCAGAGTCACCAAAAGAAAATCTCGAGCGGATTATCTCGCGGACGTCGCGAACACTTTAGTGTGCGCGACGGGCGCCGGGCGCGTGCACGCCTCGGGCGCGTGGTTACGGGCGCGGCGCTTACGCGCCGGGCGCCTGTCGGTGTGCGGCTAGAGCACGAAGCGCCAACGACCACACGGGCCTGGTCAGCGAATAGGGAGGAAAACCGAGGGTAGCGCGTAAAAGAAGAAGGGCCTGGCTTGTTAGAGCCCGGGCCCTTCGTGCATCTGCGCCAACCGACAGGCGCCCGGCGGGACAGCGCCGCGCCCGCGCCTAACGGCGCGTCATATACATCTCATCCACGCCGACGGCTTTGAGTGCCAGCTTGGCGGCCCACTTGCCATCGAATACCAGGCGGTTGGGCGTGATGAGGAATTCGAACTGATCGTCATCATGAGCCGAGAAGAGGGTCAGGCGATCGCCGTGCACGGTGTAGCGGCCCCAGCTGGTCTCTTCTTCGGGTTCGCCATCGATCACGCCGCCTACGCGCAGCTCGTAACGGCCTTCGGGCCGCAGCTCGAGCTCGACGTGTGCGCTCCAGGGCAGCTTGCCCAATGGATTGCCATTGGCATCGAACACGTAGGTGCCGAGCACCGCGGCATCGTGCTGATAGACAATGATGCGGCGTTCGTGGCGCCGTTCGCGCTGTTCGCGACGTTGGTGCATCAGCTCGCGCTTGACGTCACCGTCGCGGAAAACGTATATCCCGCCGTTGAATTTAAGGTCCAGGAATTCGGGGTGGCGCCGTGTGGCGCCGGTCACGCCGCCCACGGCCAGGGCTACCACGGAGGCGGCCAGGACAACGCCTGCGATCTTGGTCAGCATGGTTCCAACTCCTCGGAGGGCTCGAGCCATCTACGCCCGCCAGAGCGTTGAGGTTTCAACGGTTCGTCACTTCATGCAACAACCAGCCGTGCGGGTCCACCCTCATCTGGGTCGAGGTCACGGGCAGGCGCACCCGGATGGTGCTGACCCGCTCCGTAATTTGCGCCCGGTGCTCGACTTCCGCGCCGCTCAGGGTACGGAACGACAGGTCCAGCGGAAAGCGGAAAACCGGCCATTCCGGCTTCTGTACCTGGGTCACGGTCACTACCGCATCGCTGGTAGTGGCGTCCCACCGATGCGTGATCTCCAGCATGGGGTAACCCGGCCGGTACAGCCATTGGTCGAAGAACCAACCCAGGTCCCGGCCGGATTCCTCTTCCACCGCCCGACGCAGGTCGGCCGTGCGCGCGTTGCCGTTCAGGTGGCGCCGATAGTAGCGGCGGATCCCGCCGAAAAAGACTTCATCGCCAAGCACACCACGGAGCATGTGCAACACGGCGCCGCCCTTCTGGTACGAATTGCTATTGAGCAGAGCCATGAGATCGTTGTTCGGTACGCGCGTGGTGTCGACTATGGCCAGATCCTTGTCGTTGCCTTGCAGGTAGCCACGCCAGGATTGGGCGGTTAATTCGCGGAAGCGCTGCACACTGTCCGCCTGCTCGAAGAACTGGTTGCCGAAATACGTGGCAAACCCCTCCGACAACCAGACATCGCTCCAGTGACCCGGCGTTACGCCATCACCAAACCACTGATGCGCAACTTCATGAGACACGGTGCCCTCGCCCAGGGTGCCGCCGGCAATGGCCCGCTCCGAGTAGAAGATGGCGCCGGCGTTTTCCATGCCGCCGAAGCGCGTGGCCGATTGCACGTGCGCAAGCGCCGGGTAGGGAAAGGGCGCAATGAGCTCGGAAAAATGCGCAACCATCTGGCCGGCGCGGCGGAAGATGCGGGCTGCGTTGGCGCTGTCACGGGGGAACGCGTAGTACGTGACGGGCACACAACCATCGGGATGGGGCGGCACGTTGCCGCCGCGTGCGCAGCGGTCTACGGTGCCAATGGTGAAGTTGGCGGCGCCGATCACCATCAGGTACGAGGGAATAGGCTGTTCGATCTTCCAGTGCCAGACGCGCCGCTGCGCGACATCGGCGGCCCCCTGCAGCAGCTGGCCGCGCACACCATTGGCGACCACTTCCCATTCGGCGGGAGCGCGCACCTGGAACTCCACGGTCGCCTTGTCACTCGGATGATCGATGACGGGGAACCAGAAGCGCGCGCGATCGGGCCAGTTGTCGGCAAAGGCGCCCCAGTCGCCGTGCACGTTCTTGCGCAGGATCAAGCCATCATCGGGCGATCCGTTGTAGACCACGGTGATGTGCAGCGTATCCCCAACCCGGGCATTGCCGGCTGGCACATAGATGTGAGCCGAGTCCTGACGGAAGGAAACCGGCCTGGGCTCATCCTTGCGTGCATGCGTGCTGACGTTGAGCACGCGCAACCCGGTCAGGTCCAGGCGCACGGTGTCGCGCCGCTCACGCATCAGGATGTCCGCGCGTGCCGTCGCTTCGATGTAAGTGCCCGTGTCGGGCAGCGTGATGGCCACCGTGTAGTGCAGTGCATCAATGCCGGGCGCGTATGGACCGCGGGGCGGTACAATACCAATGCGCGTAGCCTGCGGCTCGGGCCGATCGGGCGGCGGCGTGTTGGCACCGCGCCGGCAACCGGTCAGGCTGGCTGAAGCGAGGGCAAGCAAAACGATCCCCTGGGTGCAACGTCGCATAAGGCCTCGGGTTCGGGATTTCATAGTGGGGTGAACGCGCGGGCACCCCAGCGCAAGAAGGTGCGTACGACGGTCAAGCATTGCAACGCTTTCGTGTCGTGCGGAGATTCCGCTCATGCTTTCGCAGAACCTGATCGACAGACTGGCCACCGAGTTGCGCATTGCGCCCCGGCAGGCCACCGCTTCCCTGGCCCTCTTTGATGAGGGCGCAACCGTTCCCTTCGTGGCGCGCTACCGCAAGGAAATGACCGGCGGTCTGGATGATCTGCAGCTGCGCCAGCTGCAGGAGCGCGCCGAATACTTGGGCGAGCTGGAAGATCGGCGCGCCACTATCCTGGCTTCGATCCACGAGCAGGGCAAACTCGATGATGCACTGCGCGCGCGCATCGATGCCGCGCCGACCAAACAGGCGCTGGAAGATCTGTATCTGCCGTTCAAACCCAAACGACGCACACGCGCCACCATCGCACGCGAGCGCGGTCTCGAACCGCTGGCCGACCTGATCTGGAACGGTGCGTCCGATGCCGACGTGCGCGCTGCTGCCGCGGGCTTCATCGACACGGACAGGGAAGTGATGAATGCCGACGATGCACTGCGCGGCGCGCGTGACATCCTGGCCGAGCGTGTAGCCGAAGATGCCGAAATTCGGGCCTGGGTGCGTGAGCGCACACGGGCCAGCGGCCAGGTGGTATCCCGCGCCAAACCCGGCATCGACCCGACATCCTCCAAGTTTGCCGATTATTTCGAGTTCTCGCAGAAACTGGTGGACATCCCCTCCCATCGCGTGCTGGCCATCCGGCGCGGCGAGGATGAGGAGCATCTGAGCTGGTCGATCGATGCGCCGGTCGATGAAATCGTCTCCGGGCTGGAGCGCCGGATCACCCGCAATCGCGCCGCCCCGGGCCAGCTCGAGCAGGTGGCACAGGATGCGTACAAGCGTCTGCTCGCGCCCTCCATCGAAGTCGAGTTGCGCCTCGAACTGAAGCAGAAAGCCGATGAAGATGCCATCACCATCTTCGGCACTAACCTGGAACAGCTGCTGCTGGGTGCGCCCGCCGGTGGGAAAGTCGTGCTGGGACTCGATCCGGGCTTCCGCACCGGCGTGAAAGCAGCCGTTGTCTCGCGCACCGGTGCACTGTTGGACACGGCGACGC
>JBOHRF010000424.1:0-4550 GCA_050732575.1 Longimicrobiales bacterium
ACCGCACGCTGCTCAAAGAGTTGTTGGGCTTCCGCTCCATCACGCACAACTCCATGGACACCGTAGGCGACCGCGACTGGGTGTGCGAAGTGATCTTCGTAGCCGCGCTGCTGGGCACGCACCTCTCTCGTCTGGCCGAAGACCTTATTGTCTTCTCTTCAGAAGAATTCGGCTTCATCCGCTTGCCCGAGGCGTATACCACCGGCTCCAGCCTCATGCCGCAGAAACGGAATCCGGATGGACTCGAGCTGGCCCGTGGCAAAGCGGCCCGGCTGACGGGTGACGTGGCATCGGCGCTGGGCATGCTGAAAGGTCTGCCCTCGGGCTACAACAAAGACATGCAGGAAGACAAGGCGCTGCTTTTCGATGCCGTCGACACGCTCTTGCTGCTGCTGCCGCCTACGCGCGAAACGATTGCCGGCCTGCAGTTCAACGAGCTCGCACTCCAGGTCGCACTGGGCGACGAAACGTTGCTGGCCACGGATCTGGCTGACGAGCTCGTTCGCCGCGGCATCCCCTTCCGCGAGGCGCATTCGGTGGTCGGCCGACTGTTGAGAGCCGCCGAAGCTGCGGGTTGCGCGCCATCGGCATTACCGGATCAGGTTCTGGCTGGCATTCACCAGGCATTGCTGCGCCCCACTCGCCCCGAGTTGTCCCCAGAGGCATCCGTAGAAGCGCGGCGCGCTCATGGCGGGACTGCGCGCAGCATGGTGCTGGCGCAAATCGCGGAAGCAAGGGTGAGTCTGAACGGCGGCTGAATCGGATGAACCGGCTGATTCGGGAACTTCGGGATACACGGGTAGCGTCCGGGAGAGTCGGGAGAACCGGGGAGGCGGGGCGGTAAGTAACCCGGGAGGCGGGCGGTAAGCAACCGGACAGACCTTCCATTGGCCGTTGGGGCCAATCCAACGAAGTTTGGCGGGCGTGGTCCCATCCGCCACATCCACCACATCCGCCTCATCGCCTCATCCGAATCATCCGTCTCATCCTGCAGGAACCTGGTTTCATCAGTTCTTAGCTGCAATTCGGAACAGAAGTTGCATTTCTTGATCGTGCGGAATGCACGCGTTGCAGAATCAAGGTTGCACCGGAGCAAGTAGTGAAGATTCCGTTCAACTCGAAGGACGTTTCGGAGGGCACGCGGCGGCGAGTGGAGCTTGCGGTTGCGGTCGCAGAGGAGCGACTTCTGGCCACGCACGTAGACCACGTACTGCGTTTGCTGCAATTGGTCCAGGATCAAGTGCCATTCGAGAACGCGTTGAGCATTTACACGCGTTTGCTTCGTTTGTCCGACGACGAGGCTCGCATCATCAGCACGCGGGCCCTGGCCATTATGGGCGAAAAGGCGGCGGAAACATCGTCCTGGCCCGAATTGATCACCGAGGCGGAGATCAAGGAAGCGGAACTCGGGGGTCGCCGCAAGTTGATGAACACAGTGCGTCAGCGGCTGCGCGGCCGGGTCAATGATGAACTGCGTCGACTGGTTGAGCTGGCTGCTGCGCAAACGGAAGTTGCCATCCTGGACACGCATGTCCAGAATGCGCTCAATTTCGTAGACTTGCTAGAATCGGAATTGTCGTTGACCGATGCGGTGGAGCTCTATCTGGATGCGCTGGGTGTGCGGGAAAGCATTTCGGAAGTAACCTACTATCTCACCCTGACCCGACTGGCAGACCGGCAACTCCCCAAGGTCGAAAAAGCACCCGACATTACGCCTGCACCCGCCCGCAAAGCGGCCAGCTGATTCTTCAGGTCGGAGCGCGTGCCTTGGTTTTTTGCGCGCGTCCGAACCTGCCATTACATTGGCAATCCTGCTGCACTTACCCCGATTTGAAGGGTCATGGCGAAGGCAACACGCACTTCCGTGGCGACGACGCGAGACGTCACCGTGTTACGCGAGCGCGCCACCGTTCTTCGAAAACATATTGTTGAAATGCTGGCCGCAGCCGGAAGCGGGCACCCGGGCGGCTCGCTCTCGGCCGTGGAGATCATCACAGCGCTCTATTTTGGCGGCTTCCTGCGCTACGATCCGGCGCAACCGGAGTGGCCGGACCGCGATCGTTTCATTCTGTCCAAGGGCCATGGCGTTCCGGTGCAATACGCGGCCCTGGCCGAAGCCGGCTTTTTCCCCGTGTCGGAACTGAAAACGCTGCGTCGCATCGACAGCCGCCTGCAGGGACATCCGGTCCTGGGCACGGCGCCTGGAGTGGAAGCCTCGACCGGCTCACTGGGGCAGGGGTTGTCCATCGGCCTGGGCATGGCGCTCTCCGCGCGCATCGATGCCAGCCAATGGAATGTTTTCGTTTTACTGGGTGATGGTGAATGCCAGGAAGGGCAGGTGTGGGAGGCAGCGCTGGCCGCCGGCCATCATGCGCCGGCCAATCTCATCGCCATCATCGACTACAACAAGTTTCAGCTGGACGGCGCCACGGCTGACATCATTGGACTGGAGCCCTTTGCCGACAAATGGCGCGCGTTCGGTTGGCAGACGCAGGAAATCGATGGACACGATATGGGCGCGGTAGTCGATGCCCTGGATTGGGCACGCGCGTGTACGCGCCCGGCCTGCATCATTGCGCATACCATCAAAGGCAAAGGCGTCAGCTTCATGGAAGGCGAAAACGCGTACCATGGCGTGGCGCCCACAGAAGAAGAGCTGGCGCGCGCGCTGGATGAGATGGATAACACGCTACATCGTGCGGAAGTTTTGGTCGAGCGCAGTGCGCATGCCGGGAAGGACGTCGGCCGGTGAAAGGCATTTTCCCCGACCTGAAGTTTGGCCGAGCTACGCGCGATGCGTATGGTGAGACATTACGCGAGTTGGGCGCCCAGCATCCGGAGATCGTGGTTCTGGATGCGGATCTGGCAAAGAGTACCAAAAGCGCGGTCTTCGGTGATGCGTTTCCCGACCGTTTTCTCAATGTCGGCATCCAGGAAGCCAACATGGTGGGCATGGCGGGCGGTCTGGCCAGCGCCGGCAAAGTACCCTTCATCTCGAGCTTCGCCGCGTTCGTCATTCTAAAGGGGTTCGATCAATTGCGCATGGCCGTGGCCTATCCCCATCTGAACGTCAAAGTGGTGGGCAGTCATGGCGGCATTTCCATCGGTGAGGACGGCGCCAGTCAGCAAGCGGTAGAAGATGTCGCGTTGGCGTGCGCGCTGCCCGGCTTTGTGGTCTGCGTCCCATCGGATGAGCATCAGATGCGCGCGGTGGTAAAAGCCGCGTATCGCCACAAGGGTCCCGTGTATATCCGTTCTGGACGGCCCAAGGCGCCTTTGATCTACGAGCGCGAGCCGGCCGACTTTGCGTTTGGTTGCGGCCATCGTTTGCGCGACGGCCAGGACGCCACGGTCATGGCCAACGGCCTGATGGTTGGTGCAGCCCTGGTCGCCCACCAGCAACTACTGAAAGAAGGCATCCAGTTGCGCGTAGTCGACATGGCCAGCGTCAAACCGCTCGATGAAGCGGAAATACTGGCTGCCGCACGCGAGACCGGTGGCATTGTGGTGGCCGAGGAGCACCTGATTCACGGAGGCCTGGGCGCACGCATTGCCCAGGCCGTAGTGCGCCTGCAACCCGTGCCCATGGAATTTGTGGGCTTGCAGGACACTTATGCCGAGAGCGGTGATCCGGAAGCATTGATGCGCAAGTATGGATTGACGGCTGAGCAGGTGGTCGCCGCCGTGCGACGGTTGCTGGCGCGGCGAAACGGCAAAGCACCAACACAAGGATAGCGAGGACTTGCTGCGCAAGTTTCCCAGTTGAGCGAGCGCGAAGCGCTGAAGCGCCGCGCGGCCGAGCGGGCGGTCGAGCTGGTTCAGGACGGCATGAAGCTGGGCCTGGGCACAGGTTCGACCGCCCGTCACGTTTTGCAGGTGTTGGCGGAACGTCAATCGCGCGGCGAGCTGCGCAACATCGTGGGGGTTGCCACATCGGCCGCCACTGCGCAACAAGCTCGAGACCTCGGTATCACAATGCGCGCACTGGATGATGTCGGCTCGCTCGACCTCGGCATCGATGGTGCGGACGAGGTCGATGGTGACTTGAACCTGATCAAGGGCATGGGCGGCGCGCTGCTCTGGGAAAAGATCGTGGCCGCGGCCTGCGCCCGCTTTGTGGTCGTGGTCGATGATTCCAAGCTGGTCAGCCGCCTGGGTACCAAGGGACCGTTACCCGTGGAAGTCGTGCCCTTCGGCTGGACGACCCACATCCAGGCGTTTCAGCAGCTGGGCGCGCGCACGCTTCTGCGTCGCGCTTCCGATGGCAGCGCGTTCCGCACCGATGGCGGCCATCACATTATCGACTGTGCATTCCCGCAGGGCATAACCGACGCGTACGGATTGCAGGCGCAGTTCAAGAACCGGCCCGGCGTGGTGGAGACCGGACTGTTCCTGGAGCTGGCCAGCGCCGTGGTAGTCGCCTATACCAATGGTGTGCACGTGCTGGAAAACCGGGAAGAAGGGAAAAGGGGAAGAGAGGACGTTACGGGGAAGAGAGATATCGAATGACGGTCAAGATCGCGCCATCGATTCTCTCCGCCGATTTCGCG
>JBOHRF010000425.1:0-4535 GCA_050732575.1 Longimicrobiales bacterium
AGCTTGACCGTACGAATCGCTTCGTCCAGTCTATCCGTAGCTTCGGAGGTGTACCGTCAATTCCTCCGGCAGGACTTTCACCTGCGTGGATACATCACCTTCGTGGCGCACCGTGAACGAGAACGTGATTTCACCCCGATACGCCCGACACGCCCGTCACGCCCGCTACGCCCGTTCCACCGAAGGGAGAAACGCACATGCTAAAAATTGGACTGCTCGTGGGCCGGGAATGGTCCTTCCCCCCTTCGTTCATCGAGGAAGTGAACACGAGGGGCGCGGGCGTGGAAGCCGAGTACGTCAAGTTGGGCGGTACGCGCATGGACGAGCGCGTGCCTTACGCCGTCATCATCGATCGCATCAGTCACGAGGTCCCGTATTACCGCAGTTTCCTGAAGCACGCCTTGCTGCAGGGTGTGCAGGTAGTGAACAACCCGTTCATGTGGACGGCCGACGACAAGTTCTTCGGGGCCAGTCTGATCAGCCGGTTGGGCATTGCCAGTCCCAAGACCGTGGTCCTGCCCAACAAGGAGTACGTACCGGGCATCAAGCATGACGAGAGTCTGCGCAATCTGGTTTATCCCATGGACTGGGACGCCATTGTGGACTATGTCGGCATGCCCTGTGTGCTCAAGGATGCGCACGGCGGCGGCTGGCGGGACGTGTACGTCTGTGATTCGCTGGAAGAGCTGATTCACAACTACGACAGTACGGGCCGGCTCACCATGGTGGTTCAGGAATTCATTCGCTGGGATCACTTCGTGCGCTGCCTGTGCATCGGCCAACAGGACATCCTGCCCATCAAGTACGATCCGCGCGAGCGGCGCTATCACGTCGAGCACGATCATCTACCGGGTGAGTTGGGACAGCGCGTGATCGAAGACTCACTCAGGATCGTGCGCGCACTGGGCTATGACATGAACTCGATCGAGTGGGCCATTCGTGACGGCGTGCCGTATGCTATCGACTTCATGAATCCGGCACCCGATCTGGACGTCAATTCACTCACGCCGCACTACTTCGAGTGGGCCGTGCAGCACATGGCCGAGATGGCCATCCAGTTGGCGCGTGTGCCGCGCCCGCAGCGACCGAGCTTCTTTGATGCGCGCGTGCGCTCGCCGGCGCGCGCGCCCGCGCAGGCGGCCACGGCATCATCCGTCGTACCGGACTGAGATGGCGCTGGCGCGCACGATCGACGCGTATCACGCTCTGCTGACCGACGAGTTGGCGCAGGACTCGCACGCCTATTTGCTGGATCAACTGCAGCGCCGCAGCCTGTTCTTTGGCAGCCGGCCCCTGTGCAGCGTGTTGCGGCCTCGCTTTCTATCGCCCCAGCAGTACGACTTCCTGCAGCAGCGCGGGCGCCTGCTGTTGCACGCATTTGCCCGCGCGCACGAGAAGGCCATGGTCGATGCCCAGTTCCGCGCACAGTTCGGCTTGCTGGACTGGGAAGAGCAATTGCTGACCTGTGGCTCGGGCTTCACCGATCCGAGTCCGCTGTCCCGGCTCGACGCCTTTTTCCAGCCCGGCCTGGATGGCCTGCGTTTCACGGAGTACAACGCGGAAACACCCGCCGGCTCCGCTTACAACGATGTCCTGGCCGAGGTATTCCTGGGCATGCCGGTCATGCGCCAGTTTCTGAGGACCCATGAGCTGCGCCCGCTGCCCACGCGCTATCTGGTTTTGGCTGCGTTGCTGGACGCGTATGGCGAATGGTGTGGCCAGCGCAACCAACCACGCATAGCCATCCTCGATTGGCACGATGTGCCCACCTACAGCGAGTTCGTGCTCATGGCCGAGTTCCTGCGCGGGCACGGCTTTGAATGTGTGATTGCCGACCCGCGTGAGGCGGAATTCCGGGCCGGACAACTCTACCTGAGCGGCGTGGCCGTCGACCTGATCTACAAGCGCGTGCTCATCCACGAACTGATCGAGCGCGGCGGTATGGACCAACCCGTGGTGCAAGCCGTGCGCGCACATGCCGTTTGCATGGTCAATCCGTTCCAGTGCAAAATTCTGCACAAGAAGATGAGCCTGGCTGTGCTCTCCGATGAGCGTAATCGATCCCTGTTTTCGGCCGAAGAACAGGAAGCCATCGCTGCCCACATTCCGTGGACGCGACGCGTGCAGGATCGACGCACCGAACAGGGCGGCCGCACCATCGATCTGCTGCCTTTTGCCGAACAACACCGCGAGCAGCTGGTGCTTAAGCCCAATGACGATTATGGCGGTCGCGGCATCGTGCTGGGCTGGGAAGCCTCAGCCGAACAGTGGAAACAGGCGCTGCAAGACGCCCTGCTCGAGCCGTTCGTCCTGCAGCAGCGCATTGGAATCCCGACCGAGCCCTACCCTGTTCTGGTCGACAACCAGGTGCGCTTCGAAGACCGCATTCTCGATACCGCACCCTACGCATTTCACGGACAGTTCGTAGATGGCTGCATGACGCGCCTCTCGACTTCATCACTGGTCAACGTGACCGCGGGTGGCGGGTCGAGCACGCCGACTTTCGTGGTGGCACCCCGATGAAGGCGCCGCGCGGACGCCCTCGCCCTCTTTAGGAGGCCCAGGTGAAAGCTCCATCCCTGACCATTGGGATCGAAGAAGAATACCAGATCATCGATCCGGTGACGCGCGAGCTGCGCAGCTACATCACGGAGATCCTGCAGGAAGAAGATTACATCCTGCGTGAGGTGAAGCCGGAGTTGCATCAATCGATCGTGGAGATCGGCACCACCGTATGCCAGACGCCGGCCCAGGCAGGCGCCGAGTTGTACCGGCTGCGCGGCATGGTGTATGGACTGGCGCGCAAGAAAGGACTGAGCATTGCGGCCGCGGGTACGCATCCCTTTTCGCGCTGGATCGACCAGGAGATCACACCGCTGGAGCGTTATCTGGGTGTCAAGCAGGACATGCAGGACCTGGCGCAGCAGCTGCTGATTTTTGGTACCCACATCCACATCGGCATTGAAGATCGCGAGTTCCTCATCGATGCCATGAACGTAGCCCGCTACTTCATTCCCCACCTGCTTTGTCTTTCGGCCAGCTCACCGTTCTGGCTGGGTCGCGTAACCGGCCTCAAATCGTACCGCAGCGTGGTTTTCCGCAATTTCCCGCGCACGGGCATACCACGCGTGCTCAATTCCTGGGGGCACTTCCAGGAATTGCAGCAGAGCATGATCGCCACCAATTGCATTCCGGACGGCTCCAAGATCTACTGGGACGTGCGGCCGCACCACACGTATCCCACGCTCGAGTTCCGTTTTCTCGATGTGTGCACGCGGGTACGCGAAGCGACCTGTCTGGCCGCCATCCTGCAAGCGATCGTGGCCAAGCTCTGGAAGCTGCGGCGCGACAACATCACATTTCGTGTGTACGCCTCCGAACTGATCGAAGAGAACAAATGGCGGGCCGTGCGCTACGGGCTGGATGGCAGCTTGATCGATTGGGGCAAAGAACGGGAACTGCCCGCGCGTGAGCTGGTACGCGAGCTGATCGAATGGTTCATTGCCGATGTCCTGGCCGAGCTGGGCACACGAAACGAAGTGGAATACGCGTACCGCATCATGCAGGAAGGCGCCAGTGCCGACCGTCAGCTGGCCACCTACCAGCGCACCGGTGACCTGCACGCGGTAGTCGATCAGCTCATGGCGGAAACATTGGAGGGTGTGCCCGGCGTGGCCCACGCATCAGGCGTAGCAGGCGAGGCGGACGTAGCGGGCGTGACGGGGGTTACGGGAGTGACGAATCCATGACCATGCGGCCGTTGATTGCGGTGCCTACGCAGACCTTGCAGGCCATTGATGGCATTCCGGAAAGCCTGCCCCACTCCTGGGTGATGAATCATCGCTACTTCACGGCCCTGATGAGCGTGGGCGCAGCGCCCTGGATGGTGCCGCTGGTACCCGATGATGAAAGTACGCTGCGCAGTCTGTACGAAATGGCGGATGGCATCTTCCTGGCCGGCGGCGTCGATGTCGATCCGGTTAGCTACCGCGAAGACAGGCTCGATGTGTGCGGACGCACCGATCCGGCCCGCGATGCGGTCGAGCTGCTGCTTACGCGTTGGGCCATGCAAGAGCAGAAGCCCGTACTGGGGGTGTGCCGCGGCCTGCAGGTGATCAACGTGGCCTGTGGCGGCACACTGCAGCAGGACCTGGCGCACCGCGTCATCAAACACGACTACTTCCCCACGCAGGGCTACGCGCGCGATCACATTGCGCACGACGCTTCGGTCCGGCCTGGCTCACGCATGCGCGCCATCTACGACGCCGAAACCATTGCCGTCAACAGCATGCATCACCAGGGCATCCAGCAGCTGGGCGCAGGTCTGGACGCGACCGTGCTGGCGCCCGACGGGCTGATCGAAGGCGTGGAAGGCACGAATGGCGCTTTCCTGCTGGCCGTGCAATGGCATCCGGAAATGTTGATCGACCGCGATGCGGGCACGCAGCGGTTGTTTCAGGCGTTTGTGGATGCCGCACGGAATCACCGCAACGCCTGATCCTTTTCACGTTCTCGCTCTCGTTCACGTTTTCATT
>JBOHRF010000426.1:0-4515 GCA_050732575.1 Longimicrobiales bacterium
ATTGCGGGCTCGTGTACTCGTAAGGGTTGAGCCGCGCACCACGAATGCGCATGGGCAGTTTCCCGGCCTGGCCCAACTCCTGAATGCGGGCGCCCATCTGGCTGAGCGGCTCGCTCACGCGCTGCATCGGGCGCATACGCAGCGAAGCGTCGCCATCGAATGTGGCGGTGCACTCGGTGCCAGCCACAACGCCCATCAGCAAGCGCGCGGTCGTGCCGCTGTTGCCGCAGTCGAGTTGGCCAGTGGGATCGCGCAGGCCGTGCAGTCCAACGCCCTTGAATTCGATGGCGCTGGATTCCAGTTCGGGCACTGCGCAGCCGAGCGCGCGCAACGCGCGCGCGGTGGATCGGCAGTCCTCACCCGTCAACGCACCCCGAATTCGGCTGGGTCCTTCCGCCAGTGCCGCCAGTATCAGGGCGCGATGCGTGATCGACTTGTCGCCGGGTACGCGCAGCTCGTGCACAGGTCACGCATCCCGAAATGGGATTTCGATCTGCAGGCCGTCGTAGGCCACGAAGGCCTGCGGATACACTTCCCGCGCCTCACGCTCCAGTCCGCGCGGATCATCTGCGTAGCGGCTGGACACGTGGGTGAGGGCGAGTCGCAATACACCGGCGCGCCGTGCAACTTCGGCAGCTTCACGCGCGGTCGAATGTCCGGTCTCGCGCGCGCGCTCGGCTTCTTCATCACCAAACGTTGCATCGTGGATCAACAGGTCCGCACTGCGCGCGTTGTCCACGGTAGCGCGGCAGGGTCGCGTATCCCCGCTGTAGACAATACGCCGGCCCGCGCGCGGCGGTCCCACCACATCCGATGGCTGAATCACGCGGCCATTCACCTCGACCGCCTGGCCGCGATGCAATTTCCCGAAGAGCGGGCCTTCCGGAATTCCCAGTTCACGCGCTCGCTCCAGATGAAAGCGGCCCAATCGCTCGTGCTCGACCAGCGCAAAACCCAGCGAGCGTATGCCGTGGCTGGACTTGAAAGCAATAATGTCATAACCGTCCCGCGCCAGGCGCTGTTCGGCGGCCACTTCCTGAATTTGGATTTCGAACGGCACGCGCTCCACACCCAGGTGCACGGCCTCATCCAGGATGGCGCCCCCACCTTCGGGTGCCCACAGCCGCATGGGCTCTTCCCGTCCCTGCAGCCCCATGGTGCGCAGCAGTCCGATAACACCCAGAAAATGATCGGCGTGCATGTGGGTAAAGAAAATGTCGTGCAATGCGAAGCCGGTACCGAAGCGCATCATCTGGCGCTGCGTGCCCTCGCCGCAGTCGAACAGCAGCAGCTCACCCGCGCGCGCCAGTGCGAGCGAGCTCACATTGCGTCCCACGGTGGGTCGACTGGCGGCTGTGCCCAGGAACGTCACGCGGATCATGGAGCCACTCGTTTCTTCAGCGCGGGCAGCCACAGCGCCGCATACGCAGCGTACAGCGGGACCGTGATGCGCGTGAGCAATGGTACGACCAGAAGCACGGCCCAGAGTACGACTCTGAGCAGAGCGCCCATGCGCGCGCGACGGGTGGTGCGTCGCCAGGCACGCGCTTCCTGCAAGCCGGTCACGTCACCACGATCTGCGCGCGAGCGCGCCACCTCACCCACCAGGAAGGCGTCTACACCGCCCTTGAACAGTGAGAACAGCGCAGCCACGAGCCGGCGCAGCGCAGCCAGAAACCCGGCAACACCCAGCACGATCAGGAGCAGATTCATTGTTTCGGGAAATGCTGAAGGCAGGGGCTCGAACCCTGGTGGCCCGCACGGGCCCGCGGATTATTAAGTTCCCACCTGAACGCCGCGCCTCAGCGTGAACCAGCCGTAAGTTTAAGCCGCGCGCAACGTTTCGCAAATCGGGAAGGCGCGCATGGAACGCCCGCCAAGGGACAGCTTCAGCCGGTGGCGAACGTGATCCAGAAGAGGAGGAACCGATAGGCCAGCATGCAGAGCATGAACCACGCGGTAAGCGCAAGCGCGGCCAGCGCGCTTGGCAGCCGTTTCGTTCCATACGCCATACCCAGCGCGAAGTACAGATAAGGCGCCAACAATAGAAGGCCGCCGAACTCGAACAGAAGGACTTGCAGGAATCCGACCAATCCAGGCAACCCGATCCGTGAGCCCCAGTCGAAGAATGCGCGCAGAAATGGCGAGATCAGGCTGAGCAAGGCCAGGTATGCCGACATGACGACCAGCAGCTGCCAGGCGGCCATGTGCGTAGCGAAGACCAGGTGATTGGCACGGCTGGGCAGCGACGCCGAATTACTCGATGCGCGGCTGGAAGAGTTGATTGCACTGAATGAAGCCCTGGAGCGGCTCGGTCATATCAGCGAGCGTTTGAAGGAAATCGTCGAGTACAGGTACTTCGCTGGCATGAATGAAGTCGACATTGCACGCGTGCTCGGTGTCTCCACGCGCACCGTGCAGAGCGATTGGTTGAAGGCCCGGCTTTGGCTGCATCACGAATTGTATCCGGGCGAGCCTCCTGAGGGGATGGGTGGCCTTTGAGCGTTCTGCACAGTCGCTGGCCGGAGGTCGAGGGCGTGCTGGATGAGGTGTTGGAGCACGAGCCTGCGCTCTGGCACATGGCGCTACAGCGCTGCACTCAGGACACGGAGCTGCTGACGGCCGTCGAGTCCCTGCTGGCGCGCTGCCACCGCATTGATGGGTTCATCGATCGGCCGGCAGCGCTGAAGCTGCGCGTGCTCGAGGAAATCAAGACCAGTCCACCTTCTCTTGCGGGACGACTGGTGGGGCGCTATCGGCTGGTCCGTGAAATTGGCCGGGGCGGGATGGGTCTGGTCTGGCTGGGCGTACCCGGCGATGATCCGGACGGCGAACGCGTAGCCGTCAAGCTCATGTATCCCTGGGTGGCGAGCGCGGATGTCATTCGACGCTTCGAGCAGGAGCGGCGCATTTTACAGACGCTCGATCATCCGAATATCGCGCGCCTGGTGGCAGCCAGCGTGACCGATGACGGCCAGGCCTGCATGATCCTGGAGTTTGTCGATGGTCGTCCCATCGACGTGTACTGCAATGAACACCGGCTGGGAATACAGGATCGTCTTGCCCTGGTACGGACGGTTGCCAAAGCGTTGGGCCACGCGCACGACTACCAGGTGGTGCACTGCGATCTGAAGCCCTCGAATGTGCTGGTCACGGCCAGCGGCGAGGTGAAGCTGGTCGATTTTGGCATTGCCAAAGTGCTGGCCCAGGCGGATGGTGCGTCCAGTCGTCTGCGCACCAGCAGCGGCCAGCGCTGGGTCACACCTTCCCACGCGGCCCCCGAGCAGCTGCGCGGTGGGCCAGTGAACTTTGCCACTGACATTTACCAGCTGGGCGTACTGCTCTACGAGCTGCTCACCGAAAGGCGTCCCTTTGATGGTAGTAGCGGCGAGAGTCAGTTGCGCAGAGCTGTGCTCGAGGCAGAACCCGAGCGACCATCGCGTGCCATCCTGCGTGCGGATACCATGGAGTCACTGGTGCGCACAGGCGGCGCGCGTACTGCGCGGCGATCTCGACGCCATAACGCTCAAGGCCTTGCGCAAGGATCCTCAACAACGCTATCCAAGCGTCGCTGACCTGGTGGAAGACATCGACCGATTCTTCGAAGGCCGTCCCGTTTCAGCGCGTTCGGAGTTGCGCCGACTGCACACGCGCGAGTTCGCGCGCCACCACCGCTGGTCGTTGGTGGCCGCGGGCGCGGCGGCTCTCTTGGTTGCAGGTTATGCCGTGAGTCTTTCGCTAGCGCCGGGACGTGGCCGACCCGCCCAAACTGAGCCGAGTCTAGCGCCGCCGGACGCGTTCCACAGACAGCCCACTGGGTACGCGATCCGGGATCATTCCGTCCAGGAATCGCGCCCTGGGATCCGTCAGTGCCTTCAAGAACGTTGTGATCTCGTTGGTCACCGTAAAGACCAATCCATCCAGTGTCCGCGAGCGCGTGGCCAGCACTTCCTCCACGTTCGGCACCACCGTATTCCGCAGCCGCCGCTCGATCTGCGACCGATCGTAGTTGCGCAGTTTCAGTGCCGATTCGCTGTAATGATCGACGAAGTCGCGCAGCTCCACGAACTGGCCTGCATGACCATAGGGCGCGGTGATCTCTATGTTGCGCAACGGTGACGTGCGGAAGCGATAACGATCGTCCGGATCGCCCGTGACATTCTCCTGACCGAAGTCGTCGTTGCCGGCCGGACCGTTGCCTTTGCCCGGACCAAACTGCGCGAGCGCCACGTTGCGGAAGCCGCCCGTGAGTGCCGCTCCCTCGTGGCAGCCCGAACAGCTGCCCACGGTCATGAAGCTGCGCGCGCCGCGCAACTCTGTACGGCTGAGCGCCCGGTCATCACCCGTCAGGAAACGATCCCAGGGCGTGCGGTTGAAGGCCAGCCGGGACACGAAAAAGCCCGCAATCGCGTTCGATGCGTGCGCGAACGTCATATTCTCGAAACGTTGTGCCCGGATAGGCCTCCTCGAACATCTCTCGGTATTCTCGAATCCGGCCCAGCCGCACCATCAACG
>JBOHRF010000427.1:0-4501 GCA_050732575.1 Longimicrobiales bacterium
GCACGTTTGTGTCGATCGGCCAATGCGTGAACGCGACCGAGGGCTCCAGGAAGAAGCGGTCCGAGAAGAGCCGGACGTGATAGCCGAACCGCAATGTGAGAAACAACTGGAAGCCGTTCTGGATCTCCTCGCTCTCATTGTCTATGTACTTCTAGAACAGCGGGGCGGCGTGCAGCGCCGTGTACGCATCCTTCCAGAGAAACCTCTGGTATGCGAGTCCAGCCCCGTATCCCCTGACGTAACCCGGGTAGGCCTCTTCGGGCGCGCCCTTGGAAGACCCGTACGGGATGCCCAGCGGCGCATCATACGTCCAGGTGATGGCCTCGAGGGAGAGCACATCTTTCCTGGTCAGCCAGTAGCCGTAATTCAACTGATAGAACGACGGCGGGTTGGGCAGGAGGTTCGCCAGTACGAATGCCGAGCTGCCCACGAAGCGCCGGCGGAACACGGCCTCAGATTCGCCCTGCGCCTCGGCCAGAGAGGGGGCGCTGGCGAGCAGTCCCGCCACCAGCAGCCGTTGCCACAGCACCATGTTTGTGCCGTCCTGGGAAGGGAGTCCGCCCGCCTGGTCCATCCAGACATACGCTGTAAGGATTACAAAACTTACAGTGTAAGATAGACGGCCGTCAAACCACCGCTATGCCGTTGCTGTCGTTGACCCGATCGACGCACAACCGGGCCACCCCTGGGCGGCCGCAGCCACCATGACGTTACTTCATCTGTTCGGGCCCGGGCCCGCGCCCGCACACAGGTGCCGGGCGGGCCCTTTCGGGGTATATTTGGAGCGATGCTTCCCTCCGATTTCCATCCG
Organism: Longimicrobiales bacterium; assembly: GCA_050732575.1. Classification (GTDB taxonomy): domain Bacteria; phylum Gemmatimonadota; class Gemmatimonadetes; order Longimicrobiales; family RSA9; genus JBBDWZ01. The sequence continues at coordinate 812 of JBOHRF010000427.1, forward strand.
GTTATCTCTGCGTGGTGGAACCGGCGCTTCCGCGTCGAGTCCGACGGGGCAGTCCGTGTGCTTCCACCCACGGAAGCACAGGTCGATGGCTGGCATTCGATCCGCGCAGGTTCGCCCACACTCATTGCCGCGCCTACGGGCTCAGGCAAAACGCTGGCGGCGTTTCTCACCGCGATCGATGAGCTGTTCTGCGAAGGTTTGACACGCGGCGAGCTGCCCGATGAAGTGCGCGTCGTGTACGTGTCGCCGCTGAAGGCGCTGTCCGCCGACATCCACAAGAACCTGGCCGAGCCGCGCCGCGAGATCCGCGAGATTGCAGAAGAGCTGGGCTATCCAGCCGTGCGCATTTCCGCGGCCGTGCGCAGCGGCGACACGCCGCAATCGGAACGTGCGGCCATGCTGAAGAAGCCGCCGCACATCCTGGTCACCACGCCTGAATCGCTTTATCTCCTGCTCACCGCGGAGCGCTCACGCGCGATGTTGCGCACGGCACGCGTCGTCATTGTCGATGAAATCCATGCCGTCATCGAATCGCGGCGCGGCGCGCACCTCGCCCTTTCACTCGAGCGGCTGGACCACGTTGCGGGGCGGAAGCTCCAGCGTATTGGGCTGTCCGCAACGCAGCGGCCAATCGAGCGCGTGGCTGCGTTTTTGACGGGCGTAACGGGCGTGTCGGGCGTGTCGGGCGTGTCGGGAACAAATAGGGAAAACGGAAACCACCACCCCGTTACGTCCGCTACGATCGTTACGCCCGTTACGCCCGTTACGCCCGTTACGCCCGTTACGCCCGTTACGCCCGTTACGCCCGCTACGATCGTCAACCATGGCCACCGGCGCCGTATCGACCTGCGCGTCGAGCTGCCCAACTCACCCATGGAAGCGGTGATGGCGGGCGAGGTGTGGCAGGAAGTGTATGCGCGGCTGTTGGAGCTGATCGCCGAGCATCGTACGACGCTCATCTTTGTGAACACACGGCGGTTGGCCGAGCGTATGGCGTTCAATCTGAGCGAGCGGCTGGGTGCAGAGCACGTGGCCGCGCATCATGGCAGTCTGGCCAAGGAAGTCAGGTTGGATGCGGAAGAGCGGCTGCGCAACGGTCAGCTCAAGGTGCTGGTGGCCACGGCATCGCTCGAGTTGGGCATCGACATCGGACACGTCGACCTGGTCTGTCAGATCTCCTCGCCGCATCGCATTGCCACGCTATTGCAGCGGGTCGGCCGCTCGGGCCACACGGTGGGTGGTCTGCCCAAGGGCCGTATCTTCCCGCTGACGCGCGACGATCTGGTCGAGTGTGTGGCGCTGGTGCAGGCCGTGAGCGAAGGTGAGCTGGATCGCGTGATCGTGCCGGAGAAGCCGCTCGATGTGCTGGCCCAACAGATCGTGGCGGAATCGTCGGCCGAGGAATGGTCGGAAGAAGGTCTCTTCGATCTGTTCCGGCGTTCGTATTCGTATCGCGAGCTGACGCGAGCGGAGTTTGATGACACGGTCGGCATGCTGGCGCGCGGCTACACCACGCGGCGTGGGCGGCGCGCGGCGCTGGTACATCACGATGCTGTGAACGGCGTGCTGCGCGGCCGCAAGGGCTCGCGCATGATGGCCATCAATTCCGGCGGAGCGATTCCCGAAGTCTTCGATTTCCGCGTGATCCTGGAGCCCGATGGCTTGACCATCGGCTCGGTGAATGAAGACTTCGCCATTGAATCGATGCCGGGCGACATCTTCCAGCTGGGCAACACATCGTGGCGCATCCTGCAGATCCAGAATGGCGTGGTGCGCGTGGCCGATGCGGAGGGCCAGCCGCCATCGATTCCATTCTGGTTTGGTGAAGCACCGGCGAGGAGTGATGAGCTGAGCGCGGCGGTGTCGAAATTGCGCGCCTCGCTCGATCCCCTGTTGCCAGGGCCGGACGCGCCGCGCAGCGAGACCGATCTCGATGCTGCGATTGCGTTCCTGATGGACGAATATCAGGTGACGCGCTCGGCTGCGGAGCAGATCGCGGCATACTTCGGAGAAGGGAAGCGCTCGCTAGGCGTTGTGCCCACTACGGACACGCTTGTGCTGGAGCGCTTCTTCGATGAAGCAGGCGGCATGCAGTTGATCCTGCACGCGCCGTTGGGCAGTCGCATCAACAAGGCGTGGGGACTGGCGCTGCGCAAGAAATTCTGCCAGAGCTTCAACTTCGAGCTGCAAGCGGCGGCCACGGAAGAAGGCATCGTGCTGTCACTCGGGCCTTCCCATTCGTTCCCGCTGACCGATGTCTTCCGCTACCTGAATCCCAACACGGTGCGCGAGACGCTGATCCAGGCCGTGCTCGATTCACCCATCTTCGAGACGCGCTGGCGCTGGAGCTCTACGTTGTCTCTGGCCGTGCCACGCAATCGCAATGGTGTGAAGGTGCCCGCGCAGGTGCAGCGTATGTACGCGGAAGATCTGTTGGCCGCCGTCTTCCCGGATGCAGCCGCCTGCTTCGAGAACATCCAGGGGGCGCGGGAAGTGCCGGACCATCCACTGGTCGATCAAAGCGTGCGGGATTGCCTGGAAGAGGCGATGGATCTGCCGCAGCTGATTCGCTATCTGAACAAGATCATGGCGGGGGACCTGCGCTGCACGGGTCGCGACACACCCGAGCCCTCCGTCTTCTGCCACGAGATCCTGAACTCCGCCGTCTACACGTTCCTGGACGATGCACCGCTCGAGGAGCGCCGCACGCGCGCCGTGTACACGCGCCGCGCCACTGAGACGCGCAGCGCCGATGACCTGGGTGCACTCGACCCCGTCGCCATCGAACGCGTTTGCGAAGAGGCATGGCCCATCGCATCGAATGCCGATGAGCTACACGATGCGCTGCTGTTGGCTGGCTTCATCCGCGAGGATGAAGTGCGCGAGCCGGAATGGTTTGGTTGGTTCGAAGAGCTGGTTCGCTCGGGACGCGCCGTGTGGGGAAGGGCGACGGCGACGACAAGGATTCTGGTTCCCACCGAGAGGATTCTGGAAGTCCACGCGGTTGTGCCACAGCAAACGCTACCGGAGTTACCAGCCTCGCTGCGCGCGGAGTGGACGCCTGACGATGCGGCGCGCGAGTTGGTGCGCGGTCGCATGGAAGTGCTGGGGCCGGTAACGGCAGAGCGCCTGGCCCGCTACCTCGAGTTGGAGGACGCCAATCTGATCGAGCAGGCACTGCTCGCGCTGGAGGCCGAAGGCCGCATCCTGCGCGGCAACTTCATCACAACAGTGCCCACGACTGCGCCCAGAAGTTCCTCGCCGTCGCCCTTACAATGGTGCGATCGCCGGCTGCTTGCGCGCATCCACCGCTACACGCTGAACAAGTTGCGCGCGGAGATCGAGCCGGTCACTGCTGCCGACTTCATGCGCTTCCTGCTCGACTGGCAGCACGTGGCGGGCGATCGCAAGCTGAACGGCCCCGAAGGGCTGGCCGCCGCCATCACGCAGCTCGATGGCTACGAGGTACCGGCGGGCGCCTGGGAAACGGAAGTGTTGGCGGCGCGTTGCGCGGACTACATACCCGAGTACCTGGACGTGTTGTGTTTGAGCGGGCGCGTGACTTGGGGCCGGCGCACACCCATGAACGGATCGGGCAAAGTACCGTTGCGCAGCTCGCCCATGGCGCTGCTGCTGCGCGAACGCGCAACCATCTGGACCAGCGAACCGCAGCAAAACGCTGAGTCGTTG